>DIUL01000032.1 GCA_002422345.1 Acetobacteraceae bacterium UBA6159
GGTCAGCGTGGTGGCGTCGGCCATCGTGAAGGGCACATCCAGGATGCGGGCCAGGGTTTGGGCCAGCAGCGTCTTGCCGGACCCGGTGGGACCGACCAGCAGGATGTTGGACTTCGCGATCTCGACGTCGTTGTTCTTCTGCCCGTGGGCCAAGCGCTTGTAATGGTTATGAACCGCGACGGCGAGGACCTTCTTGGCGTGGTCCTGCCCGATCACATAATCGTCCAGCACCTTGCAGATCTCGCGCGGCGTCGGAACGCCATCGCGGGATTTGACCAGCGTGGTCTTATGCTCCTCGCGGATGATATCCATGCAAAGCTCGACGCATTCATCACAGATGAACACGGTCGGGCCGGCGATGAGCTTGCGGACCTCGTGCTGCGACTTGCCGCAGAACGAGCAGTAGAGGGTGTTCTTCGAATCGCCGGTCTTGCTCATGCGCACTCCTCCCCCGAACCCCGGGGGCACAATGGGGAATACTATCCCCGCTCAACCGGTAGCGACAAGCATGTCCTGCGACACCGGTCAAAAACCGTCACGACAAACGCCGGGATGACCCCGGTATTTGCCATCAACTGATTGAAAGATCGGAATTTTATCCGCATCGCGGAGTCGGTGCCGAAAAGCCCGGTCACCGGCTCACGCGAAGGACGCGCGTGGATTCTCAACCGCGGGTCGCATCCTCTCCGGTGGTGGGACGGCTGTCGACCACCTCATCCACCAGGCCGAAGTCGCGGCTTTCCTCGGCTGACATATAGGTATCGCGCTCCAGCTTGCGCTCAATCGCTTCGATGGGCTGACCCGTGTGGCGCACATAGATCTCATTCAACCGCTTGCGCAGCAGCAGGATTTCACGCGCCTGGATTTCGATGTCGGTCGCCTGGCCCTGCGCGCCGCCCGAAGGCTGGTGCACCATGATCCGCGCGTTCGGCAGGGCATAGCGCTTGCCCTTTTCGCCCGCCGTCAGCAGCAGGCTGCCCATCGACGCGGCCTGGCCGATGCACACGGTGCTGACCGGGCTGCGGATATATTGCATCGTGTCGTAGATCGCGAGGCCGGCCGACACCACGCCGCCAGGGCTGTTGATGTAGAAGGAGATGTCCTTCGCCGGATTCTCGGATTCCAGGAACAGAAGCTGCGCGCAGATCAGCGCGCTCACCTGGTCATAGACGGGACCGGTCAGAAAAATGATCCGCTCCTTCAACAGGCGCGAATAGATATCGAAGGCCCGCTCACCCCGGGCGGTCTGTTCGACCACCATCGGCACCAGCGCATTCGAGTACACGTCGACGGGGTCGCGATCCCTCATGATCAGTCACCTTAGGTTTCGGCGGCTCCGGGCCGCCGGTCGGGGATAGATAGGCACCGCTTGGCCAGAGTCCAGCGCAAGCGGTGCCCAGGGTGTCGATCAGGCGAAGATCAGGCCGCGGCGGGAGCAGCCGGCGGCGGCGGCTCCTTGAGCAGGTCCTCCAGCGAGACGACCGATTCGGTGACCTGCGCGAGTTCCAGGATGTAGTCGACGACCTTATCCTCGAAGATCGGCGCGCGCAGATTGTCGGTCAGCGCCGGGTATTTCCGGAAGAGTTCCATCATGGCCTCCTCCTGACCCGGGTACTTCGCCGCTTCCTGGCGGATCGCCCGTCCCAGTTCCAGTTCGGTCACGGTCAGGTTGTTCACCCGCCCGATCTCGGCCAGCAGCAGGCCCAGACGCACGCGCCGTTCCGCGATCGCGCGGTATTCGGTCTTGAGCGTCTCCTCGTCCTTGTCCTTGTCGTCCTCATCGATCTGGCCGGCCTTGCGGTCGGCGTCGAGGCGCTGCCAGATCTGCTCGAACTCACGCTCCAGCATGCCCGGCGGGACGGCGAAGCTCACCTGGTCGGCCAGAGCGTCCAGCAACTCGCGCTTGATGCGCATGCGGGACACGCCATCGAGTTCACGCTGGCGGCGCGAGCGGATGTCGTCGCGCACTTCCTGCATGGAGTCGTAGCCGAGCGTCAGGGCAAAGGCGTCGTCCATGACGGGCGGGATGGACTTGCGGAGCTGCTTGGCCGTGATGTCGAACGTCGCGGCCTTGCCGGCGAGTTCGGCGTTCCCGTATTCGGCCGGGAAGGTCACGTTGATCGTGCGCTGTTCACCGGGCTTCAGACCGGCAAGCTGCTCGACGAAGCCGGGGATGAACCCGCCGCCGCCGATATCGATGTCGGCGTCCGTAGCGGTGCCGCCTTCGAACGCGACGTCATCGACCTTGCCCAGGTAATCGACGGTCAGCACGTCGCCATCGCGCGCGCCAGTATCGTCGCCGCGTTCGGCAAGTTCCTCGGGCGTGAAGTCGGCGAGCGTCCGGCGGGAGCGTGACAGCGCGGTCAGCGTCTCCTCCAGCGATTCCTCGGGCACCTCGGCCTTCATCCGGGTCAGCGCCAGGGCGCCGAAATCGGGCAGCGTGATGTCGGGCAGCAGTTCAAGGTCGAGCTTGAACTCGATGTCCCGCGCCGCGGTGGCGGAGGTCGGGTCCTCGGTCACGATCTCGATCTTCGGCTGCATCGCCGGGCGCAGACCATGATCGGTCAGGACCTGGCGCGTCGCCTCACTGACCGATTCCTCCAGCACCTCGGCCGACACGGCCGAACCGTAGCGCTGGCGGATGATGGGCATCGGCACCTTGCCCGGACGGAAGCCAGGCAGCCGCAGGGTCTTGCTGAGGCTTGTCAGGCGTTCGGAACGGCGGGTTTCGATGTCCGCGGCCGGCAAGACGATGGTGTAACCACGCCGAAGCCCGTCGGAAAGCGTCTCGGTAACCTGCATATGCCAGCCAATCCCCTGCCTGAACCAATCTGAATGGAAAGGCGACCCCTGTCTGGGTGGTGCGGGCGGAGGGACTTGAACCCCCACGGCTTGCGCCACCAGAACCTAAATCTGGCGTGTCTGCCAATTCCACCACGCCCGCGCCAACAGTGTACGCGACAAGACACACAAGCCGCGCCGGGCCACTGGAGCGACCGTGAGCGAGCGGCTTTAGCGCAGGCGCCCCCCTGCGACAAGTCATTCACGCAAGCGAACCGCGGACAAGCGCCGAATGGCATCCGGCGGCGGAAAACCGGGCGTGCCGGGCGGTCTTCGTTGCCCCGGAAAATGGTATCGATTAACAAATCGGAAATACCGGATAACTGCCAAATTCATCCGTATATCAATTTGGCTTTATCCAAATATGGCTTTGACCCAAGCCGGTCGGAATGCAATTCTACTCAGGGGTAGGAGCACCATTCATTGATAACAAAATCGCATGAATGCGGGTCCGTCGCCGTGTCTCAACGCCAGGCCAAGGGGCCCTTGATGGCATCCGTCAGTCATAGCAATGGCCGTTCAAAGGCCAAGACCGCGAATGGAACCGCAGCCGCCGCCGGACAGGCCGCGCCGGCACGGGATTACAGCATCGCGGCGGTCGACCGCGCGCTGGACCTGCTGGAGGCGCTGGCGCGTACCGGGCCCGCGCCGCTCGCCACGCTCGCCGATGCCGCCGGCTGCACGCGCACCGCCGGCTTCCGCCTGCTGCGGACCCTGCAGGCCCGCGGGTTCGCCATCCAGGACGAAGCCCGCGGCCTCTGGCGCCTGGGCGCGCGATGGAGCGCGCTGGGACGCGCCGCCGCCGAACAGGGCGCGCTGGCGGCCACGGCGATGCCGTTCCTGGCCGCGCTGGGCAAATCCAGCAATGAAAACGTCTATCTGCGCGTTCGCGATGGCATGGAAAGCGAGACCGTCGCGATCTACCAGACCGATCCGACGCTGCGGGTCTATACGGAGGTCGGCAAGCGCCTTTCGCTGCATGCCGGGTCGAGTCGCCTGCTGCTGGCCTATGCGCCCGAAGCCGTGCAGACCCAGGTCCTGGCCCAGCGCCTGCCGCGCTTCACCCCCGCCACCCGCACCGATCCGGCCTGGATCGCGGCCGATCTGCACCGCATCCGCGCCCGCGGCTATCTGGTCACCTCGGATGAGGTCGTGGCCGGCGCCGTCAGCATCGGCGTGCCCGTGCGCGACGCCGCGGGCCAGGTGGTCGCAGTGCTCAGCGTGAGCGCGCCGTCGATGCGGATGCGTCCGCCGCGGCCGCGCGCGCTCGTGTCCGTCGTGATGGACGCGGCGGACCAGTTGTCCCGCGCTCTCGGTGCCTCCCAGCACGCGGAACCGGCGCCCGTGCCCTTGCCGACTGGCGCCAAGGCCGGCTGGACGGTGGTCCGCCCGGTGGAGGCCTCGCGGCCGCATTCCATCTTCCGCTGACGTCGATCGGGTCCGATTTATCGGGCCGCGTTAACCGGTTGGATACCATTTGGCGCCATCATCGCCCGCATCGGCATGAGGCGCGCCATGGTTCCACCGGTCGACGACGTGAAGAACTGGATGCATATGTTCCGTTGGATCGTGAAGCTGATCCGCGATGAATATGAGGTCGACGAGGCGATTCTGGTGCGGACGGCCGTGCTGGAAACCGATTGCGGCCTGATGATCGAGCAGGTGGAAACCGTCCTCGGCACCATCTCCCAGTCCTTCGCCGTCTCCTTCCCCGCAGGCACGCTGGATGAGGTCCTGAAGCTGGAGGAGCTTTGCATGCTCGCCGCCTGGCTGAAGGGCCTTTACAAGCAGCCCCCCTTCCTCTCGGACGGGTTCGCGCAAAGCTGTCGGGCCGCCAACGCGGCCTGCGGGTAAAGGGCGGGCAAGGCCCCCGTCACGCGCGCATCCACACGGGCGGTGACCCACCGCAACACAGCGTCATGCGATTTTTGCCATCGCGGGGGTTGCGCCCCTGTCGGTAAATTTTACGTTGGAGGGGCTTCGTCGGCGACCGTCCCGAGCCAAGCCTTTCGATTGTTTCAATATTTTTCAGTGGCATGGTTTCTGCTTTGGCCGTGGCGATGGAGAGGCATCCGTTTGGGGAAACGGAGCCGATGCATGGGGAGTGTATCATCCGATGCCAGTCGTGGTGGAAAGGCCCGCGGGACCGTTGTTGATTGGCGCTTTGTTCCTGGTCGCCCTGGCCGTGGTGATCCTGTTGCTGATGCCGACCCTGCTGGGAGCCATGCTCGTCCTGTGGCTGCTGCTGTCGATCCCGATCGGGATCGCGGTCGGGCACTGCGCGCTGAACCGGGACGAGTAGTACGCTTGACCCCTCCGCCAACCGGGATTTATACGAGGTCCGCCGGGGTTTCCGGCCCTCGTGATTTGTCCGGCCGGATTGCGGCGAGGTGAAACAAGCGCGCTAAAGAGGCCAGCGGAAGGTCCCGTCACGGGATCCAGGCTGCTCCGATCGGTCGGGCCATGTTCAGTCACAGGGGCCCAGACAATGTCACTCGACACCGCGAAACTCCGTCCCGCCACCCGCCTCGTGCATGGTGGCGTCCACCGCTCGCCGCACGGTGAAACATCCGAGGCGCTGTTCCTCACCTCCGGCTATGTCTATGACAGCGCCGAACAGGCCGAGGGCACCTTCGCCGGCACGGTCGAACACTACCAGTATTCCCGCTTCGCCAACCCGACCATCACCATGCTGGAGGAACGGCTGGCGCTGATCGAGGGCGCGGAAGCCTGCCGCACCACCGCGACCGGCATGGCCGCGGTGAACGCCGCCCTGCTCGCGCATTTGAAGGCCGGGGACCGCGTCGTCGCCTCCCGCGCGCTGTTCGGGTCCTGCCATTGGATCGTGTCCACCCTGCTGCCGAAGTTCGGGATCGAGGCGGTGTTCGTCGATGGCGCCGACCTGGACCAGTGGCGGGACGCGCTGGCCAAACCGACCCAGCTCGTGCTGCTGGAGACCCCGTCTAACCCGATGCTGGAGATCGTCGACCTGCCCGCGGTGGCCGAGATGGCGCATCGGGCCGGGGCCATCGTGGTGGTGGATAACGTCTTCGCCACGCCCTTATTGCAGCAGCCGATGACCATGGGTGCGGACGTCGTCATTTATTCCTGTACGAAGCATATTGACGGTCAAGGCCGTGTGCTCGGCGGGGCCATCCTGGCGGGCAACAAGTGGGTGAATGACGTCCTGCAGCCCTTCATCCGCAACACCGGGCCGGCCTTGTCGGCGTTCAACGCCTGGCTGCTGCTGAAGGGGCTGGAGACGTTGCCGCTGCGGGTCGAGGCAAGCTGCCGGTCCGCCGCCGCGATCGCCGACTTCGTCGCCGAGAGCCCCGCCGTCTCCCGCGTCTGGTATCCGACCCGCGCCGATCACCCGCAGCGCGCCCTGGCCGCGAAGCAGATGAAGGCCGGCGGCACCGTCGTGACGTTCGAGGTCGCGGGCGGCAAGGAGGCCGCCTTCCGCGTGATGAACGCGTTCGAACTGATCCGGGTGTCGAATAATCTCGGTGATTCGAAATCGCTCGCGACGCATCCCGCGACCACGACCCATCTGCGGATCGGAGAGACCGAGCGCGCGCGCCTGGGCATCACCGACGGCGTCATTCGTGTCTCGATCGGGCTCGAGGATGTCGAGGACCTGCGTGACGACATCGGTCGCGCGCTGACACTGGCGGGCGGCTGATCGTTCCGATTTCGGGAGCTTCCCGCGCGTCCGTTCCGGGCGCGCGGGACCGAAGCTGGACACGCGGCGGTTTTCGGCCTTGAATCGGCATCCATGGAAGCAGGAAGGTGCATCCGCCATGCCTGACGACGACCTGAAGACCGGTCGCGACGACCGTTCCGCCCCCCGCGAACCGCGGGGCAAACGCGCGCGTCCGGCGGAAGAACGAGCCGGGTATGAGCAGACGACGCGCGATGTGCGCGTGTCCGTGCGCTCATACTTCCTGGCCGACCAGTCGCGGCCGGACGACAATCATTTCGTCTGGGCCTATCGCGTCCGGATCGAGAATGAGGGGCAGGCGCCGGTCAAGCTGCTGCGCCGGACCTGGCATATCACCGACGCACGCGGCCGCACGCAAAGCGTCCACGGCCCGGGCGTGGTAGGGGAGCAGCCTTTGCTCGATCCCGGCCAGAGTTTCGAGTATACGTCGGGCACGCCGCTCGACACGCCATCCGGCTTCATGGTCGGAACGTATCATATGACCAATCCGTCCTCGGGAGAGGATTTCGATGTCGCGGTTCCGGCCTTCAGCCTGGACAGCCCGCATCAGGATGGGCGCGTACATTAGAAGTACGGCACGGGGCGGGTTGTCGGACCCGCCACCGGCCCCAT
Organism: Acetobacteraceae bacterium UBA6159; assembly: GCA_002422345.1. GTDB lineage: Bacteria > Pseudomonadota > Alphaproteobacteria > Acetobacterales > Acetobacteraceae > Rhodopila. The sequence goes on from DIUL01000032.1 coordinate 7,175, forward strand.
ATCGCGCCGATGCGCATCGAAATCAGCGTATGCGTGGTGACAACCAGGAGGGTTCCTCGCGGTGAATATCATCTCGACACCGGCACGACCCGGAGCGGCCGGCACGTCCGAGCCCCGCCCCACGCGGGAAGAAGCCGAGGCTGCCGTCCGCACATTGTTGCGTTGGGCCGGTGACAATCCGACGCGGGAGGGGCTGGTCGATACCCCCTCGCGCGTCGTGCGTTCCTATGAGGAATTCTTCGCCGGCTACGACGTGGATCCCGTCGCGCTGCTGGAACGGACCTTCGAGGAAACCGAAGGCTATGACGAGATCGTGCTGTTGCGCGACATCCGTCTGGAAAGCCACTGTGAGCATCACATGGTGCCGATCCTGGGGCGCGCGCACGTGGCCTATCTGCCGCACCGGCGCGTGGTGGGGATCAGCAAGCTCGCCCGGGTCGTGGAGGCCTATTCCAAGCGCCTCCAGATCCAGGAGAAGCTGACGGCGCAGATCGCCAACACGATCCAGGACGTGCTGGAACCGCGCGGGGTCGCGGTGGTGATCGAGGCGGCACACCAGTGCATGACCACCCGCGGCGTCCACAAGCCTGGCGTGACGATGGTCACGTCTCGGATGCTGGGCGTGTTCCGCGACAACGCGACGACGCGGCGGGAGTTGCTGGCAATGATCGGCAACCGCGGTTCGTCCATCATGACGGAGTAAAGGGCAGGGGAAGCCGCGAGGCTTCCTCCCCCGATCAACGGATGGGTGTAAGGGGGCACGGAACCGTGCCCGTTCCCCGCTCGCGGATTGACGTTACGGGGCAGCGACCGCGCCCTCTGCCTGCGTCATCCCTGGCCTTGTGCCAGGGACCATCGCCAGCACGCATCTGCGCCAATCCTCCCCCGACACCGTTCGCCTCCCCAACCCCCGTCATGGATGGGCTTGACCCATCCATCGCCCAGGACTCTGCACGCGGACCCGCGCCCCTTGCCGCGCGCCCCCATCCGGTCTCCCATGCCATCGCCAGCGGCCCGGTTGTTGCACGGGTCGTACTGGACCGGCTGCATCATGCCAGCCCCGACGCAAGGAGATTTCCCGCGATGCCCCCCAAACTGACTGATGAATCCCTCGATTATCTGCTCGACGCGGCCGGACTGGTCCTGACGGCCGAACAGAAGGCCGACCTCGCCACCACGCATGAGGCGCTGACCGCGATGAAGGCCCGCGTCCGCAAGCCGCGCGGCCGGATGGCCGAACCCGCCCATACATTCGGCTATACGGCGGAGGACCTGGCATGATCCCGACGATCGCCGAGGCCGCGAAGCTGATCGCGGCGAAGAAGCTGTCTCCGGTCGAACTGACGCAGGCCTGCCTGTCGCGCATGCACGCGATGGACGACACGCTGCACGCCTTCATCCTGCCGACCGAGGAACGCGCGCTCTCCGAAGCCCGCGCCGCCGAGGCCGAGATCATGAAGTCTGGCCCACGCGGCCCGATGCACGGCATCCCGATCGGCCTGAAGGACATCGTCGACACCGCCGGTCTGGAAACGACCTGCCAATCGCGGCTGCTCGCCGGCAACGTGCCCGATAAAGATGCAATGTGTGCCGTCAAACTGGCCTCGGCGGGTTCGGTGCTGATGGGAAAACTGACCACGCATGAGTTCGCCGATGGCGGACCTTCATTCGATCTGCCCAAACCGCCATCACGGAACCCCTGGAATCCGGATCATTTCACGGCAGGTTCGTCAAGCGGCACCGGCGCGGCCGTGGCTGCTGGTATGATTTTGTGCGGAATTGGCACGGACACCGGCGGCTCGATCCGCGGACCTGCCGCTTTATGCGGCATCGCTGGAATCAAGCCGACCTACGGCCTGGTCTCGCGCGCGGGCGTCGCGCCGGCGGCCTTTAGCTTGGATCACATCGGCCCGATGGCGTGGACGTCCGAGGACTGCGCGATCATGCTGCAGGCCCTCGCGGGGCATGACCCGGCCGACCCCGCCTCCGCCAACCAGCCCATCCCCGACTACACCGCGCTGCTCGGCACCGGGCTGAAGGGCGTGAAGGTCGGCGTCATCCGCCACTTCCATGAAACCGACGCCCCGGTTGCGCCCGCGACGCAGGCCGGCATCGACAATGCCATGGCCGTGCTGCGCGACCTCGGCGCCATCGTGTCCGACGTCACCGTGTCGCCGTTGCAGGATTGGCATGCCTGCGGGTCGCTGATTTCGATGGCGGAGCGGGCAACCGCCTATGAGGAATGGGCGCGCACGCGACTGTCCGAGTTCAGCGAACGCGTGCAGCGCCGGTTGGCCCTGGGCGCGATGGTCTCGGCCGTCGACTACCTCCAGGCGGTGCGGCGGCGGCGGGAGCTGCGCGCGGAACTGAAGGCGGCGATGGCTGGGCTGGATGTCGTGATCACGGCGGGTGCTTATGGCGAAGCGGCGAAGATGGATGCGATCCCGCGTTGGGACGTGTTCGCGGCGCCGAGCTTCACGATTCCGTTCAATGTGACGGGGTATCCGGCGATTGCGGTTTGCACCGGGTTTGGGCCGCTGGGGCTGCCGGTTTCGATGCAGGTTGTAGGCAAGCCGTTCCAGGAGGCGACTGTTTTCCGGGTGGCGGATGCTTTTGAGAAGGCGACGGAATTCCGGAACAAGCGGCCGGCCATGGTGGGGGGCTGATGGTTTAGGGGGGGTACCCCTCCCCCCACCCTTGGTCCGCTTCGCGGCCCAAGCCCTCAAGGGGAGGGGGGGATTTTTGCCGACAAATCAAAGGATTTTCTGATGGCCACGCTTTCTCTTCGCGCGAGTCCCGAAACCGTTCGGATTGGCGTTTTCGACGCTGTTTTTCCGCCTGTCATGACCATCGCCTCGGGCGATACGGTGGAGGTGCAATGTGTCTCCGGCCGGGATTCGGTGATGCCGCCGGCCGGCTCTCCGCTGACCTCTCCGCCTGAACTGCTGGCGATCCTGGCGGCCAATCCAGGCACGACCGCGGGTCATATCGTCACCGGTCCGATCGCGATCGAGGGTGCGATGCCCGGCGACATGCTGGAAATCAAGATCCACAAGATCGTTCCCGGTGCGAACTGGGGCTACAACGTGATCCGTCCCCTCGTCGGCACGCTGCCCGAGGACTTCCACGAGACCACGATGATGCACATCCCCGTCGACCAGGAACGCGGCGTCTGCACGCTGCCCTGGGGCACGGAACTGACGCTCGCGCCGTTCTTCGGCGTGATGGGCGTGGCCCCTCCCCCGGCCTTTGGCCGCATCGCTTCGAAGGAGCCTCGGATCCATGGCGGCAACCTCGACAACAAGGAACTGACCGCCGGATCGACCCTGTTCCTGCCGGTCTGGGTGCCGGGCGCCAACTTCTCGGTCGGTGACGGCCATGGCGTGCAGGGCGATGGGGAGGTCTGCGTCACCGCGCTGGAAATGTGCCTGACCGGAACCTTCACCTTCACGCTGCACAAGGGCGGCGGGCCGACCAATCCGCTGCTGAAGATGCCGCGCGCGGAATCCGCCACGCACTACATCACCATGGGCATGAACGAGGACCTGGATCAGGCGATGAAGCAGGCGCTGCGGGAGATGATCGTCTTCATCTGCTCGCGGTCGAACCTGTCGCGGGAACAGGCCTATGCGTTCTGCTCGCTGGCGGTCGATTTCCACGTCACCCAGACGGTGAACGGGGAAAAGGGCGTGCACGGCCTGCTCAAGAAGGGCCTGCTGTTCTGATCACGAAGCGTCTGGTATCGAATGAAAGGACCGACCCATGAACGATGCCCAATACGTCGCGACCGAACCGGCCCAGATGACCGGGGCCGAGGCCGCCGCGCTGATCAAAACCAAGCAATTGTCGTGTGAGGAACTGGCCCGTTCCTGCCTCGCCCGGATCGCCGCCCGCGATGCCGCGGTGAAGGCCTGGCTGTGGGTCGACCCCGACTACGTCATCCGGCGCGCCCGCGAACTCGACAAGCTCGGCTCCACCGGACCGCTGCATGGGTTGCCCTTCGGTGTGAAGGACGTGATCGACACTGCGGATTATCCGACGACGCAGAACTCTCCAATCTATGACCAGACGAAGGTTGGCCGGGACGCGGCCTGCGTCGCCGTGGTGCGCGGCAATGGCGCGCTGATCCTGGGCAAGACGGATACGGTGGAGTTCGCCTCCGGCGGGCGGAAGGCGCTGACCCGCAATCCGTACAACCCGGCGCATACGCCGGGCGGTTCCTCCTCCGGCTCGGGCGCCGCGGTGGGGGATTTCCAGGTCCCCTTCGCCTTCGGCACGCAGACCGGCGGTTCCCACATCCGGCCCGCGTCGTTCAACGGCATCTACGGGATGAAGCCGACCTGGGGCACCGTCAGCCGGGAAGGCGTGCGGATGTCGTCCATGACGTTGGACACGGTCGGCTGGTATGGCCGCTCGGTTGACGACCTGATCCTGGTGGGCACCGCGTTCCGCATCCCGGAGGACCCGCTGACGGTCGACGTCAAGGGCCTGCGCGTCGGCCTGTGCCGCAGCCCGGTCTGGGACGTGATCCAGCCTGGCGGCCAGATCGCGCTGGAAACCGCGGCGAAGCGGCTGATGGAAGCCGGGGCGATCGTCACCGACCTGGAACTGCCCGAGCCGTTCACCCGCCTGCACGACGCCCATACCGCGATCGTGAACACGGAAGGCGGGTCGTCCTTCCTGCCGGAATACGTGAACGCCTTCGACAAGCTGGCCCCCGACCTGAAGGCCAAGGTCGAGAACGTGCTGCAGATCACGCCGGATCGGCTGCTGGCCGCCTACTCGGTCGCCGATGCCTGCCGGCCGATGCTGGATGCGATGTTCGGCACCGAGTTCGACGTGATCCTGACGCCCAGCGCGCCAGGGGAGGCACCGGTCGGGCTGCACACGACGGGGGATGCGGTGTTCAACCGGATGTGGACGCTGCTGCATGCGCCGAACGTGGGTATCCCGGTGTGCCGAGGCCCCGCCAACCTGCCGGTCGGCGTGACGCTGGTGGGCAAGCGGTTCGCGGACTCCCGGCTGCTGGCGATCGCCAAGGCGGTGGCGCCGGTCATCGACGCCGACCCGACGGCGGGGTTGCGGGAGCTGTGGGGATAACCCACGCATGGCAGGGCAGGCTGGATCGCGGGGTTGTGCCTCGGGCGGGCAACCCCCACTATCGGGGGGAATATAACGCCCCGCGCCCAGGTTGTGATGCCGTCTGAAACACTTGCCCCCTTGAAGCCGACCGATGCGGAAACGCTGACGCTGCGCCAGATCCACCGCGCGGCGTCGGAGCTTCGGCGCGGCGTCCCGGTCGTGCTGCGCGGAGAGGCCACGCTTTGTCTGCTGGCGGCAGAGACGGCCAGCCCGCAGGCGATTGCCGAACTGACGTCGCTGGGCGTGGATGCGCCGATCCTGCTGCTGGCCCCGATCCGGGCCGCGGCGGCGATCAGGCAATCGGTGGATATCGGTGCGTCGGTCACCGCCGTGCGGATGCCGGCGGAACTGATGGTGCCGGATACTCTGCGGGCGCTGGCTGATCCGACACTGCCGCAGAAGCGGATCACCGAAGCGTTCGAGACCGTTGCCGCACCGGCCGATGGGTCCGCCGCCCTGAACCTCATCAAACTCTCCCGCCTCCTCCCCGCCGTCATCGCCGTCACCGCTCGGCCGGACATCGCGCTGGAAGCGGGGCGGCATGACCTGGTGTCGGTGCAGGCGGCGGATGTGCTGCGCTATCCAACACTTGAGGTGGCGGGGCTGCGGCTGGTGGCCTCCGCCCCCGTGCCCGTCGCCGATGCCCCGGATGCGCGCCTGGTGGCGTTCCGGACCGAGGGCTCGGGGCTGGAGCACCTGGCCATCGTCATCGGCAAGCCCGAGGAAGCCGAGGCGCCCCTGGTCCGCATCCACAGCGAGTGCTTCACCGGCGACCTGATGGGCAGCATGCGCTGCGACTGCGGGGAGCAACTGCGCGGCGCCATCCGCCGGATCGCTGCCGATGGGGACGGAGTGGTGCTGTACCTCGCCCAGGAGGGCCGGGGGATCGGCCTGGTGAACAAGCTGCGGGCCTACACACTACAGGACCGCGGGCTGGACACCCTGGACGCCAATCGCGCTTTGGGCTGGGGCGCGGATGAGCGGAACTTCATGACCGGATCAGCTATGCTGAGCCTGCTGGGCATCCCGCGCATCCGCCTGCTGACCAACAACCCCGAGAAGGTCGCCGCGATGGAGGCCTGTGGGGTGCAGGTGCTGGGTCGGGAGGAACATGAGTTCGACCCGAATGGCGTGAACGATGAGTACCTGTCCACGAAGGCTGCCCGGTTCGGGCATATGCTGGACCGGTCTTAGGCGGGGTCACGCCGGCGACACCCCCGCGTCATCCCGGGACCATTCGCGGCAGGGTGCTGGTATTGGTCCCGGGACAAGCCCGGGATGACGGGGTGGAGAGTGCCGCGGCTTCAGGCGGACCATCCGCGGCCGACGTCAATCGGACCGCGGATCGTCGCCCATCCCTCCGTCAGACCAGCCCGATTTCCTGTGCCTTGATCTGCATCGCGAGATAGCGCGAATACATCCGGCACTGGGAGAATGACCCGCCGGTGAACCACAGCCCCCGCTGCGGGGTCCGCATCCACATATTGGCCAGTTCCTGGTTGTCGTCGAAGCCCCAGACCGGGCCGACGTGTTTGGCCATCTCGGGGCCGAACAGCGCCTCCACCATCGCGCCCTGGCCCTTGTAGCCGGTGGCGAGCACGGCCAGTTCGCCGCCGAGTTCACGCCCGTCCTTCATGCGGACGCCGGTCTGCGTGAAGGTCTCGATGTCGTGGTACTGGATCAGGCCGATCTCACCCCGCACGATCAGTTCCGAGCAGCCAACGTTGAAGTAATAGCCGCCGCCGCGGGTGCGGTACTTGAGCGGCCAGCCGGTCCCGTCCTCTCCGAATTCCAGGCGGAAGCCGGCTTTCTCCAGGCCCTCCAGCAGCGGGGCGTCGAGTTCGCGGGTCTTCGCCGTCAGCAGCTTATGCGCCTGCTTCATCACCGGCGTCGGGAAGGAGGTGTTGATCAGGTCGCGGTCGTCCATCGAGGGGCCGCCGCCGTAGTAGATGCCGTCATACAACTGCGCGCTGGGCTCGACGTTCACGACCAAGGTCGGGCTGCGCTGCACCATGGTGACCAGGGCGCCGTTGCCGTGCAGGTCCTGCGCGATGTCATGCGCGCTGGTACCGGTGCCGAACACGAACACCTTCTTCCCCCGCCATTCCGCGCCGTTCCCGAACTTGGAGGAATGGACGACCTTGCCGCCGAAGCGCTCGATCGTCGCGATTTCGGGGATGTTCGGGATGCTGCTGACGCTGGTCGCCATGATGATATGGCTGGGCTTCATCACCCGCGTCGACCCATCGGCCAGCTTCAGCGTGGCGATCCAGCACTTCGACGCAGCGTCGTAGGTGGCGCCTTCGAAGCTGGTCTTCGTCCAGAAGTCGATCTCCATCGCCTCGACATAGAATTCGAGCCAGTTGGCGATCTTGTCCTTCGGGATGTAGTTCGGCCAGGTCTTCGGGAACGGCAGATAGGGCAGGTGGTTGCTGAAGACCTGATTGTGCAGCTTCAGCCCATGGTAGCGCAGGCGCCAGTTGTCACCGACGCGCGCCATGCGGTCGACCACCAGCGCCTCCACCCCCAGCGCCCGCAGGGACGCGGCCGAGGTCAGGCCGGCATGGCCGCCGCCGACGATCAGGACGGTCGGGTCGCGGTCGGCATAGCGGGCGGACTCGTTGCGCTTGTCCTGCCAGTTGGGGCCCTGCCATTCACGCTCGAACGCCGGTTCCTCCCGCGCCAGACGCTCGGTTTCCTCGTCATGCCCGTTCAGGCTGTGCAGGGCGGTCATCAGCGTCCAGGCCTGCGAGGCATCGGCGTCGGCGTGCTTGATCCGCAGGATGCCCGCGCCGCGACCGACCTTGGTCTCGAACCGCAGGATCGCCTCGATCGTCTGCTCTCCGGCGCGCTCCACCAGCCGCGGCGGATAGCGATCGGTGTCGACGGCGAAGTTGCGGGCGCCATTGGCCTCGGCCGCGGACAGGAAGGCGGCCGCGACGGCATCGCGGTTGCTGACGGTGGCGATCTTCCAGGTCAGGGCGACGATGTCGCGCCAATGCCCGTCGTCACGGAAGCGGGCGGCGATGCCGGCGGCGTCACGACCCTCCAGCGCCTGGTTGAAACTGGTGAGCCACGCCTCGACGATCTGGCTGGCCCGTGCGTCCGATACCGCTAGCATCCGTTTGGTAACCCTTGTTCCCGCGTTCAGATGCGGCACAAGGTAACGGAGGGGGGTGGTCCCGGCAATGATGCCGAGACCACTGTCCAACCATCAATCCGCCGCGAGGCGCGGGGCGTCCATCGCCTGCACATGCGGCAGCACTTCCCGGGCGAACAGGCGCAGCATCTGCGTCGTCTTCTCCGGCCCGTAGTAGGGCGGGTAGTGCAGCATGATCGACGTCGCGCCGACCTTGCGGAATTCCTCGATCTTGCGGATCACCGTGTCGGGGGACCCGTGCAGGATCGTGTTCTCCACCAGGTTGTCGTAGCTGAGGGCGTTGTCGTCGCGTTCGGCCGTCACCTCTCCGAAATACCGCCCGGTGCCACCGCTGACGAAGCTGCGGACATGGCGGACCACGCCCTCGGCGCTGTCAGCCTTGGCCTGCGCGTCGGTGGGGGCGACGTAGACGAGGCGCGTGACGTCCACTTCCCCGAAGGCGGGGTTCTGGTTGTAGGGCGCCACGGCCTCCTTCATGTGGGACCGATAGGTCTTGATGTGATCGGCGATGGTGGCCAGGTCGGGCAAAGTGGACTGCATCAGCCCGAAGCCCCAGCGGGCCGCATGGCTCATGGAACGATCGGTGCCGGCGCCCATGTAGATCGGCGGATGCGGCAACTGCACCGGGACCGGGTAGATCTCATACGGTTCGGGGATGTCGAAGTTGTAGTATTTCCCCTCCGCCTTCATCTTCTTGTCGTGAAAGCCCTTCAGGATCAGCGGGATGGCCTCTTCCTGCATGTCGCGGCGGGCTTCGTAGTCGACGCCCAGGCCCTCGAATTCATAGGGCCGGTAGCCGGACCCAAGGCCAAGCTGGAAGCGGCCGTTGCTGAGGATGTCGATGAAGGCGGCGTTCTCGACGATGCGCATCGGGTGGTGCAGTGGCACGACCATCACGCCAGCGCACAGCTTGATCCGCTTGGTCAGGGCGGCGAGGTAGCACAGATAGCTGAACGGGTCCGGCATGATGCCGTACTTGTTCGAGAAATGGTGCTCCGCGATCCAGATGCTGTCGAAGCCCAGCGCCTCGGCCTCCAGCACCTCCCGCGTCGTGCGGGCATGCACCGCGTGATGCGGATGCGGCTCGGTCGCGAGGTCGGGGTGGGAGGTATAGAGGATCCCAATCTTCATCGTCGTCTCAACCCTGTCGTTCCGCCGAAACGCTAAGCCCGGCGGGCCGATCACGCAACCGAGCGTCGCTTGCTGGACAAGTGCGGTGGCATCGGCTCAATGCGGGGGGAATGAGGACGGGGGGAGATGTCCATGAGTGAGCGTATGACGGGTGGCGAGGCCGTGGTCCGCACCTTGGCGCGTTTCGGTGTCGATACCGTGTTCGGGTTGCCGGGCATCCAGCTCGATCCGCTGTTCGATGCCCTGTATGGGCAGCGGCAGTCCATCCGCACCTTCCACACGCGGCATGAACAAGGTTCCGCCTACATGGCGCTTGGCTACGCGCAGGCGTCCGGCAAGGTGGGCGTGTTCGCCGTGGTGCCCGGGCCGGGCATCCTGAACGCGACCGCCGCTCTGGCCACCGCCGCCGGGTCGAATGTGCCGGTCTTGGCGCTGACGGGGCAGATCCCGTCGAAGCAGATCGGCCTCGGCCTGGGCATTCCGCACGAATTGCGGGACCAGGAAGCGGCGCTGCGGGGCGTGGTGCCTTGGGTCGAACTGGCTCGGTCTCCCGCCGAGGCGCCTGGGCTGCTGACCGACGCCTTCCGTTCCATGCTGGGCGGGCGGCACCAGCCGGCGGTGTTCGAGATGGCCCCCGATATCCTGGCGCGGTCCGAGGACGTGACCCTGCCCGAGGGTTTTGAACCCCCGGCGCGGCCCACGCCCGACCCAGCCGCGGTGAAGGCAGCCCTGGCCTTGCTGGCCGGAGCCAAACGGCCGGCGATCTTCGTGGGCGCCGGGGCGATGGACGCGAGCGATGCGCTGGTTCGTTTCGCCGAACGGCTGCAAGCGCCCGTCATCATGAGCCGGACAGGGAAAGGGACGATCTCCAGCCGGCATCCCCTGGCGGTGGGGATGCTGGAGGGGCAGGCGATGTGGCCCGATGTCGACGTGGCGGTGATCGTCGGCACCCGCTTCCTCGCCCCAGCCCTGTCCTGGGGGCGAGCGGGGGAGGTGCGGACCATCCGCATCGACATCGACCCCGCGCAGGCGGCTTTGCCGACGCCGGCCGACGTGACGCTGATCTGCCACGCCGATACGGGGATGGACGCGCTGCTGGAGGGAATGGCGCAACGGCCCTCGGTCACCGCATCCGTCGCGGCGGTGCGGCAGGAGGTGGATGCGAGCCTCGCGACGCTGGAGCAACAATACCAGCTTGCCCGCGTGATCCGGGAGGAGATGCCGGATGACGGCATCATCGTCACCGACGTGACCCAGGTGGCGACGTTCATCCAGTACGGGATGGATGTGTATGAGCCTCGGACCCTGATCACCCCGGGGTTCCAGGGGACGCTGGGCTATGCGTATCCGACCGCTTTGGGCGCCAAGGTGGCGTGTCCCGGGAAGAAGGTGCTGTCGATTTCGGGCGATGGCGGCTTCATGTTCAACGTGCAGGAGCTTTCGACCGCCGTCGCGCATGGGATCGATGTGGTGGCGATCGTGATGAACGATGGCGCGTTCGGGAACGTGAAGCGCATCCAGCAGACGACCTATGGCGGGCGGATGATCGGTGTCGACCTCCGCAATCCGGATTTTGTGGCTCTGGCGCGGAGTTTCGGGATGCGGGGGATGAAGGCGGAAACGCCTGAGGCTCTGCGGGCCGCGCTGCGGGAGGCGTTTGCGGGGCCGGGGCCGGCGTTGATTGAAATCCCCGTGGGGGAACTGCCGAGCATTTGGGGGTTGATTAAGCGGCCGCCTTCTGGGGGGTAATGGGGGGCTGTGGCACGCGGAATGTCAGCTTCCTGATACCAGGTGGCTTTGACGTAGACCCTTGTGGTTGCTACCGCGTCATGGTGGCCGCAGGGCCACCACCCACGACTTTCTCTCGTCCAGCACGGCACAGTCGTGGATGGCGGCCCTGCGGCCGCCACGACGAATGTGGGTCCCTCAGGCGGTCCGCTTCTTATAAACCCGCGGCCCGCCTGGGGGCCGATCCGCACCCGCGGGCTTCCCGCGGAACTGGCGTTCCGGCATCGGGCCGTCGCCGGCGCGGGTGATCCGGGCCTCGGAGGCAGGCAGGTTGGCGGTGGCCTCGGCGAAGGCCTCGCTCATTTCCCGGCTGATCTCGAACTGCGTATCCGTATCGAAAATCCGGATCGTCCCGATATCCCGCTTCGTCACCCCGCCCGCTCGACAGAGCAACGGCAGCAGCCATTTCGGGTCCGCCCGGTGGTTACGCCCCAACGCGATGCGGAACCGAACCACGTCGCCGCTGGGAACGCCCGAGCGAGGCGACGGCGGCGGACGATCATCGTCGCGCGGCGCCCGAGGATGCGCCGTCCGCTCATAAGGCGCCCGTTCCTGGCGCGCCGGGGCAGGGGGCGGCTGCGGGGAGACATTCGCGGCCTCCGGCAGTTGCCGGCGATGCAGGCGCAGCAGCGCGGCGGCGATCGCCACCGGATCATGCGCGGCCAGCAGAGCCTCGGCTTCCGTGCGTTCCTGACCGTCCGGCAGATCCAGCATCGGGTCGGTCAGCAGGCGTTCGCGGTCGCGGCCGTTGATGTCCTCGGCCGTCGGCGCGCCGGACCAGGCGACCCGGACGCGAGCGGCGTTGGACACCTGCTCCGCTCGGCGGCGCTTGGAGAAGGGCACGATCAGGACCGACACACCCTTGCGCCCAGCCCGCCCGGTGCGGCCACTGCGATGCAGCAGCGTCTCCGGGTTCGTCGGGAGATCGGCATGCACGACCAGGTCCAGCGCCGGCAGGTCGAGCCCGCGCGCCGCGACATCGGTGCAGACGCCCACGCGGGCGCGCCCGGACCGCAGCGCGTCCAGAGCCGTCGTGCGTTCATGCTGGCTGAGTTCGCCCGACAGCATGACCGCGGCGAACCCACGCTCCACCAGCGACTGGTGCAGGCGGCGGGTGGCGTCGCGGGTGGCGCAGAAGACCAGGGCGCCTGGAGCCTCATACCACCGTAGGATGTTGATGAGGGCGGCTTCGGTCTCATGGCCGGGGGCGAGAATACCCCGATATTCAATGTCGTTATGCGGCTGGGTGCGGTCGATCGTGTCGATCCGCAGGGCGTTGCGCTGATACTTGCGTGCCAGAGCGGCGATGTCGTGGGGAATGGTGGCCGAGAACATCAGCGTCCGGCGTTCGGCCGGGGCGGCCTGGAGCAGGAATTCCAGTTCCTCCTGGAAGCCGAGGTCCAGCATCTCATCCGCCTCGTCCAGCACGACGACCTTCAGCGCGGAGAGGTTCAGGTTGCCGCGCCGCAGGTGATCGCCCAGGCGGCCAGGGGTGCCGACGACGATGTGGCAGCCGGATTGCAGGGCGCGGGCCTCGCGCCGGATGTCCATGCCGCCCACGCAGGAAACGATCCGCGCGCCGGCATACAGCCAGGCGAGTTCGGCCTGCACCTGCAAGGCGAGTTCACGCGTCGGCGCGATGGCGAGGGCGATGGGCGCGCCATGCGGCGGCATCCCGCCATGCGGCATCAGGGTGGAAGCAGCGGCGAGGCCAAAGGCCACGGTCTTGCCCGACCCGGTGCGGGCGGAGACGAGCAGATCCCGCCCCTCCGCATCAGGCCGCAGGACGGCGGCCTGCACTTCGGTCGGTTCGAGGTAACCGCGGGCGATCAGCGCCGCGTCGAGCATCGGATGGACTTGGGGAAACATCATGCGGGGGGTTTAGGCGGATTGTGGGCTTCGCGCCACTTATTGTGCATCCGCGAAATAACAGGTCTGTGTTGCTTGCGCGGGCCGCGTCGGAGGGTCGTTCTTGATCGACCGCAGCAGTTCGTCATGGACCTTGTCGGTCATGCCCCTGGCCGCCGCGGTCGCCTGGGTCCGCGCTCAGACTGGAGCGCGGCGATTCCGCTCACCCCCGCGCATCCTCCAGCACAAGGTCGGAAACCTTTTCCCCAATCATGATCGACGGCGCATTCGTATTCCCCGACGTTAGCGTGGGCATGATCGAAGCATCGGCGATCCGCAGCCCCGTGATCCCGTGCACACGCAGCCGCTCATCCACCACCGCCATCGGGTCCTGTCCCATCTTGCAGGTCCCGACCGGGTGATACGTCGTCTCCGCCGCCGCCTTCACCCAGTCCAGGATTTCATCGTCCGAGTTCCGGTTCGTGCCGGGCGCGATCTCGCTCACCTGCAAGGACGCCATCACCGGCGACCGCATGATGGAGCACGCGATCCGCACTGCCCGCACCGTCAGTTCCGCATCCGGGGCCGATGACAGGAAGTTGAAGTTGATCGACGGCGGCCGCCGCGGGTCCGACGACGTGATGTGGATATGCCCCTTGCTCTCCGGCCGCATCACATGGGCGTAGCAGGTCATGCCCGACTGCTTCGACAGCACCGGCCCCTTCGGCCCGGGCTCGGTCAGCATCGGCACCCAGCCGAGCAACAGGTCGGGCGCCTCCAACCCCTCCCGCGACTTCACGAAAGCCCGCATCGGCGCCGCCACCATCGCCAGCATGCTCGGCTGCCCGACGACATAGCGGAAGGCCTGGTTCACCAGGCCCAGCCCACGGCCGCGATCGTTGAACGTCACGCCCGGCGCGCCGACCGCCCAACGGGTCCGAGGCGCGAAGTGGTCCCGCAGGTTCTCCCCCACGCCAGGCAGCGCGTGGCGCACCTCGATACCCAGGCCGCTCAGCCGCTCCGGCTGGCCGATGCCCGACAATTCCAGCAATTGCGGGGAGTTGATGGAGCCCGCGCTGACCACGACCTCCCGCCCGCACCGGGCTTCCCGCGTCACTCCGGCCACGGAGTAACGGACGCCGACGCAGCGCTTGCCGTCCAGGATCAGGCCCTCGGTCAAGGCGTCGGTTTCGATGTGCAGGTTCGGGCGGCTGCGGATCGGTTCCAGGTAGCAGGCCGCGGTGCTCATGCGCCGGCGCGACGCGATGGTCGCCTGGCTCATGGCGATGCCTTCCTGGCTGGCACCGTTGTAGTCGGGGTTGTGCGGGATGCCGACGTGCTCCGCCGCCTTGATGATGGTCGTCAGCAACGGTCCCGTGGGCTTGGGGTTGGTGACCCGCAGAGGTCCCTCGCGGCCACGGAACCGATCGTCGCCATCCGCCTCGTAGCTTTCCATGCGCTTGAACAAAGGCAGGACGTCGTCATAGCTCCAGCCCTTGTTGCCCATCTGCGCCCAGGTATCGAAGTCCTGCGCCTGCCCGCGCACGAAGGCCAGGCCGTTGATGGAGCTTGATCCGCCCAGGATTTTCCCGCGCGGCACGGGCAGCTTGCGGCCGTTGGTGTTGGCCTCGGGTTCCGAGCTGTACAGCCAGTTCGCCGCCGGGTTGGTCAGCAGCTTGGCATAGCCGATCGGGATGCGGGACCAGGGATGGCTCGCCGGACCGGCTTCAATCAGCAGCACCTTGTTGCGCGGATCGGCGGACAGCCGGTGGGCAACGACCGCGCCGGCGGAACCGGCTCCGACAACGATATAGTCGTAGGTCTGCATGGCCCCTAGGTCCCCTCGGATCACGTCACGCCGCCGATCGGAACGTCCGCGTCCCGAGGACCGCCGGTTCATTGCGATTCCCGCCGGCAAGGTCCCGCCGCAGTATCCCCGCGCATCCCGGTTCTTTCAACCGCCGGCCGCCTGATTGCGAATGAGACCATGCCGTGTGATGGTCCCACCCGTTCAGCCGAGCGACCACTTCCATGAGATGATTCAGGGACATGACCGATCACAGTGCCCAAACCCGCGCCCGGGCCTATCGCCTGCCGGTCGAGGACACCGACTTCCTCCTGCGGGAGGAGATGCGCGATATCCGCTTCGCCCTGGAATTCGCCAAGGCTGACCTGGGCCTGCGTGACTGGGGCATCCGCTCCACCATCATCGTGTTCGGCACCGCCCGCGCGCCTTCGCCCGAGGAATACGCCGCTGCCCTCGCGGCAAGCGCGACGCCGGAAGCTCGTGCGGCGGTCGAGAAACTGGCACCGCGCCTGGCGTCCTACCAGGCGGCGCGGGAATTCGGGCGCATCGTGTCCGAACGCGGCGGGGCCTTCGCGCCCCGGGATCGCTGGCGGGACAACGTGATCGCGACCGGCGGCGGCCCGGGCATCATGGAGGCGGCGAACCGCGGCGCCTTCGAAAGCGGCGCTCCCAGCATCGGATTCAACATCAGCCTGCCGCGCGAACAGGGACCCAATCACTTCACGACGCCCGAGCTGACATTCCGGTTCCATTACTTCGCCATGCGGAAGATGCACATGGCGATGCGCGCCAACGCCCTGGTCGTGTTTCCCGGCGGCTTCGGCACGATGGATGAGCTGTTCGAAATCCTGACCCTCGCCCAGACCCGCAAGATGCCGCCCATTCCGATCGTGCTGTACGACGCGGCGTATTGGCGGCGCGTGATTTCCTTCGATGCGATGGTGGAGGCCGGGATGATCGAGCCCGAGGACCTGGCCCTGTTCGACTTCGCCGATACGCCCGAAGCGATCTGGGAATCCCTGGTGCGACGAGGCCTGGTGACCGAGCCGCGGGAGTAGCGGCGTGCTTGCGTGCCCGGCGGAGGGTGCGATAGTCCTGAAATCATTCCAGGCCTGTCATTCACCTTCCCGGAGAGACGCTCATGAAATCATCCCTTCTCGTTCGGGCCGGCGCGCTCGGCTTGCTCGCGCTGGGGGCGATGGCGCCGGACACCGCGCGGGCGAGCAGCCTGTGCGCCGGGGACTTCGCGACCTCGCAGGTGCATCCGTGGCCGGCGGCGATGACGTTCTATCTGCCATTGCGCGAAACGTCTTCGACCAGCGGCGCCCGCATCCAGGCGTTCCGGTCGAGCCTGGAGAAGGCCGGGCTGACCATCGACCCGCAGGGGCGGGCGACGTTGCAGGTGGTCTTCACGATCCGCGGTGGTCCTGGCCCCGCCAGCGTCTTCAACGACATGAACTGGCAGCGGCGGCCGACCGACCCGTCACTGCTGGTGGACCCGTCATTGCCAGGGGCGACCCTGCACCTGACCGTGATCGTCAGTGATCGCACCGCCTATCAGCAGATCTGGGTCGCGACGATGGAGTGCAGGATCGAAACGCCGGATACCGCGGCGCTCGCGGGTGATATCGGCACCTCGCTGGGCAAGGCGATCGCCAGCGCGATGCGGCAGCGCTGACGGGGTCCGCCCGCCCATCGGCGGTTTATCGCTGCGCCGTCTGTCCGCAGCGGTCGAACTTGAAATAGGGGGCTGGATCGACCCGCTGGCCGTTGACCTCCACCTCCAGGTGAAGGTGCGTCCCATAGGTGATGCCGGTGCGCCCGACCCGGCCCAGCGCCTCTCCCACCGCCACCGCGCGTTTGCCGGATGCGAGCGGCGGCGCCACGGTCCCCAGATGGGAATAGCGGGTGGTCAGCCCATCCGTGTGCTTCACGGTCACTTCCAGCCCGCCGGCGCCGATCCGGCGGATGCTGATGACCTGCCCGGCGGCGACGGCCCGCACCCAGGCCCCGGCCGGGGCCGGCAGGTCGATGCCGTTATGGAACCCCGAGGCGCGCGGTCCCCCCGTCGTGCGCGGCCCGAATGGGGAGGAGATGCAGGCGGGCGTGAACGGCGGCGTGAACGCCTCGGCGGCCAGGGCGCCCGATGCCGTGGGGAGCATGAGGGCGATCAGAAGGCCGAGTATGTGGGCGGACCGGGGGGACGACTTCAAATCGTGCCTGCCGCGATCGGGGCACAAGTCGGGGGCGACGCCGACCAAGAGGCGTGATAGGCTACCCGCCAGTAAGGTCCGCAGACCCCAACCCGAGCAGGAGCCTGAGACAAGATGCTGGATGCCGCCATCGCCGACGCCCATGCCAATGCGTCCGAGACCAAGACCTATGACGCCATCATCATTGGCGCCGGAATTGCCGGCATGTACCAACTTTATCGCCTCCGTCAGTTGGGCCTTTCGGTCCGCGTGTTTGAAACCGGCACCGGCGTGGGCGGCACCTGGTACTGGAACCGTTACCCCGGCGCGCGTTTCGATTCCGAGAGCTATACATATGGATTCTCCTTCTCGGAGGAGTTGCTGCAAGAGTGGAACTGGAGCGAGCATTTTGCCGCCCAGCCGGAAACCCTGACCTATCTGAACCATGTCGCCGACAAGTTCGACCTGCGGCGTGACATCCAGTTCAACGCCCGCGTGTCTTCGGCCACCTTCGATGAGCAGAAAAGCCAGTGGGGCGTGACGTTGGATACCGGGGAAACCCACACCGCCCGGTTCCTGGTCACCGCGGTTGGCCCGCTGTCGGCCGACACGATGCCGAAGCTGCCGGGCGTGGACCGGTTCCGGGGCCAGTCCTTCCACACCTATCGCTGGCCCAAGGAGGAAGTGAACTTCGCCGGCAAGCGCGTGGCCGTGATCGGCACGGGCGCGACGGGCGTGCAGGTGATCCAGACGATCGCCCCCGCGGTCGCGCAACTGACCGTGTTCCAGCGCACGCCCAACTGGTGCACGCCGCTGAACAACCGCAAGATCAGCGATGAGGAACAGCGCCAGATCAAGGGCAGCTACCCCGAGCTGTTCGAACTGCTGCGCACGACTCCCGGCTGCTACATCCACAACGCCGATCCGCGCGGCACCTTCGAGGTGACGGAGCAGGAGCGGGAAGCGTTCTGGGAGCAGCGCTACGGGGAGCCGGGCTTCGGCATCTGGCAGGCCAACTTCCATGACATGCTGACCGATCCGAAGGCGAACGCGCTGTTCAGCGATTTCGTCGCCCGCAAGATCCGCCAGCGGGTCAAGGACCCCGCCGTGGCCGACATGCTGATCCCGAAGTGCCATGGCTTCGGCACCCGCCGCGTGCCGCAGGAGACGGGCTATTACGAGGCCTTCAACCTGCCGCACGTGAAGCTGGTCGACATCAAGGCGACGCCGATCGAATGCATCACCGAGACCGGCATCAAGACCAGCGATGCCGAATACGACTTCGACATGATCATCTATGCCACCGGCTTCGACGCCATCACCGGCGCCTTTGACCGGATCGAGTTCCGGGGCGTTGGCGGGCAGCGGCTGAAGGACAAATGGGCGGATGGGCCGAAGACCTATCTCGGCCTGCAATCGGCCGGGTTCCCGAACATGTTGACGATCGTGGGGCCGCACAACGCCTCCACCCGCTGCAACATCCCCCGCTGCATCGAGCAGAACGTTGACTGGGTCACCGACCTGCTGCGCCACGCGCGCGACACCGGCTGCACCCGGTTCGAGGCGACCGAGGAAGCCGAGGCCGACTGGTCGCGCCATATCAACGAACTTGCCGATGGCATGCTGTATACACAGATTGATTCCTGGGCGACCGGTATCAACTCCAACGTCGAGGGCAAGAACGTCCGCCGCATCCTGCAGTACCAGGGTGGCGCGCCGGCCTATCGGGCGAAATGTGATGAGGTCGCGTCGAGCGGTTACGCCGGCATGGTTCTGCGCTGAACGCACCGTTGCAACCCGGGATTAAAGTTTGGGGAGACGAAGAAAACTCCCGTCCCGGGAGTAGCACGCGCGTTGCGTTGATGAGATAAGCGGACCACGAAAGCCCCCGCCCAAGGCGGTTTACCAAACGAGGGAACGAGATGACCAATCCTCTTATTCTGCCGCGCCGCACGGTCCTGACCGGGGCGGTCGCGTCGCTTGCCATGCCCGCGATCGTCAGCGCCCAGTCGAAGGAGCCGCTGAAGCTGGCCACCGCGATGCCGCTGACCGGCTCGCAGGCCGGCTATGGCGCCGACTTCGTGACCGGCATGCGGATGGCCGCGAAGGACGTGACGGACCAGGGTGGCATCGCCGGGCGTCCGGTGGAAATCCTCGCGCTCGACACGCAGGCCGACCCGCAGCTTGGCATCAACGCTGTCAACCGCTTCATCACGGTTGAGAAGCTGCCGATGTATTTCATCGCCTGGTCGGCGGTGGTGAAGGCGGTCGCCCCGATCTCCAACCGCGAGAAGGTGCTGGCCATCAACACCGGCGCGAACGCGCCGGAAATCGCTCGCCTGGGCGACTATGTCTATACAGCCTTCCCGCTGGCGGACATCGATATAACCAAGCTCGCCAACTACACCGTCAAGACGCTGGGCAAGAAGCGCGCGGCGGTCCTGTACATCAACAATGAAACCGGCATCGACGCGGCCAAGATCTACCGCGACACCTTCACCGCCGCCGGCGGCCAGGTCGTGGCGTTCGAGGCGTATGACCCGAAGGCCACCGAATTCACCGGCATGCTGCTGAAGACCCGCGCGTCCAACCCCGACATGGTCCACATCCATGGCCTGCTTGCCGATACGCCGCAGGTGATCGCGCAGATGCGCCAGCTTGGGATGCAGCAGCGCGTCTCCACCTACTCGGTCGCCTACAACCCGAAGGTGCTGGAACAGCTTGGCGCCGCGGCGGAAGGTCTGATCGTGACCTCGCTGGCCCCCGGCGTCGATGAAAACCCGAAGGTCGCGCCGTTCATCGAGCGGTGGAAGAAGGAGATCGGGCGCGCGCCGAACGGCCTGCCCTATATCCAGTACCAGTACGACATGGTGATCCTCGCGAAGGCCATGTACGAATATCTGGCGACGAAGAACCTGCCGGCGACCGGCGAATCCCTGCGGGAAGCGCTGACGACGGTGAAAAGCTTCGACCTGCCGATGACCGGCATGACCATCATCGACGGGCACACGGTCAACAAGCCGGTGTACCTGCTGACCGTGGAAAAGGGCGCCTTCAAGCCGCTCGTGACCCTGACCTGAGCCATCCGCCATGTTTGAACCTGTCATCCTGGTCCAGATTCTCTGGACCGGGATCGCTACCTCATCGAAATACGTCCTGCTCACTGTCGGCTTTTCGCTGGCATTGAAGGTGACCGGCCTGTGGAATTTCGCCCAGGCCGGCTTCATGACGATCGCGTTCTACACGATGTTCGCGGCGCTGAACTGGTTCGACATGCCGCTGGTCGTCGCCGTGCTGCTGGCGGTTGCGACCACGGTCGCCGCCTCGCTCGCGACCGAGAAATGGGGCCTCGATGTCCTGCGGGAACGACAATCGGGCAGCCTGACCTTCTTCATCTTCACGCTGATCCTGGCCGAGTTCATCTTCTACGTCACCCAGTTGATCTTCGGGACCGAGCCGCAGACCCTGTTCAAGACCATCCTGTCCCCGGTGCAGATCATCGGCGGCGTGGCGGTCAGCCAGTGGGACCTCATCGCGACCTCTATGATGGTGTCGGGCTTGGTGCTGCTGTGGCTGTTCATGAGCTTCACGAAGGAAGGCCGCTTCCTGACCGCTGTGTCGGACAACGCCAAGCTGGCGGAGCTTTACGGCATCAGCGCCAAGCGGTCCTTCCGGGTGGCGGCGGTGATCTCGGCCTTGTTCCTGGTGGCGTCGATGTACCTGGTCGGCTCGCATGGCGGCGTCGTGCCGAATACCCCGATCGAGCTGATCCTGGCCGCTGTCATCGCCACGCTGCTGGGCGGCATCGGGCGGGTCTTCGCGGCGGCCGCGGCCTCGATCTTTCTGGCGCTGCTGCAAAGCTTCAGCATCCTGTTCATCGACTCGCGCTGGCAGAACCTGCTGCTGTACGGCTTCCTGTTCGCCACCATCCTGCTGTTCCCCCGCGGTGTGCGCCTGCCGCGCCTGCGCCGGATCAAGCCGGCCATGGCAACGCGGTAAGGGGGAACCGACATGGAATATCTTGCGACCGTCCTGGTTCTCATCTCGATCTACGTGGTGCTGGCGGCGAGCTATAACCTGGTCATCGGCTATGGTGGCCTGGCGACCGTGGCGCATCCGATCTTCTTCGCGATCGGTGCCTATACGACCGGCATGCTGGCCGTGCATGTCGGCACGCCGCCGCTGCTGAATGTTCTGGCGGGGATGCTGGCGGCGATGGTGGCGTCGATCGCTCTGGCGGCTTCGTCCCTACGCGTGTCGGGCGACTACCTGCTCATCGCCAGCCTCGGCTTTCAGCTCGGCCTGCTCCAGCTGATCCGCAACCTGGACATCACGGGCGGCCCGGGCGGGCTGACCGCGATCCCCAGCACGATCACAGGGGCCGCGCGCACCCCGACCTTCCTGGCGATCGCCGTGGCCCTGGCGGTGGCGACGGTCTTCGCGATCCGCGCCATCGTGCGCGGCCCGTATGGACGCGCCATCACGGCGATGCGGGATGAGGAACTGGCGTTCACCGCGCTGGGCCGGCACGCGATGTCGATGAAGATCGTGATCTTCGCGATCGGCTGCGGGATCGCTGGTATCGCGGGTGGCGTCTATGCCTACTACTTCCAGTACATCAGCCCCGACCAGTTCGAGATCCTGCAATCCGCCCAGATCCTGACCATGGTCGTGCTGGGCGGCATGGCGACCGTCTATGGCCCCGTCCTGGGCGCGCTGCTGCTGCTGGCGATCCCGCAGGCCATCACCTTCCTGCAACTTCCGCCATCCGTGATGGCGCCGATGCAGGGCATCCTGTTCACCTCCCTGGTTCTGGTCTTCCTGTTCCTGCGTCCGGCGGGGATCCTGGGCGCCAGCGAAACCAAGGTTCGCAAGGGGACGGCGGCATGACCCAGGTCCTGCGCACCGAGAACCTGCAGAAGCGGTTCGGCGGCATCGTTGTCTCGGACAACGTCAACCTGACGATCGACCGGGGGGAAATCCTTGGCCTGATCGGTCCCAACGGCGCGGGCAAGACGTCGCTGTTCAACCTGATCTCGGGCGTGCTCCGTCCGGACTCGGGCCGTATCTTCCTGAATGGGGAGGCGATCGACAGCGCGCCGCTCTACAAACGCGCCCGCATGGGCATCGCACGGACCTGGCAGAACATGCTGCTGTTCCGCACGATGTCGGTAATGGACAATTTGCTGATCGCGCCGCGGGAATACGGCGGTGAGTCGATCATGCGGGTCGCCCTGGGCCGCGGCCGCCTGCGGGCGGAGGAGCGCGCGGCGCGGGAAAGTGCGATGATCATCCTGGAACGGATGGCCCTGGCCCATACGGCCGACAGCATGGTCACCGACCTGCCGTTCGGCCAGCAGAAGCTGATCGGCCTGGCGCGCACGCTGATGAACGACGGACCTTTGCTGCTGCTCGATGAGCCGATGGCCGGCGTCGAAGGCGCCGCGTACGAGACCATGCAGACGATCGTGCGCGAGGAAGCGGCGGCCGGACGCGCGGTCTGCGTCGTGGAGCACAATGTCTCCTTCATCCGGGATTTGTGTTCCCGCGGGGTGTTCATGGCCAACGGCAAGATTTTGCAGGACGGCACCGTGGAGGAGCTGATCTCCAGCAAGGCGCTCACTGAACTCTATTTCGGGGTCTGACAGCGGTGTTGCGGTATTCCAATATTTCCGCCGGCTATGGCGGTGTGCCCGTGCTGCGCGATATCAGCTTCGAGGTCGCCGCCGGGGAAGCCGTCGCGATTTTCGGGCACAATGGCGCGGGCAAGACGACGCTGATGCGCTGCGCGGTGGGCGATATCTCCGAGGTTTCGGGCACGGTTTCCTATCGCGATCATCAGATCGTTCCGGGCCAGGTGTACCTGAACGTGCGCCAGGGCATCGGTTTCGTGCCGCAGGGGCACAACGTGTTCCGTGAGCTGACGGTGCGGCAGAACCTCTCGATTTCAGGCCTGAACCACCCGGAGGCCAAGATCGAGGACATCTATAAGATGTTCCCGATCCTGCAGGAGCGTGGGCCGCAGTTGGCCGGCTCGCTCTCGGGCGGGCAGCAGCAGATCCTGGCGCTGGGGATGGCGCTGATGACGAAGCCGTCGATCCTGCTGCTGGATGAGCCTTCGACGGGCCTCGCGCCCGTCATCGTGCGGGATGTGATGAACAGCCTGGCGACGATCAACCGGGAGTCCGGTACGACCGTCGTGGTGGTAGAGCAGAACATCCCTGCTACACTCAAGGTTGTAAGCCGAGCGATTGTGTTGAAGTCGGGACGGGTGGTTTTTGATGGTCCTAGTAGGGATCTTGAAAACAAGGACGAACTCTGGGGCCTGTTTTAGGCGAGGGGAGGGGGCTCCCCGCCCCCTCACAACACGAAGTTCGTCCCCGTCAGCGTATGCGACCCGGTCAGTTGCAGCGCGAAGTCCGCCCCTAGACCCGCATTCACATTCCCTGAAATCACCGTCATCCCGCCAACGACCTCGGCCCGCACCTGACCCGCGGCAGAGAACGCCGCCGATCCGATGAACGTGAACGCCTGGTTCCCGCCCACACCGGTGTTCGCATCCAGCGCCGCCAGCCCGATCAGGTCCCCGGCCAGCGCCGAATAGTCCCCAACCGTGTCCCGGCCCGCCGGATCGACCGTCGAGTCCGACAGCGCCAGCAGCGCGAACACATCCGCGCCCACGCCGCCGAACACCATGTCCGCCCCGCCGCCGCCGGCGATCGTGTCGTCGCCGATCCCGCCGAAGATCGTATTGGCGAACTCGTTGCCTGTCATCGCCACGCCCGGAGCACCCGTGTTGGCAATCAGGAACTCGATCTCCGAGGCATTCGGCAGCGTGTAGCCGACGCTTGCATAGACAGTGTCGAAGCCCTCTCCAACCGCCTCGGTCACCACGTCGGCGGCGTTGTCGACCAGGTAGATGTCGTTGCCGCCGCCGCCAACCGACAGGTCCGGACCGGCGGCGAACAGCACGTCGGCGTTGGCGGTGCCCATGACGATCGTGGATACGCTGGATGCCGCGGAGGCGTTCCCCGCGAGGTCGGTTGCCTTCGCCGTCAGCGCATGGCTGCCGGCACCGAGGGCGACCGGGATGGACCAGGCGCCGAGGCCGTCGGACGTCGTGGACCCGATCTGCGTCGCGCCGTCGAACAGCAGGATGGGCGTGCTGGCCTCGGTCGTGCCAGAGACCGCGGTGGTGCTGACCTTGCTCACCACGGGGGCCGCGGGGGTGGTGGTATCAACCGTGACGGTCAGTGTGGCGGACAAGGCACTGACATTGCCCGCGATATCCGTCTGGCGTGCGCGAAGGACATGGTTGCCGTCGGCCAGGGCGGATGTCTTGATGAGCCAGTTGCCGCTGGCGTTGACCTTCGCCGAGCCAACCACCACCGCGCCGCGCAGCAGGGTGACGGTCGCACCCACCTCTCCCTTGCCGAGGATGTTCGGCGTCGTAACGTTCGTGATGTTGTCGGTGTTGGATGCTCCGCTGTCCGACGTCGCCTGCATGTCCACGCCGGTCGGCGCGGCGGCAATGGTATCGATTGTCACTGCCACGGAGGCCGACGCCACGCTGACATTGCCCGCCTTGTCGGTGGCTTTGGCGGTGATGGTGTGCGCGCCGGCGGTCAGGACGGTGCTGGTGATCGACCACGTCCCGGTGCCGTTGGCCGTCGCGCTGCCCACCTGTGTTGCGCCATCGAACAGGGTGACGGTGCTGCCGATCTCGGCCTTGCCGGTGAAGGTCGGTGTCGTGACCTTCGTGATATTGTCGGTGGTGGAAATGCCCGTGTCCGAGGCCACGATCATGTCCACGGCGGTCGGCGCGACAGGTGCTGTGGTGTCGATGGTCACCGACAGGCTGGAGGACTTCGCGCTGACATTGCCGGCCAGGTCGGTCACGATCACGGTGATGACATGCGTGCCCTGCGCCAGGGCGCTTGTCGTGATGGTCCAGTTCCCGGCGCCGGTCGCCGTCCCGGCACCAACCTGCTTCGCCCCGGCAAACAGCGTGACCGACGCATTGGCCTCCGCCTTGCCGGAGAAAGTCGGGGTGCTGTCATTCGTAATGTCATCACTCGACGACACGCCGCTGTCCGAGGCGACGTTCATCGTCGGCGCCGACGGCGTGGATGGCACGACACTGTCGATCGTTACCGAAAGCACGGTCGAGGACGTGCCAACGTTTCCGGCGATGTCGGTCGCAAAGGCGGTGATCGAGTGCGTTCCCTCGCTGATCACCCCCGACGACGTGATCGACCAGTTGCCGTCGATGTCCGCGATCCCTGTTCCGATATGGCCATTGATCGAGGAAACCAGCGTCACCGTGGACTTCGCCTCCGCCTTGCCGACAAAGGACGGCGCGGTGGTCTTGGTGACGTTGTCCTTGTTGGATGCACCGGTATCGGACCCGACCACCATGTCCGGCGTGCTCGCCGCCGTCGGCGCGGTCGTATCGATCGTGACGCTCAACGCGCCCGAGGCAGGACCGATATTGCCCGCCTGGTCCGTCGCCTTCGCGGTGATGGAGTGACCGCCATTGGCAAGCACCTTGGTGCTGGCGATCGACCAGTTGCCCGCGACATCGGCCTTCCCGCTGCCGATATTCGTCGCGCCATCGAACAGGCTGACCGTGGCGTTCGCCTCGGACTTGCCCGTGAAGGTCGGCAACGTGTTGTTCGTCCGGTTGTCCGTGTTGGATGCGCCGGTGTCGGCGAACGCCGCCAGATCGGGGACGGTGGGCGCGGCGGGCGGTGTCGAGTCAACCTCGTCATTTGTCGTGCCCAGCACATAGGACATGCCAAACCCGGCACCCACCGTGTTGCCGATCAGCGTATAGTTGATCGCAACCGTCAGGTCCGCGTCCTGCGCCACATCGCCCAGGTTGATCGTGTTGTTGTCGAAGAAGGTCTGCGCCGAAGCCAGCCCCGCGGCGTTGAACGCCTTGGTGAAGACCGACCCGCCCTCGATCGTCACGTTGAACGTCAGGCTGGAGAAACCGGTGCCGAGGCTCTGGAAGTCCAGCAGTCCGACGACCAGGTTGCCCGACAAGGTTGTCGTGTCCACCGACCAGGTGACGGTGCTCTTGTAGGTCCGGTTGCCGACCGCGTCGGTGGCATAGTTCGCGCCCTGGATGCCCGTCGCGAACACCGTCGCCAGCGGTGTATTGAACACCGCCGCCACATTCGCATTGGTCGACAGAACCGACGCTATGAACCCCGCGTTCGGCAGAGCCGTTGCGTTTGAAAACGAATTGGTCGAGCTGCCCTCGAAGCCAAAGATCGCGTCGGTGGCATTGGCCTGGCCGACGGACCGCGCCACGCTGCCAACCTGGGAGGTAGCAACCGAGGAGACAGTCGTTACCAGTCCGGCTGTCTTCGTGGTCGCGGTCGCCTCGGCTTCTCCAAGCCGGCCCGACGCGCGGGCAATGGCCGTGGCGCGCTGCCCGTTGGCTGTCGTCGCCAAGGCCGTGGCGTTCGCCGTTCCCCCCACCGCGCCCGCGCCGCCATAGGCACCGGCGAAGGAGGCGGCAAAGGTGTACCCGGATGCCTTGGTCGCGATCGCCGAGGCGTTGGAAATCGCGTTGCCGCCATTCCCGTCCAGGATGCCGCCAACGTAGCCGCTCCGTCCGCCGAACGCATAGGCGTGGGCCGTGACGGGGTTCTCGCCGGTCAAGGTGACCGAGGACGTCGCCGCGCCGCCCTTGCCGGCTCCCCCGCTGCTGGCATTGCCGCCCGCACCGCCCGTCGCCTCGCCGCGGGCAAAGTTCGTGGCGGCATCGATCACGTTCGCCGTCTTGTCATTGAAGGTGAGGGTCGAGGTGGCCGAACCGCCGCCTCCGCCCACGCCACCGCTGCCGCCCGCTCCTCCGACCGCCGATTGCCGCAGATCGAGCGACCCGCCCGTCGTCGCGCCCGACACCGCGTTGATGATGCTGCTCGCCGCCCCCGTGCCGCCACTCGCGCCGTTGGTCCCGCCGCCGCCGGTGCCGCCGGTTTCCGTGACCTTGGCGTATACGGAATGGCCGGAGGCATGCGCCTTGGACCCGCTCGCGATGCCACCAGCACCACCGGTCTTGGCGGCCCCGCGTCCATAGCCGCCGTTGCCGCCTGTCGCGGCCGAGCGTGCGGAGGCGACATGGGTGGCCGAGGTGGTGGTCGCGGTCGATTCCGCCTGGGCCGTCGCACCCACGAACCCGTTCGCCACGCCGCCAAAGACAATACCGCCGCCATGGCCGCCGCGGGCCGTGGCACTGGCGCTGACGGTGCCCGAACCCGTCATGTCGGCGGAGGCGGTCGCGATCCCGCCCTTTCCACCCGCCGTCTGCCCGGCGCCCCCCGTGCCGCCATAGGCTCGGCTGTTGCCCTGCAGGTTTCCGGATTCGACCACATTCGATGCAACATCGTCGAACGTCAGCGAAGACGAACCGGCACCGCCGGCGCCGCCGGCCGCGGCCGAACTGTAGCCGCCACCGCCGCCAGTGGCGTATTGGTGCAGCCGCAGGTAATCGCCGCCAGACGAGCCGGACACGGCGTTCGTGAGCGTGCTTGCCGCACCCGCGCCACCCGCCGCGCCGCTGCTCCCGGAGCCACCCACGCCGCCGTTCTGCGTGGCCGTGGCGACACCGTAGAAGCCGATGACCGCCGCGCTTGTCGCGCTGGCGACTCCGCCGGCCCCGCCGACCTTCCCGGCGCCATAGGCGGTGCCGCCGGTGCCGCCATAGGTGCGCGCATGCGCGAAGGCACCCTGGGTCGTGGACTTCGTGCTGGCATTCGCGGTGGCCGATGCCCCGCCGCCGATCGCGCCGGAACCGAGCTTGCTTGACCGGATATCACCGCCGCGGCCTCCGAGAGCCCGGGCATAGGCACTGACGAACTTGCTGCCGCTCGCCACCACCGTGGCCAGCGCGGCGCCACCCTTCGAGACGGTCGCGCCGGCGCCGGCTTCACCGCCGGACGCATAGGCGCGGGCGGTCAGGTTGCCCGCCGCCGTCGCGTTCAACGTGTCATTGATGGTCAGCCCGGAGGTCGCGTCACCGGCCAGGCCGCCCGCCGCATCGGTCGAATCACCGCCATTGCCGCCGGTCACGCGCTGATTGAGCACGAATTTGCCACCCGAGGTCGCGCCGCCGACCGCATCGGTCAGGCTGCTGGACGCGCCGGCCCCGCCACTCGCGCCGTTGCCGCCAAAGCCGCCCTGGCCGCCGCGTTGCACGGCGGTCGCGTAGGCATGCAGGCCGGTCGCGGTCGCGGTCACGCCCGTCGCGACGCCACCCGCGCCGCCCTTCTTGCCGGCGCCGTAACCATTCCCGCCGGTGCCGCCAGCCGAGAAGGCATAAGCCGACGCCGTCGCCTTTGTGGACAGGGCGTTCGAGGTGCTGGTGGCACCGCCACCCGCGCCGCCATTCCCGCCGTCAGCGCTGTAACCACCGGCGCCGCCCTGCGCGTAGGCATTCGCGACCGTCGCGTTCGCCGCCGTCATGACGGACGACGCCGTGGCCGCGCCGCCATTCTTGGCGATCTGCCCGCGCCCGCCTCGGCCTCCCACGGCGCGGCTGAAGCCGGACAGGGAGGATGCGTCGACGGCGTTCTTCGCGATGTCGTTGAAGGTCAGGGCGGACGATGCGGCCCCCGCCGTACCGCCGGCTCCGGTGGTCCCGGAGCCTCCGTGACCCGCGAGGGCGTATTGCCGCAGGGTCAGGGTGCCGCCGGTTGTCGCTCCACTCGCGGCGTTGGTCAGCGTGGATGCGCTACCCGCGCCGCCCGTCGCTCCATTCGCACCGAGGCCGCCGGAACCGCCGGTCTGGCTGACCGAGACATAGGCCGATGCCCCGCTCGCGAATGCGGTGGACTTGCTGGCGACCCCACCGGCGCCAGCGACGTTGCCGGCCCCGCGTGCCGTTCCGCCAACGCCACCCCGGGCATCCGTGCGGGCGACCGCGCTGGCACTCGCGGACGATGTCGTGGCCGAAGACGTCGCCTGCGCCGTCCCACCGGCCACGCCGTTGCCCGTCAGGCTGTAGCCGATCCCGCCGCCGGCACCCCCATAGGCTCGGCTGTTCGCCAGGATATAGCCGGAGCCGGTCAACAGCGTGCTCGACGCCGCGGTACCGGCGGCCCCACCGGCCGCGCCGTACCCCGCCGCCCCACCGGATGCGATCACCCGGCCGATGAAGCTGGCAGCTTCGATCACATTCGTTGCGACATCATTGAATGTCAGGGATGACACGGCATCGCCGCCATCCCCCCCTTTGGCAACGGTCGAGGTGCCGCCCGCGCCACCGGTCGCGTACTGCGACAGGCGCAGCGTTGCGCCCTTGGCATTGCCGGTCACGACGTTGGTCATCGTGCTGTCCGCGCCCTTGCCGCCGGCCGCGCCATAGCGCCCCTGGCCACCCTGGCCGCCAGTCTGTCTGGCATAGGCATAAGCGTACTGCCCGGTCGCGGTGGCCTTCGTGACCGACGCAACGCCACCCGCGCCGCCGGCCTTGCCAGCGCCGGCGCCGGTCCCGCCCTGGCCGCCCGTTGCATCGGCCCGGGCGTCACCCCGCTGGGTTGCGGAGTTGGTGGTTGCCGTCGCACTCACCGTCGCCGCGCCACCCGCGCCGCCGATGCCGGGCGGAAGACTGATTCCGTCACCGACGATCGAGCCACCTCTGCCGCCCTGGGCGGTGGCGCTTCCGACGGTCTGATGTGCCCCGGTCAGGGCTATGGTCGCGTTCGCCTGGCCGCCTGCCTTGACGGTTGTCCCGTTGCCAGAGTTGCCGCCGTAGGCTCTGCTGCCGCCGCTGAAGTCGTTGGATTTCTGCGCGTTCTTCGTGTCATCGAAGGTCAGGTTGGAGGTCGCGGCACCCGCGGCTCCACCGGCATCCAGGTTGCTGTAGCCACCCGCCCCGCCGCGCGCGGTCTGGTTCAGGCGCAGCGTGCCGCCCGTTGTTGTTCCGCTGACGGCGTTGACCAGGGTGCTCGTGGCACCGGCGCCCGCGGCCGCCCCGCCGGTGCCTTGCCCGCCGCTTCCGCCCACCTGCGTGACAGCCGCATGGGCTGATGTGCCATGGGCCTCGGCGGTCGTGTTGCTCGCGACCCCGCCGCCCCCGGCCGTTTTGCCCGCGCCCACGCCACGCCCACCCGCGCCGCCATAGGTCCGGGTCGTTGCATAGGCGATGCCCAGCGTGTTGGTGGAGAGGGTGGATGCGGTCGCCGTCCCGCCGGCTCCTCCGTTCGCTCCCGTTCCGGACTGGGGGGTACCGAAGTTGCCGGGATAACCCGACCAGCCGCCGCCGCCGCCGATCGCGCGCGCATAGGAACTGATCGCCGCGGCGTTGTTCACCAGGGTGGAGGTCGTCGCCGTGGCGTTGCCGCCCTTCCCGCCGGCGCCCGCGTTACCGCCTGGCCCGCCGAAGAGATAAGCGCCATTGCCGCCGCCGCCACCCGCGCCGCCCGTTGCCCCCGCGTTGTTCGTCAGGTCAGGGCTGCCGGTATTCGTCGCCGCCGCGTTGCCGCCGGTGCCACCCGCGGTGCCGGACGCACCTGGCGTGGCGCCGCTGGTGCCATACGTCCCCGTTGTGCCGGTTTTGTAGACGTTCATGGCAGCCTCCGCATTTGTCTGTGGAATTTCTGGAAACGACGTGTCGATGATCGGGGACGTCAGCTTATCCAGCTTGAATCATTAACGATAAATTTATGTTCCGGCAACCATGGATTTCGTTGGGAAATAAATCAGGCCGAAAAGATTGGAATTTTCTCTTTTCCCGCCCTTTCGTGGAAGTAGTTTCATATGTTGGCTATCCAGCCGCCTCCGGGCACGCGATGCCAGCGGCACCACGCGCGCACCGGTCCGGAGCCGGATGCGCCGACCCGGATGGCCATTGGGGGGAGGAAGACGCGCGGACTGAACCGCGCAGGTGGTGGGGCGGGCGAGAAGCCATGCTCCCGCCCGCGAGGCGTTCAACACAAGGGGCGGAAGCAGCGCCCCGCGCGATCGTCGGATGTCAGCCTAGACTTCCAGCCATTCCTGCCGGACGGCCGGATCGGCGTCCAGTTCCTCCGGCGTGCCGCCGAAGACGATCTGCCCATGTCCCATCACGTAAAGCCGCTTGGAGATCTTGAGCGCGATCGTCAGCTTCTGTTCCACAAGCAGGATCGAAATCCCGCGGTTGGCGATTTCCTCCAGCAGGACACCGACCTGCTCAACCAGACGGGGCGCCAACCCCTCGGTCGGTTCGTCGATCAGGATCAGGTCGGGGTCGCCCATCAGGGTACGGCAGATCGTCAGCATCTGCTGCTCTCCGCCCGACAGCACGCCGGCGGCGTTGTTCTGGCGATTGTTAAGGTTAGGAAACAACCGGAACACGTCATCGAACGTCCAACGCCCGAACACACCCGTCTTGCGCAGGCCGAGTTCGAGGTTCTGCCGCACGGTCAGCGACGGGAACACCTGCCGGTCCTCGGGCACATAGCCAATCCCGGCGCGGGAGATCAGGTCGGTCCGCATTCCCGCCAGTTCCTTGCCACGGAACCGCACGCTGCCTTGCGGGTCCACCAGGCCCATGATGGCCTTGCAGGTGGTGGACCGCCCGACGCCGTTGCGGCCGAGCAGACTGACGATTTCACCTTCGCGAACGTCGAGACTGACGCCGTGGAGGATGTGGCTCTTGCCGTAATAGGCATGAAGATCGCGGACTTCCAACATGTTGCTGTCTGCCATCACTCGGTCAGAGCCCCCAGATAGGCTTCCTGCACCGCGCGGTTGGCGCGGATTTCGGTCGGCTTGCCCGATGCAATCACCTGGCCATAGACGACGACGCTGATCGTATCGGCGAGATCGAAGACCACCCGCATGTCGTGCTCGACCATCAGGAGCGTCTTGCCCTCGGTGACCTTGCGGATCAGGTCGACGGCGTATTCGGTTTCACTGTGGCTCATGCCGGCAGTGGGTTCATCCAGCAGGATGACCGTGGCGCCACCGGCGATAGTGATCCCGATCTCCAACGACCGCTGTTCGGCATAGGAAAGCAGCCCGGCCTGCAGGTCGCGCCGCCCCAGCAGGTTCAGTTCATCCAGCAACTGCTCCGCCCGCTGGTTCAGGCCGGATTGCAGCCATAGCGGACTCCAGAACGAATACCGGTAGCCCTGCGACCACAGCAGCGCGCAGCGGATGTTCTCGAACACCGTCATCCGATGGAAGATCGAGGTGATCTGGAAGCTGCGTGACAGGCCCAGGCGGTTGATCCGCTGCGGTTCCAGCGCATCGATGCGGGTGCCGTTCAGGGAGATGCTGCCGGATGTGATCGGGAACCGCCCGCTGATCAGGTTGAACAGCGTCGTCTTGCCGGCGCCGTTCGGACCGATGATCGCGTGCCGTTCCCCCAGCTTGATATCCAGGTCGACGCCGCGGATGATCTCGGTCGGGCCGAAGTTCTTGCGTACGTCCTTGAGGCTGAGCGCGGGGACCGTCATCACACGCTCCGTTGCTTGAGGTCGGCGGTCACTTCGTCCCAGACCAGGGCGAAGCTTTTGACTTCGAAGCGCAGCCAGGCGCCGCCCAGAACCAGCAGGCCGACCGCGACGGCCCATGGCATCGTTTCATGAACATCGATCTTGCTGCCGAACAGGATCAGCGTCTTGCCCTGCGCCTCACCGATGGTCAGGAACGACGACAGCTCCACGAGCCCGACAAAGCCCAGCAGCGTCGCCAGCCCCGGGATCGAGAGCCGGATATAGGGCACCACCAGTCGCCCCATCCGCCCGGCCCGGGAGACCGGCGCATGGGCCTGGATCATGCCCGCCAGCCCCGCCGGTGCGAAGGTGACCATGCTGATGAACAGCACGCCGACATAGATGAGCCAGGCGTTGGACAGCAGGCTCAGTCCGCTCTGCAACAGGGTGATCAGCGTCGCGCCCAGGATCGGGCCATAGAAGATCGTCGCACCGCCAATATAGGTCATCAGCACGGCGTTGGCCGACAGGGGCGCGGCCACGGCGTCGAAGGTCACGATCTCATACGTGATCGCATACAGCCCGCCGCCGATCCCGGCGAACATGCCGGACAGGGCGAATTGCAGGAACCGGATCCGCCGCGGGTCATAGCCCATGAACTGCGCCCGCTCGAAGTTGTCGCGCGCCGCGTTCGCCATGGCGCCCAGCGGCGTCTTGGTCAGGAACAGCATCGCCAGCGCGGCGAGCAGCGTCCAGGCGAGGATCAGGTAGAAGACCTCGATCGACGATGCGTATTCCACGCCGAACAGCGACCGCTCAATCATGCGGTTGGCGCTGACGCCGCCCTCTCCGCCGAAGAAGTTGTGGAACATGATCGCGGCGGTCGCGATCAACTCTCCGATCCCCATCGTGATCATGGCGAAGGCGGTGGCGCGCTGCTTGGCGGCCATGTAGCCAAACACGATCCCGAATACGAGGCCCGCGAGACCCGCCATCAGCGGCATGAGTTCGAGCGGAAGAGGAAGGCTGCCGGCCTCGGCCGCGTTGAGGAAGTGAATGGTGCTGTAGCCGCCCAGGCCGAAGAACACGGCATGGCCGAACGACAGCAGGCCCGCCTGGCCCATCAGCATGTTGTACGACAGGGAGAAGATGATCATCATCCCCATCTGGCTGAGCATGGTCAGCAGGAAGCCGGAATGGCGACCCGTGTTCCAGTCATAAAAGAACCAGGGCAGTATGGCCGCGGCGATCACCAGCACGAACCAGATCCAGTTGCGCCGAGCGGGCTGGGCATCCGCCCGCTGACCCGCCGGGATGGCCGAGGTTGTCGTGGGGGCGTTCATGTGTCGCGTGTCCCCATCAGGCCACGAGGCCGGAACAGAAGCATCAGCACCATCATCGCATAGGGCAGCAATGGCCCGATCCGGGACACCGGCACCGCGAGGATTTCACCCAGCAGGTTCTTCGTGCCGATCCAGTCACCAAGCCCGCCCAACATGTCGGACAGCGAGAAGTCGATGACCACGGCAAAGGTCTGGAGCATCCCGACGATGATCGAGGCAATGAAGCAGCCAGCGAGCGAACCAAGCCCCCCAAACACCACC
This sequence comes from Acetobacteraceae bacterium UBA6159, assembly GCA_002422345.1. Taxonomy (GTDB): domain Bacteria; phylum Pseudomonadota; class Alphaproteobacteria; order Acetobacterales; family Acetobacteraceae; genus Rhodopila. Next base: position 41,281 of record DIUL01000032.1, read on the forward strand.
ACCACGAACACAATCGGACCCAAAGCCGCCGCCATGCTCGGCTCGGTCACCTGATAGTTTCCGCCGATAACACCGGCGAGGCCCGCGAGGAAGCAGCCGCCGGCAAACACCATCGTGAAGACCCGCGGCACGTTATGCCCGAGCGAACTGACCATGTTGGGATGGGTGAGCGAGGCCTGGATGATGAGGCCGATCCGGGTGCGCGTCAGCAGCAGCCAGATCGACAGCAGCATCCCGCCGGCGATCAGCAGCATGAAGCCGCGATAGGCCGGGAAGTTGATTCCGTACAGGCTGAACAGCGGGAAATCGAGCGCGGTCGGCACGCGATAGGGCACGGGCAGCATGCCCCAGACCATCTGCACACCACGCTCGATGATGAAGAACAGGCCGAAGGTGAACAGCAGTTCGGCGATATGACCGTTGTGATGGGTGCGGCGCAGGCCCCAGACCTCGATCGCCGCGCCGATCGCCGCGCAGACCAGTGGGGCGATGATCAAAGCGGGCCAGAAGCCCACCATGCGGCTGACCTCGAAGGCCACATAGGCGCCGATCATGTAGATGCCGGCATGGGCGAAGTTCAGCACGCCCATCATTGAAAAGATCAAGGTCAGGCCGCTGGCCAGCATGAACAACAGCATGCCGTAGACGAACCCATTCAGCAGGGAGATCAGTACTATCTCCATTCCGCCCGCTCCTTCGTCGCGTTCGTGATTGATCCGTCGGCAAGGAACCGCGGCGATCCCCCCAAGCCGGGAGGATCGCCGTCGGAACCGCTCAGGAACCGCTGGGACGCTTCATCTTGCAGGTGGTCGGGAACGTCAGGTCCTGCGTCGAGACTTTGGTCAGGGTCTTCCAGCCCCAACCGGTCTTCTCGGACTCGTTCTTCACGGGCTTGGTGAACATGGCGGTGTAGAACGGAGACAGAAGCTGGTGGTCTTCCTTCCGCATCGTGTTCATTTCGCCATAGATATCGGGCGCCTGCGCGCCTTCCAGGGCGAGAGCGAGCTTCAGCGGATCGGTTGAACCGGCCTTGTTGATGGCGACCACCAGCATGTCGAACATGGTCTGGAAGTTCACCCAGGGATAGTCAAAGCCCGGGTCGGTGGCGCGGAAGCCCTTGATCCACTCTTCGGTCTTGGCATTGCCAAGCTCACTGCCGATGTTGTCATGACCCTCGAGCACCGCGATCACACGGTCACCGCCGCCGTCGCCCATCGCCGTCGGGCCGCCGTTCAGATGCGCGGAGAACGTGTAGTACTTGATGTCCAGACCGGCCTCGACACCCGACTTCATCAGCAGGTTGAAGTCCGGACCCCAGTTCGATGTCAGCAGCGCCTGCGCGCCGGACGCCTTCACCTTGGCGATGTAGGAGGAGAAGTCCTTGATCTTGCCCAGGGGAACGAATTCCTCACCCACGATCTTGATGTCGGGGCGGTACTGCGCGAGGAACTTCTTGGTGTCGGCGGCGACACCCTGTCCATACAGATAATCCTGGTTCATCAGGTAGACGGACTTCGCATCGGCCGGCAGGCCGCGGACCATCGTCGCGACCCGCTGCGTGACGTTGGCGGCGAAGCGGAAGTGCCAGAAGTCGCACTTGTCCTCGGTCAACTCGGTCGCGAGGGCCGCGCAGTTGAGGTAGAGGACGCGGTTCTTGGGGTTGCGCTGGTTGTGGCGCGACACACCGTCGATCATGGCGGCGGCGACGTTGGAGCCGATGCACTGGACGACGATGGGAATGTTTTGATCAACGACTGACTTCAGGGCGATCAGCGCCTCGGAGGGCTGGATCTTGTCATCGAACGTGACGAGTTCGAATTTTTTGCCCAAGGCCCCGCCAGCGGCGTTGGCGTTGTTCATCGCATAGCGCAGCATCTTCAGCCACGCGTCGCCGTTCGCGGCGAAAGCACCGGAGAAGGGCGCGATGAAGGCGATCTTGATTGTTTCCTGCGCCATCGCGGCGCCGCTTCCAAGAAGCATGCCCGCGATCAGGACGCACTTCACCAACTGACGGAATGCACTGAGCATACGCGTTTCTCCCCCTAAAGTCGCTCATCCTGATCGGCGAGTCGTGCCTTTGTGATCAACCCGTAGACCGTCCTCTTACAACGAGTCAATGTGCATCCTCGGCCATGACTTTCGCGCCGGCCGGTTCTTCATGCGGAGCACGGACGGGGCGCATTCTCTCGGAATTTTCAAAACCCGGTATCCACGATTGTCCCGATAGCGGAGCGTCGGCGCCGGGGCTGGGGGGAGTGCCTGATCTGGCCTGGCCGCGCGCGCCTCGGCGCCCCCGACCGGACCATTCGGCGTTGATCACGAGGGCCAAGGATGACCGGCCTCAATTGAAACGTGACTGTTCCAAATGCGAGGCCCCCCTGAACACGCCCGTCTGGCATCATGCGCGCCCCTTCGCCGGAGGCGGAACGGCGGCCAGAGCCACGAGACCACCGTCAAAAATGCCTTAGTATAAATCCCTCCGTTGCAGAAATGGAAACGTTGCGTTAATTTCGACGCCCAGAGCAGAAATTGACCCGAGCCCGAGACGGGTCGCATCCCACTCCACAACGGATTCGCGCGGAGGCCGCAATGGACGTCACCAAGACCGGTACAACGGGAACCTACGGCACGAACGGTGCGGTACCTGGAGCATCCGGCACCGCGGGCGGCGCGGGTGGCGTCGCCACCGCGACCAACACGGGCAGCGGCGACAAGGCGAACGCCGCCACGGCCAATGGCGGGGCCGGCGGCACGGGTGGCAGCGGCGCCTACCTGATCGGTGGACCGGGCGGCGACGCGGGCGCGGGCGGCAAGGGCGGCGGCGCGAACGCGACCACCTCGACCCTGATCAACGTCGCGGCCGCGATCACCGCCTACGCGCGGGCCACGGGCGGCGCCGGTGGCTTCTCGGGCTTTCCAGGCAATTACGGCAGCCCACAGAGCGGTGCGGGTGCGAACGGCGGCGGCGGCGGCACGGCCACCGCATCCACTGTCGCCACCAACACACTGGGCGTGGCCTATGCGACGACCCGCAGCTATGGCGGGTCGGGCGGGCGTGGCGTGGGAACCGGTTCGGCCGGTGGAAGCGGCGGCGTCGCGGCCAACAGCACCGCCACGGCCAACGGCACGGGCGCCTATGCGACCGTTGTCCAGACGGGTGGCAGTGGGGGCCAGGGCTCGGGCGGCGCCAATGGCGGCGCGGGCATCGCCAGCACCCTGACCAATGCCGTCTCGGGCTCGACAACCGGCGGGACGCTCCGCCTGCACCAATTGGCGCGCGGCGGTTCCGGCGGCTACAGCAACGCGGGCATCGGGGGCGCCGCGGGCGCGGCCACGTCAAGCCTGACCTTCGATGACACGAAGAACGCCCAGCAGTCCTCCGACTTCGCGGGGACCAGCAAGGCCTATGCCGGCGGCGCGGGCTACGGCACATCGGTGAAGGCCGGCGGCCAGGCGACCGCGACGATCGCGCTGACCGGCGCGAACGCCATCGCCGCCAGCGCCACGGCGCTCGGCGGCATGGGCGGATCCGTGTTGGGGGACGGGATCAGCACCCCGCCGGGCAGCGGCGGCGCGGGTGGGGCGGCGACAGCCGATGCCTCCGCGATCAGCACCTCCGCCACCAAGAACGCCGTCGCGCGCGCCTATGCAACCGGTGGCCAGGGCGGCTCGGGCATCGGGGCCGGCAAGACGGGTGGGGCCGGCGGGGTCGCGTCGGGTACGACGGCTTCGGCGGTCGGCTACAACGCCTATGTCTATGCCAAGCAGTTTGGCGGGCACGGCGGCATCGGCCGCTATGGCGCGGTCGGTGGCAAGGGCGCGGCCAGCACGCTGACCAATGCGGTGTCCGGCAACGCGAAGGGCGGGTTGCTCCGGCTTTTCCAATATGCGACCGGCGGCACCGGCGGTGGCGCCAGCCAAGGCGGCAAGGGTGGAGACGCCGGTGCGGCGACGTCCTCGCTGACCTTCGATGACGTCGCGACCAATGCCACGGAAGCGTCCAACCTTGGTGGCAAGGCGTCCGCGAGCGGCCGCGCCGGCGGTTATGGCGGGACCGGCGGCGCCGGCGGAACGGCGACGGCCACCATCAATCTCACCGGCTCCGCCGCTGTCAGTGCCGCAAGCTCGGCTTACGCGGGCAGCGGTGGCGCGATCGACTATGGCCAGGTCGGCAACGGTACCGCGGGTGCAACCGCCAGCGCCACGGCTTCCGCGACCTCCACGGGGGTGAGCAACACGGTTGAAGCGCGGGCCTTCTCCCGGGGCGGCGTTGGCGGCACCGGGCGCGACAAGGGCAATTCCGGCGGCGCGGGTGGCGTGGCCAGCAAGACGACAGCCGTTGCCAGCGGGAAAAGCGCCTATGCCATTGTCAGCCAGTCCGGCGGTGATGGAGGACACGGCCAGGAGGGCGCGACCGGCGGCGCCGGAACCGCCTCCACCGTGACCAACGCCGTCAGCGGGTCGACCACCGGGGGCACGCTGTCACTGCGGCAGTCCGCCTTCGGCGGCACCGGCGGCACCGGATACAAGGGAGCCGGCGGCGCGGGCGGGGCGGCGACCTCTGCCCTGACATTCAATGACATCACGCAGAACGCCGTCGATGCGTCTTCCCTGAGCGGGACCGCCCGCGCGGAGGGCGGTACGGGCGGACGCGGGCAGACCGCCGCGAATGGCGGCACGGCAACGGCCTCCATCGTGTTGACGGCCACGAATACCGTGAGCGCAACCGCCTATGGCCAGACAGGCGCCGGCGGCAACAACATTGATGGCGGAAACGGCGGGAAGGGCGGTGCCGGTTCGGCCTCGGCCGCCGCCACCTCCACCAAGGGGACCGCGTTTGCCTATGCGCGGATGACCGGCGGCACGGGCGGGTCCGGCCAGGGCGGCGGCAACGCGGGTGGCGCCGGCGGCGTCGTCAGCGGCGTCACCGCGACCGCGACCGGGCAGAGCGTGGTCGTAACGGCGGGCCTGACCGGCGGCTATGGCGGCACCGGCTATGCGGGCGCCGATGGCGGCGCCGGTGCGTCGAGCACCCTGACCAACGCCGTCACGGGCAGCAGCAACGGCGCCTACATGCGGCTGAATCAGCGCGCCACTGGCGGAAATGGCGGTGCATCCACCTCCGCCGCCGGCGGACAGGCGGGCGCCGGAACGGCCTCCTTGACGTTCAATGACCAGTTGAGCCCGGTCGCCTCGGCGAACCTGCTCGGGCGGATCTACGCGACCGGCGGCAGCGCCGGGGATGGCGCGGTCGTCTCGAAGGGCGGCACCGGTACGGCGACGGCCAACATGACCGGTAGCGGCCGGGTCTCCGCCTATGCCCGCGCCACGGGCGGCAAGGGCGGTTCCATCGCGGCCGGCAAGGAGGGGTCGGGCGCGACCGGAGGTTCGGCCGCGGCCACCACGACGGCAATCACATCGTCGACGTACCAGGTCGCGTATGCTTACACGCGTGCCTATGGTGGCAAGGGCGGCAATGGCACGGGGGGCGGCAATGCCGGCGGGGCGGGCGGCGTTGCCAGCGGGAGCACCGCGACGGCGTCGGGCGTCTCCGCGGTGGCATTCGTACTCCAGACGGCAGGGGCCGGTGGCACGGGCCAGGGTGGCGCCGCGGGTGGGGCGGGCGGGGCGAGCACGCTCACCAATGCGGTGTCGGGATCAACGAAGGGCGGCTTCCTGGGGCTGCGGCAATACGCCACCGGCGGCCTTGGCGGCTACAGCGCGGAGGGTACGGGCGGCGCCGGCGGGGCGGCGACATCGGCGCTGACCTTCGACGATATCGCGGCGAACGCGACGAAGGCCTCCTATGTCCAGGGCACCAGCGGGGCGACGGGTGGCAACGGCGGAGCCGGCAAGGTCGCCGGCGGCAAGGGCGGGGCGGCCAGCGCGACGGTCAGCTTCACGGGTCAGCACAATGTCAGGGCCGATGCCTCGGCGTCCGGTGGCAATGGCGGCGGCATCGCACCCGGCGGTTCGGCGAACGGAACCGCCGGCGGGTCCGCGACGGCATCGGCCTCGGCGACGACAACCTCGGCCAGTCTCATGGCCAAAGCGATCGTGAGCGCGGAGGGCGGTGATGGCGGCAGCGGTCGTGGCGTCGGCAAGGCCGGCGGCACCGGCGGCGCCGCCAGCAGCACGACGGCCTCCGCCTCGGGTCACTCCGCCTATGCGTCCGTGCAGCAGACCGGCGGCGCGGGCGGCGCCGGGAACGAGGACGCCAATGGCGGCCAGGGCGCGGCGAGCATCCTGGTGGATGCGGTTTCCGGTGTAACGACCGGGGGATCGCTCGACCTGCGGCAGTCGGCCACGGGCGGCGCCGGCGGCTACAGCGCCAGTGGCACCGGCGGAGCGGGCGGCGCGGTGACCGCCGGCCTGACGTTCAATGATGAAACGGCGAACGCCGTCGATGCCGGATCGATCTTCGGCCGCGGGGCCGCTACCGGCGGGGCGGGCGGAAGCTCCAGCACGGGCGGTGCGGGCAAGGGTGGCCTCGCCACCTCCTCCGTCGCCATGACCGGCGTCAACGCCGTCACGGCCGAAAGCCGAGCGACGGGCGGAAGAGGGGGATATCTGGCCGCGGTCCTGAATGGAAATGGCGGCAACGCCGGCGCCACCGCGGCGGCGACCGCGACCAAGGCTTCTGGATACACCTTCGCCACCGCCAACGCCTTTGCTTATGGCGGCGCGGGCGTGCTCGAGGGTTCGGCGAACGCCACCGCGACGGCCACCACCGCGGCGGGTCAGCGCGCATTGGCGAGCGCCCTGGCGGATGGACGGATCGGCCAGGCCAAGGCCACGGCCGTTACCACCACGACCGGCCTGATGACCGGCGTCACCGCCGTCGCGGAGTCCCAGGTCGGCAGTACGGCGCGATCGGACAGCATCGCCAATGCCGGCAGCGTGGAAGGCGGCTTCCAGGGTGTCTCCGTCAACACCTACAGCTTTGCCACATCCCTGCCGAACGCCGGGGTCATCGCGACGGCGCTGGCGGGAAATTCGAACGTCAACACGGTGTTCAATACACCACTGGCGACGGTGTTCGCGACGGGCATCCAGGGGGCGAACTATGCCTCGGACGCCGCAGGCAACCGGACCTACAAGAGCACCGTTACGTGGTCGGTGAATACGACAACGCTATCGGGCGATCTCGTCGTCGGGCTGCTGGATTTCCAGAGCCTGGGCACCGGTTTCTCCAGCCTGACGTTCAATGTAACGATCGAGGGTGGGTCGGTCTTCACCAAGGCGTTCAACGCCGCCGGGCTGGCGTCGGCGCAGACCTTCTTCGACAACAACACGATCAACCTGGGCGATGTGGCGCAGGACGCGGACCTGACGGTTGCCATCAACTACACGCTCGTCGGCAACACGGTGGGTGCCGGGTTCGGCATGTCCTATGTGCTGGGCACCACGAACGATGAAGTCGACACGACGCCGCCGGTGGCGCCGGGCATCCCGGACCTGCAGAGCGGCTCCGACTCCGGCGTCTCCAGCACCGACAATATCACCAACGTGGCCTTCCCCGCCTTCACCGGCACCGCGGAGGCGAACGCGACGATCAAGGTCTTTGCGGGTGCAACCAATATCGGCAGCACGACCGCCGATCTCGCGGGTAACTGGACGCTGTTTTCCGGCTTCCTGGCCGATGGCGCCCATGCCATCACCGCCACGGCGACCGACAAGGCCGGCAACACCGGCCCGGCCTCCTCCGCGCTGAACATCACGATCGACACCGCGGCGCCCGCGGCCGCGGGGACGCCCGATATGACGGCGGGTTCGGACACGGGCCTCTCCAGCGCCGACAATGTGACCAAGACCACCACCCCGGCCTTCTCCGGCAAGGCGGAGGCGAAGTCGACGGTGACGCTGGTTTCCTCGGTCAGCGGCCAGATTGGCACCGGGGTCGCGGATGCGCTTGGCGACTGGTCGATCACACCCGCCGGGGCGCTGGGTGAGGGGGAACACTCGATCACCGCCTTCGCGACCGACATCGCCGGGAACGTCGGCGCCTCCTCGGCCGTACTGGCCATCACGATCGACAACACGGCGCCGGACGCGCCGACGGCCCTGAACCTGGTGACCGGGTCGGACAGCGGCGTGTCCTCGAGTGATGACATTACGAACGACGATACCCCGGCTTTCTCCGGCAAGGCGGAAGTCGGCACCAAGATTGCGCTGTTCGCCGGCGCGGTCGAGGTCGGCACCGCGACAACGAACGGCGCGGGCGCCTGGGTTGTCACGGCAAGCGCCCTGGCGCAAGGCGCGCATGTCATCACCGCGATCGCCACCGACCTGGCCGGCAATGTCAGCGTGAAGTCCTCCAGCCTGTCGGTGACCATCGACACCACAGCGCCGGACGCGCCGACCGCCGTGGACATGATCGTGGCCTCCGACACCGGGGACTCCACCACCGACAATATCACCAAGGTCACGACGCCAACCTTCACCGGCAAGGCCGAGATCGGCACCACCGTCGCTCTGTTCGACGGGGCAACCCAGGTGGGCACTGCAACCGCCGACGGCACGGGCGCCTGGTCGATCACCAGCACAGCGCTGACCGCCGGCGCGCACACCATCACCGCCAACGCCACCGACACGGCGGGCAATGTCAGTGGCGCTTCAGCGTCCGTGGCGGTTACGATTGATACGACTGCCGCCGCGCCGACCGGCGTGGACATGCAGGCGACGTCGGACAGCGGGGCTTCCAACACCGACAACATCACGAACATTACGACCCCGAACATCCTCGGCAAGGGAGAGATCGGCGCAACCGTCACCTTGTTCCGCGCGGGCGTGTCCGTCGGTACCGCGAAGGTCAACGGCAGCGGAAACTGGGCGATCAAGACCTCCGCCCTGGCCGATGGTACCCATGCGCTGCGCGCGCGCCAGACGGATATCGCGGGCAATGTCAGCGCCCTGTCGACCCCGCTGAACATTACCGTTGATACGATCGCCCCCTCGGCCCCCGTGGTGAGCAAGGTCAGCACCACCGCAGTCTCCGGCACGACCGAGGCCAGCACGCCCATCGCGCTGTTCGACGGCGCGACGCAGATCGGGTCCACGACGTCGGACGGCCTCGGCGCCTGGTCCGTCCCGGTGGTCCTCGGCGCCGGCAGCCATGCGCTGACGGCGAAGGCAACCGACCTCGCGGGGAACGCCTCCGCGGCATCCAGCGTATCCACGATCGTCATGGGCACCGCCAACGCCGACGTGCTGTTCGCCGCCGGCCCGGACCTGTCGGTTGGCGGCGGCGGCAATGACATCTATCTGGTCGACAACGCCGCCGACGTGGTGACCGAGGCGGTGGGAGAGGGGTTCGAGACTGTCTACGCAAGCGTCGGCTACACGCTGCCGGACGCCTCGGAGATCGAGTTCCTGATTGCCAACACCGGCGCGCCCGGCGTGGCGCTGACCGGCAACGGGCTCGCCAACACGATCTTCGGCGGGATCGGCGACGATACGATCGCCGGCGGGGGCGGGGCGGACATGGTGTTCGGCGGCGTGGGCGCGGATGTGTTCGCGCTGCTGGCACTGTCGGACTCGACGGTCGATCCGGCGGGTCGGGACACGGTCGGGGACTACTCGTCGCTGGCCGGGGACCTGATCGGGCTGGCGGCGCTGGATGCGAACACCGGTGTGGGCGGGAACCAGGCGTTAACGTTCATCGGATCAGCGGCGTTCTCGGCCGCTGGTCAGGTGCGGGCCGAGGTCGTTGGCGGGATGACGGTGATTTCAGGGAATGTGAATGCGGGTCTGGGGGCGGATTTCGCGCTGCAACTGACCGGGTCGCATACGCTGACCGGGACGAACTTTATTCTTTGAGTGATGGCAGGCGCCATCCGGCCCGCAAGGCCGGATGGCGCCGATTTGCCCAACAGCGTGCGATTATCGTCTATACATGAGCATCTTTAGGCGGCACTATGCCGTTGCTGAAGCACGCAACGTTGCGTTGCTGATTTTGTGGGCAATTCGTAGCCCCCACATCCAGGAGAAACCGCAATGAATGGCGTCACGTTTCCTCCTTCCATCATAGAACGCGTCGTCGCTCGGCGTGGGACGGAGCACATTTTTTCCGACCTTGATCCGAAACGAACGGCCCTGGTCGTTGTCGACCTGCAGAACGCTTTCATGGATGACGAAGTCGGCCATGCCGTCTGCCCGGCCGCGCGCGACATCGTTCCCAATGTCAACCGTCTCGCCGCCGCGACCCGCGCTGCCGGTGGCGCGGTCTTTTGGATCAAGAACACTTTCGATGAAACCTGCCTGACGGAATGGTCGGTCATGCAGGATATCTCCACGCCCGCGGGACGCGCCAAACGCGCCGCCGCCATGAGCGAGAATACCAAGGGTCATGAACTCTGGCCGACGCTCGACGTGCGGCCGGAAGATGAGATCGTCAAGAAGTACCGGTTCAGCGCCTTCCTGCCCGGCACCTCCGATCTGCCCGCCCGCCTGCGTGCCCGCGGTTTCGATACCGTGCTGATCACCGGCACCGTCACCAACGTCTGCTGCGAGTCCTCGGCGCGCGACGCGATGATGTCGAACTTTCGCGTGATCATGGTCAGCGACGGAAACGCCGCCATGACGCAGGCGGAACATGAGGCTTCGTTGACCGCGTTCTACCTGACATTCGGTGATGTCATGGACACCGACATGCTGATCGGCTTGCTGGCCGATACCACCCGCCTCGCCGCCTGATCCGTTCCGGGGACCCGGTCGGGTCCCCGGTTCCGATTGATCAGACCGGCCGCAGCCGCAGCACCAGGGCTGGCTCCTCCTGGTATGACCGTTCCGTTTTGCGGACGATCGAGGCGGCCCGCTCCAGATCCGCCATCATCGCCTCCAGGCCTGGAAGTTCCGCCTCGGGCAATTGCAGCCCGAGTGCGGCGAGGCTTTCCTTGAAATCGCTCATGCTCGTCTTTCCCCGTCCTATTCCGCCGCCAGTTCCAATGCCGCTCCGAACGCCGGCCGCATGGACCGGAAGTCGGTAGCCTTTTCAAACGCGTCGCCGGTCTTCAGAACGATATGATCCTCAAACGGGCGGCCCGCGAGTTGCAGCGACAGCGGCAGACCGGTGCTGGAGAAACCGTTGCACAGCGACAGCGCCGGACTGCCGGTGACGTTGAACACCTGCGTCAGGATCGGCCCCCGCGGCACCGCGGCATCCCCAAAGGTCGGCGCCGGTGAGTGCCAGCCGGGAATGGCAATGATGTCGACGGTTTCAAAGGCCGCGGCCATCTCGGCGATCAGCACCGCGCGTTGGCGCAGCGCGTTGATGTAGTCGCTGGCGCGCACCATCGCGCCCGCCATCAGCCGACGCCGGCCAAGTTCTCCGTAAAGCTCGGGCGTCTTGGTCAGATACCGCTCATGCACGGCATAGCTCTCGGAACGCGAAATCAGGCTGCAGATGTCCGAATAGTCCTGCAGCGGCGATAGCGTGATCTCCCGCACCGTGGCGCCGAGGCCGGTTAGCACGCGGAGGGATTCGTCGAAGGCGGCAATGACCTCGGGCGTGCTGGGCAGATCTGTCTCGAACAGATGCCGGGGCACACCGATGCGCATCCCCGCGATGCCGCCACCCAACGCGCCCACGAAATCCGGCACGGCGACATCGGCGCTGCCGGGGTCGAGCGGATCGTGGCCCGCCAGCACCTGCATCATCAGGGCACAGTCCTCGGCGGTCCAGCACATCGGCCCGCCATGATCGAGGCTGAACGAGAGGGGCAGGATGCCGCGCCGGCTGACCAGGCCGTAGGTCGGCTTGTGCCCGGCGATCCCGCACATCGCCGCGGGCCAGCGGATGGAGCCGCCGGTGTCGGTGCCCATGGCGCCCGCGCACAGGCCGGCCGCGACGGCGGCGCCCGAGCCGCTGGAGGAGCCGCCTGGCATGTGCTCCAGGTTCCAGGGATTGCGTGCGGGCGGCCAGGGCAGGTCGAAGGACGGGCCACCGGTCGCGAATTCATGCGTCGAAAGCTTGCCGAGGATGACAGCGCCGGCCTGGCGCAGCAGCCGGACGGTGGTCGCGTCCTCGGCCGGGACATGGTCCTTGAACAGCGCGGAATGGCCGGTCGTGGCGATGCCGGCCGTGTTGTAGATGTCCTTCAGCCCGATCGGAATGCCGTGCAGCGGGCCTTTCCAGTCGCCGGCCTTGATCTCGGCCTCGGCCTTCGCCGCGTCCGCGAGGGCCTGCTCCGCCAGCAGCAGGATGAAACTGTTGAGTTTCGGGTCCAGGGACTTGACCCGATCGATGAAGGCGCGGGTCAGGTCGACTGGCGACAGGGTGCCGGCACGGATCATGGCCGAGGCTTTGGCGATCGTCAGGTAGTGCAGTTCGGTGGCCATGGGCACGGTGTCTCCGCCGGATTGGATGTCGGGAGGAGCATAAGCAAGACCCGTACCCGCCGGGTGGCGGCATTGCCTATTTCGTGAACATTCGGCGATCCCGCTCCGTTTGACGGGCGGTAGGAATGGAAGCGGGCGGGCTGCAAAGCGTCCCAATCCTCGGAAACATGGTCATACTTAGTGCAAAATGACACCGGACGGGGGTGGTGTGCCTAAAACAAAAGCATACCCGAGCCCCGCAGCTCGTCCCGTCCATCGGATCACGCGCCCCCACCGGTCGGACCCTCCCCCTGGGCATCGACCCCAGGATGTCGGACAATCCGGAAAAGCCCGACAGGAGAACGCCCATGCCAGTCATCGACGTCCAGGTTCATCCCTTCGACCGCGACCACCCCGGACGGCCCTGGGCCGGTCCCTCCCACGGGCTGACCTCGGCCACGGGGGACGAGATGGTCGCGGCCATGACCGCCGTCGGCGTCGATGGCGCGATCATGGTGTCCTCCTTCAGCGCCTATCGCTTCGATCCCAGCTACGCGCTGGAGGTCTACAACAAGTATCCCGACAAATTCCGCGTGGTGACCCCCGTCGATCCCACAGATCCGGCGATCGACGACGTGGTCGCCAAGTGGGCGCAGACTGATGGCGCGCGCGGCATCCGCATCCTGCTGCGGGAGGGGATGCCGATGGACCCCGACCACCCCGGCCTCAATCGCGCCTTCCGCGCCGCCGCTCGGCATGGCCTGCCGGTGAACATGCTGTGCTGGGGTATCCTCGACAAAGGCCTGCCACATATCCAACGCCATCCGGACACGGTGATCGTCGTCGACCATGTCGGCATGCTCCAGCCCCAGACGCCGCCGGTGCCCGCCGATGTCTGGGCCGACCTGCCGAAGCTGCTCGCCCTGGCACAGTATCCGAACGTCCGGGTGAAGGTCAGCGGCACCTGCACGATGTCGCACCAGCCCTTCCCCTATGACGACATCTGGGAACCGGTGCTCCGCATCATCGACGCCTTCGGGCTGGACCGCTGCATGTGGGGCACCGACTGGACCCGCACGATCCAGATGCTGACCTACGAGCAGGGCGTCGCGCCCTACCGCAACACCACCCGCCTGTCCCCCGAGGACAAAACCAAGCTCATGGGCGGCACCGTGCAGAAGGTCTACAAGTGGTGAACGCCGCACCTGTCCGGCGCCAGTGACGCTGGGGCGGAGCATGGTTCGGCCGGACCATGCCCCCGCCTCGGGGCGGCACTGAAAGCACGCCATGTCATGCATGAGAACGATCCGTCGGTCCGCGGCGCTGGTCCTGGCGCTCGTGCTCTGGTGGCTGGCATCACCCACCGCCGCCCTGGCCCGCGCCCCCGCGTGCCAGAACTGGTCTCGGGTCTCGGACACAATCGGCCTCTACTTCGCGAACCGGGGCGTCTTCTTCCTTCACGACTCCGATCATTCCGAGTTCATCCAGGAGAACACCTTCGGCGGCGCATCGGGCCGAACCATCGGGATCGTGGGCGACTGGGACCGGAGCGGCTTTGACTCGGTCGGCGTCTATGATCCCGACAGCGCGACATTCCGCCTGAAGCCGGGTTCGTCCGCGCATCCGGAGGAGACGAGGTTCGTCTTCGGCAACCCGGGCCAGGGCAACCGGCCGGTGGCCGGCGACTGGACGGGCAAGGGTTACGCGTCGGTCGGTGTGTATGATCGGCAGGCCCGGGTCTTCCGGTTGCGCCATGCAAATGCCGCGGGGGCCGCCGACCTCGTGCTGCCGTTCGGCATCGCGGGGGAGGGCGGGCTGCCGATCGCCGGCGATTGGATCGGTGACGGGATCACCCGGGTCGGCCTGTATGACGAGGCCACGGGCACGTTCCATCTGCGGCTGACCAACGATCCCGCGAACACAACAACCCGCAGCTTCCGCTATGGCGCGGGCCAGGGGATGAAGCCGCTGTTCGGCCGATGGCAGCCCGGAAGCGCCGGCCTCGGCGTTGCCATCTGGCGCGGCAACGCGGTCCTGCAAAAGGACGTCATTGGCGGCGGACGCGCCGACCGGACCCTGCACATGGCCCCGCAAGGCACGCCGCTCGGATTGCCGCCGCAGTTGATCGCCGGACGGTGGAGGCCCGACCGATGCCTGCTGCCAGGCCAGAACACGACGCCCGCCACCCCCGCCTGGGCGCGCGGCCTGGTCATGTATGAGATGCGGCTTTCGACCTTCACGGAAGCCAGCGGTCTTTCGCGCCTGGCCGCGGCCACAAGGAAGCTCGATGAGTTGCAGGACCTGGGGATCACCGCGATCATCCTGACCCCGGTGCATGACGGACCGACCGCGCCCGATCTGCGGGAGTCGAACCTCTACGCCGCGGGCCAACCCGACAAGCTGAACCCCCGCCTCGGCACGGACGCCGAGTTCAGGGCCTTCGTGTCCGAGGCCCATGCACGCGGCATTCGCGTGCTGGTCGATGTCGTCCTGCACGGCCTGTTCCCCGCCAGCCCCTACGTGACCCCCGGCCCGCGGGCCCTGCCGCAAGACTGGTTCAGCCGGACCGCCGATGGTGCCTTCATCCGCAACAGTTGGGGCATGGTGCAGTTCGACTGGTCCTCGCCCGGCCTGCGCGACTGGTGGACCGAGAATGTCGGCGTCGCATGGATCAAGCGCTACGACATCGACGGCTACCGCATGGACCTGGAACCCTCGACCGCCGGCTCTCCCCTATGGACCAAGGTGCGGGAGCGCGTGCGGGAAGCGACCGGCAAGCCGATCCTGTTGGTGCCGGAACTGCAACGGTCCGGCAGGGCCTATCTGTATGACATGTCGCAGAACGATTTCCTCGTTTCCGACTTCCTTGAGGGCCGGCGGCGTGTCGTGGACACCGTGCGCGGATCGCCCGAGGTCTTCTACACGAGCGGCCTGTCCAACCATGACTCCAAGGCCTATTCCGCACATGGGCGCCTGGCCGCCTTTGCCTATGGCCTGGTGCTGTCGCCCTTCGTGCCGCGCTGGTTCGCCGGGGAGGAGTTCAACGCCTCCCCCGACTTCATCGGCCGCGATCATGTCCTGTATTTCAGCCAGCTTCACTGGGAGCAGAAGACCCGCAACACCGCCCTGGTCCAGCAGGTCAAGCGTCTGATCGAGATCAGGCGCCGGTGCCAGGATATCGTGGCGCCGCTGGACCGGCCGTTGAAGCGGGCCAACATCGTGGCGGCGGCGTCATTCTCGGGGACGGACCTGGAGCCCTATTCGATGTGGGACGGTGACACATCAATCACCGTCCTGGCCAAGGCAACGGCGCCATCGGGGCCGGTCACGGTTGTGATCCCGGTGGAGAGGATGGGCATGCGGCAGCCGTATTTTCAGGTGACGGACATGCTGGCCGGGACAAGCGCTGTGCGGACCCGGGCGGAGGTGCTGCGCGGTCTCACGGTCCCGTTGCCGCAAGGTGGGGCGGTCGTGTTGAAACTGGAGGCGCGGAGCACGCGGGACAGCAGTGGCGGCCGAGACGATCGTTGCTCATGAAGGCAGCGGCTGGATCGTCGTGATCCAGCCGCCGTCTCCAGCCTCAGGCGGACTTGGACTTCAACTGCTCAAGCTGGGACTTCGCGCCGGCGATCATGCAGGACAGGTCCGACGTCAGCATGACCATGTCGAAGCCGCGCTTCACGGCACCCGCCGCGAAGTCGGCCGCGGCGCAATGCATGACGCACTTGATGCCGGCCTTGTGCGCGGCGGCCAGGATCTTGTCGCAGGTGGCCATGTGCAGCGGATCGGGGTTGTCCGCGCGCGGGGCCATGCCCAGGGCAAAGGACAGGTCGGCCGGTCCGATATAGACCGCATCGAGACCCGGCGTCGCGCAGATGGCGTCGAGGTTGGCGATGCCTTCCTTCGTTTCGATCATGGCCATCACCACGATCTCATCATTCGCGTTCGCCACGTAGTCGGCGCCACCGTAATGAACGGCGCGCACGGGACCGTTGGAGCGCATGCCGACCGGCGGATAGCGGCACGCTGAAACGGCCTTCGCGGCTTCCTCGGCGTTGTTCACCAGCGGCACGATGATCGCATAGGCACCAAGGTCGAGCGCCTTCATGATCGCCGCGGGATCGTTCCACGCCACGCGCACGACCGGCACCGTGTCGGTCTGGGAAATCGCCTGCAGCATGGGGCCGACGTCACTCATTTCCGCGGTGCCGTGCTGGAGGTCGACGCAGAGGGCATCGAAGCCCAGGCGTGCCATGACCTCGGCCGTCATGCCGTGGGCCACGGACAGCCAGCCGAGCGTTACGCATTGGCCGTCACGCCACATCTGCTTGATCTTGTTTGGTCGCATCGTCTTACCTCCGGTGTTGTTCATTGATCCGACGAACGGATTGTCCTGTCTCGCAAGCGCGCCGTCTGGAGCAATCAAGGGCTACGCTGGTGCAGCTATACACAAGCCGGCCAGGGGCCAATAGTCGCCCCGCCCGGGCGCCTGGTTACTCTGCTGGCAGCGGCTTGTCAGGGGCCGGGAACCCGCACACCATGCCAGCCAAAGCGGGCATCGAGACGGGAGGACGGGATGTTTCAGTACGAACCCTTCAGGGATTCGACCGCATACCTGAACGACGGGGCAACGCTCCGCGCCCGCCTGGCCGAGGACGGCTACCTGTTCCTGCGCGGCCTGTTGCCACGCCAGGCAATCCTGGATGTGCGGACCAGGCTTCTGCGCAAGGCAGCGGCGGGCGGATGGGTGGAACCGGACTCGGATGGCATCGCCAATCCCGCCACCGCCTGCAAGGACCCCGAGCCTGGCTATATGGCGGTGTTCAAGGGGCTGTGGTCGGATGAGGCGTTGCACCGTCTCCGCATCGATCCGCGCGTGCTGGCCTTGTTCGATCGGACCTTGGGAGCGCGCGCGCTGGCCCATCCGATGTTCGTGCAACGCAACATTTTCCCGCAGTCCGACGCCTTCGACTTCACCACCGGCATTCACCAGGATCGCGTCCATATCGGTGGCGCGACCAGCTATGCCATGTGGATGCCGCTCGGGGATTGCCCGCGGGAAATGGGGGCGCTCGCGGTGGCCGCCGGGTCGCATCACCAGGGGATCCTGCCGACCCGGGTTGGTTCGGGTGCCGGCGGGATGGACATCGCCGTCCCGATCCCGGGCACCTGGGTCACGGGCGACTTCGCGGCGGGGGATGCGTTGATCTTCCAGGATGTGACGGTCCACAAGGCATTGCCGAACCGGACCCGGTCGCTGCGGCTGTCGTTCGATGCGCGCTATCAGAAACTGACCGAGCCGGTCGCCGATACGAACCTGGTTCCCTATTCCGGCTGCGGCACCTGGGACGACGTGTATCGCGGCTGGTCGGGGCAGGAAGGCCAGTACTACTGGAAGGATTTGCCGATCCGGCCGGTGCCGCTCGATCGATCCCATTACGAACGCCGGGATGCCATGGCGTTCGAGATGGCGGAAGCCGGGGATCGCGCCGCGCGGGACGCGATCCTGCGCATCATCCAGCGCGACCCGGCCGCGGAGAAGCGCGAACGGGCGGAGCGGTTGCTGGTGTTGCTCGACGGCGGGTGAGGGGGCCGCCTACTCGGCGGCCCGACGATCCTGGCTGTACCGGTTCACCACCGGCCGCAGCCCCAGGTTCTCCCGCAGCGTCGTTCCCTCATATTCTTCACGGAACAAGCCGCGCCGGCGCAGTTCCGGCACGACCATGTCGACAAAATCCTCCCCACCGCCCGGCAGAGAGGCCGGGGTGATGTTGAACCCGTCGCAGGCCCCCGCCTCGAACATCTCCTGCATCGCATCGGCGATGTCCGCGGGCGTGCCGATCTTCGCGGACCCTGTCAGGCCGGCGCGTAGATACAAATCCCGGATGGTCGGCTTCTCGCGCCGCATGCGCTCCACGAACTGCGCGCTCAGGCTGCGGAGTTCCTGCGGACCCAGCGCATCCTCGGGCATCGGATCATCCAGCGCGTATCCCGACAGGTCACCGAAGGAACTATACAGCGACCCCAAACCGGCCAGCGGATCGATCAACGCCTGCAACTGGTCATACTTGGCCTGTGCCTCCGCCCGCGTGTGCCCCACGACGGGGCAGAATGCCGGCATGATCTTCAGGTCGTCTGGCTGGCGGCCATACTTCGCCATCCGCCCCTTCACGTCGGCATAATAGGCGCGCGCGGCCTCAAGGGAGGTGTTGATTGCGTAGATGACATCGGCCGTCGCCGCACCCAGTTCCCGTCCCTGGTCGGAGGCGCCAGCCTGCACGATCACCGGATGGCCCTGCGGCATGCCCGCCACGCTCAACGGACCGCGGACCTTGAAGAACCGGCCGTGATGGTTCAGCACATGCATCCGCGCTTCATCGAAATACTGGCCGGACGCCTTGTCGAACACCAGGGCGCCGTCTTCCCAGCCGTCCCAGAGGCCCTTGACCACCTCGACGAACTCGGCGGAGCGGGCGTAGCGCGTATCGTAGTCCAGCGTCGTTTCGAGACCAAAATTCTGCGCCTCGTGCTCCGACCACGACGCCACCACATTCCACCCCGCTCGGCCCTTGCTGATCAGGTCCAGCGTGGCAAACTTGCGGGCGAGGTTATAGGGCTCGTTGTACGTGGTGGATGCCGTCGTCACCAGGCCGACATGGCGCGTGACCATCGCGAGCGCCGGGAGCAGCGTCATCGGCTCCAG
Source organism: Acetobacteraceae bacterium UBA6159 (assembly GCA_002422345.1). Classification (GTDB taxonomy): domain Bacteria; phylum Pseudomonadota; class Alphaproteobacteria; order Acetobacterales; family Acetobacteraceae; genus Rhodopila. Next base: position 60,302 of record DIUL01000032.1, read on the forward strand.
TTCCACCATGTCCCGACCGGTCCGGGCGAGGGACCCACGCGGGATGTCGCCCTGCCGGATCCCCGCGCCATCCGCGAAGAAGATCATGTCCAGCTTGCCGCGTTCGGCCGTCTGCGCGCTGCGGACGTAATGCTCGACATGAAGCGTGCCGTCGGCGGGGACGTCCGGATGGCGCCAGGCGGCCGGGTGGTAGCCGTGGCCGCGTATTGACAGGCCGAGACGCATCCGCCGAGCCGTCATCACTCGGTCTCCTGGAACGGAATGCTGAGGGACATGCGGCGGTTCTTTCAGACGGGTGGCGTGTGACCGCGATTGTGGCTGCCCAGTGGACCGCACACAAGATCAGCCCGCGCCCCGTCCAGGCCGCTACTTCTTCCGGCGCAGGCGCTGGGCATTCGCCCGAGCCGCGCGAAGATACGGCGCCATGGCAGCCGATCCGCCGAACCCGCGCATCAACGCTGCCGCGGACTGTTGGGAGGCCTTCATCTTCTCGGTGACCATCTTCTGGTACTCGGCCGCCGAACACGTGCCCCGTGCCATCGCCTGGGTCCGGTGAAAGATCGTCTCCCACGAGGCCATGGCGAGGCGGACCATCATCGCGGCCGGTGGGAAAGCCATGCGGGGAATGCGCTTTTTCATCCGATGCCTCTTCGCCCCGCCCTACTGCCCGTACCGATCCGAGCGCGGCGAATAGTCATGCCGGTCACGGGAATCATTCCGCTGTGGCGGATTGGCGCGAGGCGCCTGCCAGTTCTGCCGGTGCGGCGCCTGTTGCCACTGGTATCCGGCGGGCCGAGCGTTGGGTGGGCGCTGCGGCCGAACCTGCCCGTGGTGGAAGCCGGCGCCCGCGGGATAGCGCTGCTCCAGATGCCGCCACACGGGCTCTGGTGCTCGGCGCCACTGGCGTCGTTGATTGTAGTAGCCCCAGCTACCGCTGTAGTAGACGAGGGGCACGGCGGCACCCTCCACGACAATCGTCGGTGTTCCCTGGTTGTAGTTGTAGCCTGGATAGACCTCCGGTTCCGGAACATAGGCCGCGACCGGTTCCGGCGCGGTCTGATAGCCGTAGCCATAGCCAACCTGTTCCGGTGCCACGACACAACCGGCCAGGGGCAGCAGAACGACTGCCAGCGCGCGACTGAAATGCATTGCCTGTACTCCGAGGTGACTGCGATTGGGCCGTGGTCTTCCGGGTCAGGCGCGGCCGGCACGTCACGACCTAAACGTGGTCGTTGTGAAGTGCTGATTTAAGATGGTCTTTGATCTATTTTAACAGTGTTTCGGAATTTCACAGAAGAATGCGGAAACCGGCAAGATGCACAATGGGACGTGAGTATTTTCCGCATCCGCGCATGCGCGATATTTAGTATTATATCTTTTGCAATCATCTACTGTGATGGCATGGCCGAACGGCCAACGACCCGATTGGAAAGTCTGAATGCCCAGGGAGGGGTGCCATGCGGTGTTTCGTAACGGCAACATGCGGCATGCTGTGGCTTGCCGGCTGCGCTCAACCCGAACCGGCGGTGGTTGCATCGTTCGAGGCGCCGTTGCCCCCGGCGGCACCGATCAGGCTGATGCCTGATGTGCCGTTCAGGGCGCCCGTTCCTGTCGTCGCGCGGGTCGACCCGCGGGTGAAATTCAAGACCAGTCCAGACTGTCACTACACAAACTATGACGGGTCCTGCAAATTCAAGAAGTACCCGTCCTACAGAATTCAGTAGGTCTGGTCGAAGCCCACCGCTCCGTGGGCGCAGGCGTCAGATTGACCCGGATTGCTTGAGGTCACGGCTCAAGCGCTGCACCGCGTTGGCGCCGAAGGCCACATGCAGCCGCCGGCCAACCATCACCGCCAGCCAGTCCGGACGCTCCCGCAGCACCCCTTCCTGTATCAGGCGATCCATCTCGTCCGCGATCGCCTCATTGATCTGGTTGATCACGTCATCGTCCATCGGGCGGCCGGCGAATGCCTTGACCCGCGCATTCAGGCGGGCCGTGGCAAACACCTCCCGATCGCTGACCGTCGAGGGAGTCTCGAACAGAAGCTTGTGCAGATCGACCATGCGAGGATCATGAAGCGCCGCGATGGGAAATGTCCATCATCGGTTGCTGGTTCGTGCGAAATCCGACCCGGCGGAGTGGACAGCGCGGCCGGAAACGGTGATCAGGGGGCCGGGGCGCCAGGCGCTCCGCTGACCTTCCGCAAGGGATTGCCACACGGATGAATGCCGCCAAGTCCGCCCCCGCCGCCGGGCGCAACCGTGAGCCGATCCTGGGGGTGTTGCGAGACCTCCTGCCACGGCCGGCGCTGGTCCTGGAGATCGCCAGCGGCACGGGCGAGCACGCCGTGTGGTTCAGCCAGGCCTTGCCCGATCTGACGTGGCAGCCGACCGACCGCGATGAGGAGGCCTTGAGCAGCATCGCCGTCTGGCGCGATCTGGCGGGGCTGCCGAATGTGCTGCCGCCGCTCAGGCTGGATGCCTCGGCCGACACCTGGCCGATCGCCGAGGCGGACGCGATCGTCTCGATCAACATGGTCCATATCGCGCCCTGGGCCGCCACGCAGGGGCTTATCGCGGGTGCCGGACGGGTGCTGACCCAAGGGGGGATGCTGTTCCTGTATGGCCCGTTCCGCGAAGGGGGCGTCCATACCGGCCCCGGCAACGCGGCGTTTGATGCGGACCTGCGGGCGCGCGACCCATCCTGGGGCATACGCGACCTTGACGAGATCACCGCGCTGGCGCGCCATCACGGGCTTGTCCGATCGGACCGGATCCCGATGCCGGCAAACAATCTGAGCGTGGTGTTCCGCCGGCGTTGACTGCGTGGCTACCGGCCTGGCCGGAGGTCGAGCCTCAGACGTGGAAGCTTTCCCCGCAGCCGCAGCGGCCCTTTTCGTTCGGATTGACGAAGGTGAAGCCCGAGGTGAGCTTCTTGACCTCGTAGTCCATTACCGAGCCGATCAGGAACAGGCTGGCCTTGCGGTCCACCAGGACGGTCAGTTCCTTGTCCTTGACCACTTCATCGGTCGGCGCGGGGGCGTCGGTCCAGGTCAGGTCATAGGACAGGCCCGAGCAACCCTTGGTGTTGACGCCGATGCGCAGCAGCTTGCCCTGCTCCCCCTTGTCATACAGGCGGCGCAGGCGTTCGGCCGCGGCGTCGGTCAGGGTCATCAGGGGCGGCAGTGCGCGGGTCTTGCGCGCGGGTGCCGGGGTGATGGTCGCCGTGTTCGTGTTCATGGTGTGCTCCATCTCGCGGCCGATCAGAACATGTTCAACTGCAGGCGGGCTTCTTCGGTCATCCGGCTCTGATCCCAGGGCGGATCCCAGACGGTCTCGACCTCACAGGAGGTCACGCCCGGTACCGCCATCACCGCGGCACGCACCTGCTCGGGCAGTTCCTGGGCGCTGGGGCAGGCCGGGGCGGTCAGTGTCATCTCCACCTTCACCGCGCCGTCGTCATGGATGTCGACGGCATAGATAAGGCCGAGTTCGTAGATGTTCACCGGGATTTCCGGATCATACACGGTGGCGATGGCGTCGATCAGGGTCGTTTCCGACAGCCGAGCGGGCACTTCCCCTTCGGGAGTCCAGGCGGAGTGCGGCTTGGATACGTCGTTCATGGTTCCCCCTCGGCGCTGGTCGCTTCCCTGGTGCCATCCAGCGCGGCGATCAGCGCGTGCCACGGCAAAGTCGCGCATTTCACGCGTGACGGATAATCATGAACGCCCGACAGCGGGGCCAACCGCTCCATCGGCTCCGCGAGGGCCGGTCCGCACTGCGGGCAGACGCCGGTGCGGGCCATCTCCCGGAACGCGGCGAACAAAGCCCGCGTATCGGTCTTGTCCCGGCCTTCGACGGTTTCCGCCATCAGGTCGGCCGAGGCGACGCTGATCGCGCAGCCCCGCGCATCGAAGCCGGTGTGGGCGATGCGGCCGTCGCCGGCGAACTTCACCCAGACCTGCACCCGGTCGCCGCACATCGGGTTGTCGCCCTTCGCGGTCACGTCGAAGTCGTCGAGGCGCTTGCCATGACGCGGCTTGCGGCCACGATCCAGGATCACTTCCTGGTACAGGTCGCGCAGATCGTCGAAACTGTCCGCCGGTTCGGCTTCGGGCTGGGATTGGGGCATTACTTGAAGAACTCCCGCACCCGGGTCAGCGCGTCGGCGAGTGCGTCGACTTCCGCCAGCGTCGTATAGACACCGAAGCTGGCCCGCGCGGTGCTGTCGAGCCCCAACCGGCGCATCAGCGGTTCGGCGCAGTGATGCCCGGCCCGCACGGCGATGCCCTGGCGGTCGAGCAACGTCGCCACGTCGTGGGCATGCGCCTTGTCCATGGTGAAGGATACGACCCCGCCGCGATCCTGCGCCCGCCCGATGATCGTCACCCCGTCAATGGCCGACAATTTCGACAGCGCGTGATCGACCAGGGTGGCCTCATGCGCCGCGATGGCGTCGTAGCCGATGGACTGGACGTAATCGATCGCGGCCTTCAGGCCGATGCCTTCCAGGATCGGCGGGGTCCCGGCCTCGAACTTATGAGGCACCTCGGCCCAGGTGGATTTCTCGTAGCTGACCGAGGAGATCATATCGCCGCCGCCGAGGAAGGGGGGCATCCGCTCCAGCAGTTCCCGCCGTCCCCACAGGACGCCGATGCCGGTCGGGCCATACAGCTTGTGCCCGGTCCAGGCGTAGAAGTCGCAACCCAGCGCCTGGACATCGATGCGCCGGTGGACCACGGCCTGGGAGCCGTCGAACAGCACCTTCGCCCCATGCGCATGCGCGATGGCCACGATCCGTTCGGCCGGCGTGACCGAGCCGAGGACGTTGGACATATGCGTGATCGACACCAGCCCGACCTTGCCGTCGGCGAACAGCGCCTCGAACGCTTCCAGGTCCAGTTCACCGGCATCGGTTATCGGCGCGACCCGCAATTCGATGCCGCGTTCATCGCGCAGCATCTGCCAGGGCACGATGTTGGAATGATGCTCCATGCCGGAGATCACCACGGCCTGGCCGGGTTGCAGGACGCCGCGCCCGTAGCTGTGCGCCATCAGGTTCAGCGCGCCGGTCACGCTTTGCGTCAGCACGATCTCATGCCGATCCGAGGCGTTCATCAGGGTCGCAATCGCGTCGCGCGCGGCTTCGTAGGCCTCGGTGGTCCGCTCGCTCATCCAATGCAGGCCGCGATGGACGTTGGCGTATTGCGTTTCCATCGCATTGCGCATGGCGTCGATGACGGCGCGCGGCTTCTGGGCGGAGGCGGCGCTGTCCAGGAACACGAGCGGCTTGCCGCGCACGGTCTGGGTCAGGATCGGGAAATCCTGGCGGATGCGCGCGACGTCGAAGGTCGCCGGCTTGGTGATGGCGTTCATGCCGCTGCTCCCGACCGGGATGCGGTCGCGTCTGTATCCATCGGCATGGCCTGTCTGTCCCACCAGCGTTGCACACTGTCTTCCAGTATGGCGCGGATAGGATCGCTGGTCACGGCGTCGAGCCCTTCCTGGAGGAAGGCACGGACCAGGAGGGCGCGGGCCTCACTGTCGGGGATGCCACGGCTGCGGAGGTAGAAAAGCTGTTCGGCGTCGAGTTCGCCCACGGTGGCGCCGTGGCTGCATTTTACGTCGTCGGCGAAGATTTCCAGCTCCGGCTTGCTGTCGATCTCCGCATCCGGGGACAGCAGCAACGCCTGGTTCATCTGGAAGCCGTCGGTCTTCTGCGCGGCGCGTGCGACCTCGATCCGGCCCTGGAACGCGCCGCGGGACCGGCCGGCCAGCACGTTGCGGACCGTCTGGCGGGAGGTGCCGCGCAGTTCGGCGTGACGCACGACCGAGGTGAAGTCGGCGTGCTGGGTGCCCGTCAGCAATTGCGCGCCGTTCATGTGCGCGATGGCGTCGGTGCCGGACAGGAGGGCGTGGAACTCCGCCCGTGTGACCCGGGCGCCGAGGTTCAGGGTGAACCCGTCATAGGTGCCGGATTGGGCGATATCGATGTAGAGCGTGGCGAGGTGGAACGCGCCGACCGCTTCATCCTGCAGGCGCACATGGGTCAGATGGGCGTTGGCCCCGACCCGCGCTTCGGTGACGGGGTTGTGCAGATATGTGCCCTCGCCGATCGCGATCTCCACCACGGTCAGGCGGGCGCCGTCTTCCAGGTGGATCGAATGGCGCGGATGCACCGCGGCGGTCCCGGTCGCGAGGCTGACCAGGCGCACGACGCCGCCATCCGCGCCGGCCGGAATGTGCAGGCGGGCGCCGTCCTCGGCGAGCATCGTGTTCAGCGCCACCATCGGTTCCCGGTCGGCCCGCGCGAGGGTGCCGAAATCGGGATGGTCGGCGAAGGTCGAGAAACCGGCGGGCGGGTTCGACAGGTCGGCGCGGAAGCGGCCGTCGACGAAGACGATCAGCGCCGCGTCCAGCACCGGCGCACTGGCCAGCAGGGCGGAAACGTCATGAGGCGCGGCCAGGGTCTGGAACGCGGTTTCAGCGACAGGACGCAGGGAGGTGTATTTCCACGCCTCGATCCGGCGCGCCGACGTGCCGCCGGGCAGTCCCGCCGAACGGAACGCCGTCGAGGCGGCGTCGCGGATCGCGGGATCGCCCGGCAGCCGGTCGCGGAGCGCGTCGTACTGCGCCAGGAAGCCGAGGGCGCCGCGTTGGACGGGCGCGTTCATGCGGCCTCCGGTATCAGCCCGGCATAGCCGGACTTCTCCAGGTCGCGGGCCAGTTCCGGCCCGCCGCTGCGCACGATGCGGCCGCCGGCCAGGACATGCACGCGGTTCGGCACCAGATGGTCGAGCAGGCGCTGGTGATGCGTGATCACCAGGGCGGAGAATTCGGGACCGCGCAGGGCATTCACCCCGTCGGCGACGATCTTCAGCGCGTCGATGTCGAGCCCGCTGTCCGTCTCATCCAGGATGGCGAGCTTCGGGCGCAGGATCGCCATCTGCAGCACCTCGTTCCGCTTCTTCTCGCCGCCGGAGAAGCCGACATTGACGTTCCGGCGCAGCATGTCGTCCGGCATCGCCAGCCGCTTCGTCTCGGCGCGGGCGAGTTTCAGGAACTGCACGGCGTCCAGCTCGCTCTCACCCCGGCTGCGACGGATCGCGTTCAGGGCGGTGCGGAGGAAGTTGGCGTTGTTCACGCCAGGCAGTTCGATCGGCGCCTGGAAGGCCAGGAACACACCGGCGGCCGCGCGTTCTTCCGGTTCCAGGCCCAGCAGGTCGACGCCGTTGAACGTGGCCGAACCGCCGGTGACCACATAGTCATCCCGCCCGGACAGCACATAACCCAGCGTGGACTTGCCGGAGCCGTTCGGCCCCATGATGGCGTGCACCTCTCCGGCGGGCACCGTCAGATCGATGCCACGCAGGATCGGCTTGTCGTTGATCGAGGCGGCCAGGCCGCGAATTTCCAGCATGCGCTTTATCCCACCGAACCTTCGAGACTCACCGCGAGCAGCTTCTGTGCCTCTACGGCAAATTCCATCGGCAATTCCTTGAGTACTTCCTTGCAGAACCCGTTGACGATCAGGTTCACCGCGTCTTCTTCCGACAGCCCGCGCTGGCGGCAGTAGAACAACTGGTCCTCGGCGATCTTCGAGGTGGTGGCTTCATGCTCCACCTTCGCCGTCGGATTGCGGCTTTCGATATAGGGCACGGTATGCGCGCCGCACTGGTCGCCGATCAGCAGGCTGTCGCACTGGGTGTGGTTCCGCGCGCCCTTCGCGCTGGGCAGGATGCGCACCAGGCCGCGATAGGTGTTGTTGGACTTGCCCGCGCTGATGCCCTTGGACACGATCGTGCTGCGGCTGCCCTTGCCGATATGGATCATCTTCGTGCCGGTATCGGCCTGCTGGTGATTGGTGGTCACCGCGACGGAGTAGAACTCCCCCACGCTGTCCTCGCCCAGCAGCACGCAGGACGGATATTTCCAGGTGATGGCGGAGCCGGTTTCGACCTGTGTCCAGGATATTTTGCTGCGGGTGCCCCGGCAGGCGCCGCGTTTGGTGACGAAGTTGTANNCCGGTTTCGACCTGCGTCCAGGAAATCTTCGACCGCGCGCCACGGCAGGCGCCGCGCTTGGTGACGAAGTTGTAGATGCCGCCACGGCCTTCCGCGTCTCCCGGATACCAGTTCTGCACCGTGGAGTATTTGATCGTGGCATCATCCATCGCCACCAACTCGACGACGGCGGCGTGCAACTGGTTTTCATCCCGCTGCGGCGCCGTGCAGCCTTCGAGGTAGCTGACATGGGCGCCGGCCTCGGCGATGATCAGCGTCCGCTCGAACTGCCCGGTGTTGCGGGCGTTGATGCGGAAATAGGTCGACAGCTCCATCGGGCATTTCACGCCCTTGGGGATGTAGACGAAGCTGCCATCGGTGAAGACGGCCGAGTTCAGCGCCGCGAAGAAGTTGTCCGCGACCGGCACGACGGTGCCGAGATACTGCTTCACCAGCTCGGGATGATCGCGCACGGCCTCGCTGATCGGGCAGAAGATCACGCCCGACTTCGACAGGGTTTCCCGGAACGTGGTCGCGACCGAGACGCTGTCGAACACGGCATCGACCGCGATCGGGGGACGCTCGTTCTCGTCCGGCTCCACGCCGGCCAGGATCGCGCGCTCCTTCAGCGGGATGCCCAGCTTCTCGTACATCGCAAGCAGCTCGGGATCGACCTCATCGAGGGATTTCGGGCCGGCCTTCTTCTTCGGCGCGGCATAGTAATGCAGGTCCTGATAGTTGATCCGCGGATGGTTGACGCGGGCCCATTCCGGTTCGGCCATCTTCAGCCACGCGGCATAGGCCTTCAGGCGCCATTCAAGCATCCACGCCGGTTCCTCCTTGCGGGAGGAGATCAGCCGGATAATGTCCTCATTCAGGCCCTTGGGCGCGAGATCCATTTCGATGTTGGTCTCGAAGCCCCACTTGTAGCCGGAATCGGCCAGGGACTGGACGGTATCGATCGTTTCGGTGGCGACGGGCATTGGGTCGTCCTATTCGGCGGCCGGCAGATGACTGGGTTCGCGCGCGGGGGTCCGGAACATGGCCGGGATGGAGGCCTCGCTCATGTCGGCCAGGCTGATGTTCTGCATGGCCTGCTGGATTGCGTCGTTCACCGGGTCCCACCGCCCGCGCATCGGGCACAGTCCCTGGGATTCACATTCGGTGACCGAGCCTTCGACGCAGGCCGTGAGCGCGATCGGACCGTCGATCGCGGCGATCACGTCCGAGACGGGGATATCGGCCAGGCCGCGTTCGGACCGATAGCCGCCGCGCGCGCCGCGCTGGGAGGTGACGAGGCCCGCGGCGGTCAGCGCTTTCAGCACCTTGGCGACGGTCGGCTCGGGGATACCCGTGGTCGCGGCGATCCCTGGGGAGGTCTGCACACCCGGCGCGCTGGCAAGGCGCACCAGCACGACGACCGCATAGTCGGTCAGTTTCGACAGCCTGAGCATCGCGAGATGGCCCCTTCAGCCCGGGTCGTCCCACGGGCACTTGCTAACTGGACCGGTAAAGTCCTGATTGGCTCGAAATGGCCCATCAGGCACGTGTCGTCAAGGGGGTCGCGAGCACCGCCCTGACGTCTTCGACGACGTTTCCCGCCGCACCCCTCGGACGGGGCGCGGCCCGGGTATGGCCCAACCGCCCCAGGGCGTGATCCACCTGACGGCGCTGGTGCAAGGGCGCGGTACCCGTGGCCGCCACAAGGCAAATCCTACGTCAGCCTCCGGTGTGCGCGCCCAACCGCCGCCTATCCGATCACCGCCCGCCCGGAACCTTCACCCGCAGCTCGGCCTCCAGATCGGAAATGCGCTTCTGCACACTTTGCCGAAGCGACGCACTCGTGTGGGATTTCATGCCAGCCAGAGTCTCCCGCAGCTCCCGCAGCAGCTTCTCCTTCTCCGGCCGTGACCGGTTCACCGGCTGGTTGTCCGAACGCTGACCTTCGAAGGCACGCATGGTCTCTCCTGGTTCTTTACCCGGGCCGACGCGACTCGATCAGGCGCGCGGAACCCCGGGGGCCGCTCATGGCACCGCCGGCGGGATTGCTCAACGGATCCGTTGAACACCGCGCACTTGCATGGTCCCGCCCTTGTCGGCGACGATGCCGGAAATCGATCAGAGGAAACGCGCGATGAATGACATGACCGAGGCCGTGGCCGCCCCGCAAAGCATCTCCCGCGCCGAACACGCCGCGGGCATGGCGGCCTATCGTGAAGCGGGGCAACGCCTGGCCGAGGAAATCGGCAACCGTGGCCCCTTGCGGCTGACGGATGACGGCGCGCTGCATCCGGACATCCAGGCGGCCTATTGGCGCCACGGCTACTACGTCTTCACCGGCGTCATCGACCAGGCCGAGATCGCCGCCCTGCGCGCTGACGCACAGACCATGCTCGCCCGCGCGCCGATCGGGCCGGACGCGACCGTCGACGCGCAGGGACGCCCGGCGCTGGGCCTGGACTACGCCCGTGTGCCGTACCGCTTCACCCGGCCGCTGGCCGACCCCTGGGGCGGCACGGCGATCCTCGGCGGGCGGCATCCGGCGCAGATGTCCCAGCCGAAGCCGGACGCCGACGCGCCCGAGCATGTGGTGTTCCTGATGTACGCGATGTGCCAGGCCATGCCGTCCGGGCTGCGCCTGTATGGGCACCCGAAGCTGCTGGCGGCGGCACAGTCGATCAACGGCACCGATTTCGTGCCGTTCAACGATGCGATCTTCGTGAAGCAACCCGGCCTCGGCGGTTCCGTCGCCTGGCATCAGGACGGGGTCACGCATTGGAACAACCCGGACTGGGATGAGGGCATCCACGGCTTCAACTTCCAGGTCCAGCTCTATCCCGCCACCGTCGGCAATTGCCTCTGGGTCATCCCCGGCTCCCATAAGCTCGGCAGGGCGGACATCAAGTCCATGGTGCGGGAGAATGGCGGCAGTGAGCAGTTGCCCGGCGCCGTCCCGCTGGTATGCGCCGCCGGCGACGTGACCATGGTCAACCGGCAGATGGTGCACGGGTCATTCGCGAACAGTTCGCCGGATTTGCGGATTTCGCTGACCTTTGGGTTCCACCGGCGCAAATCCGTGCTGGGCCAGAAGGCCGCGCTGGCAATCGCCGAGACACAGGCGACGTACGATGAGAAGCGGATCTTCGAACGCTCCTCCGTGATCCAGGTCGCGATCGACGCCCGCCACCAGGCCTTTCCGCATGAGCCGGTGTTCGCCTATCAGCCGTTCCGTGGCCAGGAAGACGCATTTCGTTTCACGCCGGAGACATTCGATCGGGTGATCCGCGACTACAACACCAAGGACCTGGCCATCTGAGGAACCGCACGCATGTCCGCAACGACTGATCGCATTGGGTCCGGGCAGGGCGACGCGCCGCCCGCGACGCCGATCCGGGCGGCGCCGGTCTTTGTCTGGCCGCCGCAGCCGGCTGCCCTGTTCCGGTTCCTATTCGGCCTGCCGGGATACTTCCTGCCGCTGAACATCCTGTATATGGGCCTCGCCATCCTGACCTGGTTCGCGTTTACGCCGGACCTCGCGCGCATGGCGACGTTCCAGTGGGATTGGGTGGCCATCGTCTATGGGCGCAATCTTGGCCTGACGTTCCTGGTCTATGGCGGACTGCATCTGCGGTTCTACATCCTGAAGGCGCAGGGCACCCGCTATATGCTGAACCGGCGGGAACCCCTGGCCACGAATCGCCGCTTCCTGTTCGGCAGCCAGGTGCGGGAGAACATGTTCTGGACCGCGTTCAGCGGCGTCGGCATCTGGACCGCGTATGAGGTCGTGACGCTCTGGGCCTTCGCCAACGGATACATCCCGATGCTGGATTGGGAACAGCATCCGATCTATTTCGTGCTGCTGTTCTGCGCGATCCCGATGATCCGGGACGCGCACTTCTATTTCATCCACCGCCTGCTGCACTGCGGCTTCCTCTACAGGCGGTTTCACGCACTGCACCACAAGAACACCGACATCGGCCCCTGGTCGGGCATGTCGATGCACCCTGTGGAACATGTCCTGTATTTCAGTGGCATCCTGATCCACTGGGTCCTGCTGTCACACCCGTTGCATGCGATCTTCCATGTGCAGCAAACCGGCCTCGCGCCGGCCCTGGGGCATGTCGGGTTCCACAAGCTGCTGACGAAACGAGAGAACGTGTACGGCATCGGCCAGCGCTATTTCCACTTCCTGCATCACCGGTATTTCGAGTGCAACTATGGCGGTGACGGCACCGTGCCGCTCGATAAATGGTTCGGAAGCTGGCACGACGGCACGCCCGAAAGTCACGAACTCATGCGGAGCCGGCGCGCGAAGGTCCACGGAAGCTGATCCGCGTTCCAAACGCCAGCGCGGGTGTGGGCGGCGATTGAGCCGGTCCGCACCCGGCGGCGCCTGATCGGGCGGGCGGACACCGCCCTGGTTGAAGGCAGCGGCGGCCCGACCCCGTCAGAATTGCGGGTCGCCCTTCATGGCACCGAAAACCAGCCGGTCCCGGTTCTGTTGCATCAGCATCGTCAGGCCCGGCGTCGTTTCCAGCCCCATCCCGGCGGGCATGCCGGTGTCCGGGTCAGGGTGGATCTTCGAATAGCTCTGGCTGGATACTTTTTCCCACTTGCCGGCGGGCTTCCTGATCTCAAAACTCACGACGGTCGCCTTGAACACCATCCGAACGATCGGCTCCTTGGGGGAGGACGGTTTCGTCAGGCTCGGGCAACCAGCAATCACCTGCCATCCGTTCTTGGATGCCCAGGCGGTCAGTTCGTCCTTGTTCACGCGATATCCTCCAATGACACCAGTCCCGCTTCACGCCGCCGTCAGGCTGTCTTCCGCGTGACCGACACCTGCATGCCATACAGCAGCGCATCGCCGGAGCGGGAAACACAGTCCTGACCCTCAGCCGCGATGACGGGTTGCAGCGTGTCGCGGAACAGGCCGACCACCTCGGCCTCGAACGCCCGATCCGCCACCCGGACCGAGAACCCGGTCAGGTGCTGGGATTGCCCCCGCGTGCCCGCGAACCGTCCGAGTGGCACCCATTCGCCCCAGGTCTGATCCTGCCCACGCACGCGGTACTCCAACGGAACGGCGGTCCCTCCCGCCTGCTCCAGTTGGAAGCCCTGGATGTTCTGCACCGCCATCAGGCCGCGGACCGCGCCGCTGGTGGCGCGCCGGTCGCCCACACCGCTGATATGGGCCAGCAGGGTCACGGGAACCGAGGCCTCGACCCGCGTCGATGTCAGGATCGGCTGAACGGCGCGCTGGTCGACGCCGGCCGACCCAACAGCCTTCTCCACCAGGCACGCCCGCCGATAAAATGCCACGAACTGCACCGCGCGGCCGTAGGTGCGGAGGAACGCGTCTTCTTCCCGCCGGATGTCGATCTCCTCGTCTGCCACACGCAGATCCACGAGCCGCTTCAGGTATTCCATGCAGGACATCGTGGCGACGCCGCGATAATGCTCCGCCGCGTCCCCATAGTTCGTTTGCAGGTCCTCGGCGATGTAGATCCCGCCGGGGCGCACGAACGGGAACAGGGTGCGGAACGTGGTGATCTGGTGCTCCCATTGGTGGGAGCCGTCCTCGATAATGATGTCGAAGGGGCCGTGCCGGACACCCAGCCCGACCAGGTGCTCCAGGTTCGATTGATCCAGGATTTCGATGGTCACCCGGCTGTCGTCAAAGCGCGGGACGCCCGGATTGATGTCGGCTCCGATGATCGTGGCGCGCGGGAAATAGGCGTGCCAGACGCGCATGGAGGCGCCTTTCAGGACCCCAACCTCAAGAATCCGGATCGGCTTGTTGCGGAGCGGGCGGAAGAACCGTTCGTAGAAGGACAGGTAGTCATGGAACAGCGACGACTTGTCGGTCCCGAACCGGACCCCGAGTTCGTCGAGGCTGGACAGCGCTGGTACCACGCGGACAAATTCCTTCCGACCCGATGCACGGGTTTAGGCACCGATCCGCTGGTTGGCCAGCGGAATGGTTACGCAGCCCGGGTCGGGATCAGGCCATCTGCGGCACCAGCCGCCCGCCGTTCGGCCGCACTGCGCAGGCGATCACCGCGGCCAGCAGGCCCAGCCCGGACGACACCAGATACAGCCACGCATAGCCGCCGAACCGGTCGAACACGAACCCGCCGAGCCATGGGCCGATGGCCATGCCGAAGAAGGACACCATGACGACGACGCCGAAGACGCCGCCCATGATGCGGCCAGGGAAGCTCTCGCGGACCAGGATGGCATACAGGGGCATGACGCCGCCGTAGGCAAAGCCGAAGACCAGGGCGACGGCGTAGAACCCGCCGAGTTCTCCAACCCCCAGCCACAGCAGGATCGCCGAACCTTGCAATGTGAGCCCGGCGATCAGCGTCGGGCGGGCGCCGATCCGGTCGGCCACCATCCCGAACACGATCCGCCCGGCCAGCCCGCCCAGCCCGGCCATGCCGAACACGGACGCGGCGGCCAGTTCGGGCACGCCGCAATCGGCGATGTAGCTCACCATGTGGAAGATCGGCCCGGAATGGGCGGCGCAGCAGGCGAAGAACGCAAGCGAGATCGCCAGGCATTGCGGGGAGACCAGGGCCTGCGCCAGGGAGATATCGGCGGGCTCATCCGCCTGCGCCGCAGAAATGCCGCCGGTCGAGATCGCCGGTTCGCGCAGCAGCAGGGCGGTCGGCAGGATCACGGCCCAGGCGATCGCGGCCATGGTCAGCATGGCGGTCCGCCAGTCTCCCTGCCGTACCAACCAGCCGGCCAGTGGGGCCATGATCGTCGTGCCCATGCCCATCCCGACCGAGACCAGGGCGACGGCGAGGCTTCGGTTCCGGTCGAACCACCGCACCGCGAGTGCCGTCATCGGCACATACAGGCTGCCCACCGCGAGGCCCACGCTGCCGCCATAGATGATCTGGAAGGCGAGGACGGATTCGGTCTGGCTGGCGAAGGCCAGGCCGAGGCCCAGCATGGTCCCGCCGGCCATCACGATGACCTTGGCGCCGAACCGGTCGGACAGCGCGCCCCAGACGAAGGAGCCGACGCCCATTCCCAGGAAGTTGAGCAGCGCGCCCATGGACACGGCGGTGCGGGACCAGCCGGTGTCCTGCGCGATGGGTTGCAGGAAGACGCCGAGGGACATCATCGAGCCCATGCCGACGCAGGACATGGCCATGCCGGCGGCGATGATGACCCACCCGTATGACAGGCGCATGCGTATTCCTCCCGTTTGCGTGGCATCCTAGCCGGCGATCACCGGACCGGTGGCACGCGTTTTTGTAGGGGAAGGTATTTACGCATGAAATGTTGTCCGGACGGCACTGTCCGAAGACAAATTCAACTGCGGGGCGGGCGTCTTAACTGGGATTGGCGGACCCGACACGATTCGAACGTGCGACCTTCGCCTTCGGAGGGCGATTTTGCGGGTTTGCGGAGGTTTGTCCTGGGTGGCGTCATGGGGTAAAATAGGCGGAAAATCAATCATGTATGGATAATTCTGTTTGCCGACGCTTGCCGGCCTTTGCGCCAATCTGCTACCTATGTGTTACCTAGCGCGGATTAGGTAACAGGATGCGGGGGCAGCATGGCGGAGCGGACACGGATTGGACTGCGGGAGGTGAGGGCGCTTGGTCCTGGTCAGGAAATATGGGACGCCGCCGTGCCAGGGTTCGGGGCGCGCCGCCAAGCTGGCCCCGGAGTAGCCTACCTCGTGATGTATCGGACGGCCGAGGGGCGCCAGCGGCGCTTTACCATCGGCCGGCATGGCGCGCCCTGGACACCCGACACCGCACGGACCGAGGCGCTGCGGATATTGACCGAGGCAAAGGTCAACAAGACCGACCCCGCCGCCGACAAGAAAGCCAAGCGCGAGGCTGAGACCGTCGACGACCTACTTGACGCCTATTGGAACGCAGCCGAGGCCGGAACCTTGATGACCCGGCGGAGGAAGGCCAAGGCCGCAAGCACCCTGCTGTCCGACCGGGGGCGCATCGACAAGCATATCCGCCCGATCATGGGGAAGCTGAAGGTCGCCGCTGTCACGCCCCGGGACGTGGAAAGCCTCATGGCGGCGATCATCGAGGGCAAGACCGCAAAAAAAGAACCGACCGGCCGCAAGCGGGGCCTGTCCAATGTCCGGGGCGGACGCGGAGTAGCCACCCGGACCGTGGGGCTTCTGGGGGGCATCTTCACGTTTGCCGTTAAGCAGGGAATGCGCGCCGACAACCCGGTGACTGGTGTTGTCCGGCCGGCGGATGGACAGAAACAGCGGCGCCTGTCCGACGAAGAATATAAGGCGCTGGGCAAGGGGCTGGACGCGGCCGAAGGCACCATCTGGCCGGCGGCGGTAGCGGTCACTCGGTTCCTTGCGCTGACCGGATGGCGGTGCGGGGAAGTCCTTGGGTTGCGGTGGGCCGATCTGGACATTCCCCGCCGAACTGCTCGGTTGGCGGATACCAAGACCGGGATCAGCCTTCGCGCGTTGCCCCTGGCCGCCGTGGATATCATCCGGGCGCAAGGCAAGGTTGGCGACCTCGTGTTCCCCGCGACCCGTGGCCACGGTCCCATGGCAGGCTATCGGTCACTATGGAACCGTATCATGAAGCTGGGGGGCGTGCCTGCGGACGTGACGCCGCACGTTCTGCGCCATTCCTTCGCGTCGCTGGCCGGTGACCTTGGCTATTCGGAATCCACCATCGGCACGCTGATCGGTCACAAGGGACACTCGATTACCTCGCGATATGTTCATGCGGCCGATGCGGTCCTGCTGTCGGCGGTGGAAGCGGTGGCGAATGAAACCCTAGCCCGTATGGATATTGGGCGGAGAACGGCCGAGGTTGTTCCGTTTCAAGCGGCGCGCGCGTCGTGAGCGGCCCGTCAGGTTTTCCACATGATGCGGACGACGATTGGAACGATTCGTCGTCAGATGATTGGCATGAGGAATCACTAAAAGAATGCGAGCGGGCGTTCATGGAGAGCGGGAGTGTTGTCTATGTTTGGGACGCCATCCGCGAATGTTACAGCCATAGCATGTCGCGCCTCATGTCCATGAAAGCCGCCGACCGCGAGGAAACGCGTAGGCAAATCATTGAGGAAACCTGCAAAACGACCTTCCCTTATTGGGTGCATGCCTATTTGCAGAGTGCAGCGGCAAACATGCACCAAATGACTCACGGGCGTGGGCCATACAAGCGGGGGTTAACCTCTTCGGAGCAGGCCCAGGAAATGTTGTCCATCTTGGGCTTTGTGGCCCCCAATAGAAACGCATTCAAAACCTATTATGCACGTTCGGATGCTGAGGATACATTGTCCACGTTCGAGACATACACGGAGGTTCACGAGATGACGCCTGCGCAGGCGAAGGCGATGCTGATGGATGAGCGCGGGACCGACGAAGAGCGCACAATTCTTGCACTTATGGCCAAAGGTCGAGAGCAACGCGGTGAACCCAAAAGGAAGAGGGGGCGCCCCAAAAAAGAGCCGAACGCGCCCGAAAATGAATAGTTCGGCACCCTGTCGCGACCATTATTCGCGGGCATAGCACGAGATACATAGACAGCCTCAACCGCGCGCCTTTGCGCGCAAGGAGGCTCATGTGGTTTCGGACGAAGACACGTTGCTTTCTCGGGCCGAGGTTTCGGCCCGTCTTGGGGAAATCGGGTTCCCCGTGCCCGTCGCGACGCTGGCGACCATGGCCACGCGCGGTGGCGGGCCGGCGTATCAGCGGTTCGGGCGGCACGTTCTTTACCGGTGGGGGACGGCACGGGCATGGGCCGTAGGTCGGTTGTCCTCGCCGCGTTCCAACACGTCTGAGGCCGACGCCGGCCGCGCCAAGGCCGCAGCATGACCTGCGCTTCCTGCTTTCCGCGTCTGGCGCTGATCGCATTGGCTGTCGGCATTTTCATCCTGAAGTAAAACCGCCGGCCCGTGTGGCGGGCCGGCGGCGATGGTATCGACGGGACAGAATGCACCCCGCCTCTACCATCGGCCCTTCGGATTTGCCAGCGGTTTTCGGCGGCGGAGTTATCCGCGTGATTATCTTGAACAAGCGTGATGCCATTGCCCGGGCGGTCGAACGCGCCGCCGCCGCCCGCGCGCCGCAACTGCCGTTGCTCACCGCAGTTGCGGCCGGCCGTCTGGAAACGGTGTTCATCCGCGACGCATCCAATCCGTGGCCACGGCGGGTCGAACGGGCCAAAATTCCTGTTGTCGTCGTCGTCGGTGCTGATCAGGGAGAGGACACCGACCCGCTCCCGGCGGAATGGCGCTGTCTGCGTCACGCCATTCATTGGCAACGTTTTTTCGTCTGCCATGCTGCGGGCGGCGAAGAATCCCATTATCGCACGGCGGTTGACCTGGCCGAGAGGTTCCGCCGGGTGTTGCTGGTTGAATGCACCAGCAGGACAGCGAGATTTTGGGCGGACGCGATCCAGTGTGAACCCGAACGCGGCTGGTTGATATGGGCGCTCAATGGGTCGCACCCGATCCGGCCGAGCGTGGTTCACTGATGAACGCCATCACCTCCCCCGCCCCAGCTTATACCGCTAGCCCCATAAAGTCGGGCCGGCAGCGCCGCACCCGTGCCGAGATGGACGCGATCCGGGACTCCATCATCAAGGTCGTGATGGCTGGCAGAGGCATGACGGTCAGGCATCTGTTCTACAAGCTGGTCGGGGCTGGCGTCATCGAGAAAACCGAGCGCGAGTATGATGGCACTGTGGCGCGGCTTGCCGTTGAACTGCGGCGATCCGGCGACATCCCGCACGGCAAGATCATTGACGGATCGCGGCTTTATACCGCTCCGACCACCTACGACAGCGTGCGAGATGCCATCAACGATACAGCCGCAACCTACCGGCGGTCTTATTGGCGCACTGCCGATCGTCAACTTGAAGTCTGGTGCGAAAAAGATGCTGTCCGCGCCCTGATCGAGAACACGACATGGGACCTGGCCGTTCCGCTGATGGTGACGCGGGGGTTTGCATCCGAGAGCGTGGTCCAGTCGCTGGCCGTTGACGCTGCCCGCAGCGGTAAACCCCGCGTCATTCTCTCACTCAATGATTACGATCCGAGCGGACAGTTAATGATGGCGGACCACTACTGTCCGGTTGACGGCG
>DIUL01000081.1 GCA_002422345.1 Acetobacteraceae bacterium UBA6159
GGCATGGACGAGCTGTCGGAAGAGGACAAGCTCACCGTCAGCCGCGCCCGCAAGATCCAGCGCTTCCTGTCCCAGCCCTTCCATGTGGCGGAAATCTTCACGGGCTTCCCGGGCAAGTTCGTCCCCGTGGAAGACACCGTCCGCAGCTTCAAGGCGATCTGCGCCGGCGAATACGATCACCTGCCGGAAGCCGCCTTCTACATGGNNCATGGTCGGCACCATCGAGGAAGCGATTGCCAAGGCGGAAACGCTGAAGGCGAACGCCTGATCCACCCAGCAAGGGCCGGGACACACCCGGCCCTGAACGCCTGATCCCGGAAGGGCCAAGATGCCGATCGCATTGGAAATCGTCAGCCCGGAGCGCCTGCTGCTCTCCCGTTCGGTTGACATGGTCGTGATCCCCGCGGCCGAGGGTGACATGGGCGTGCTGGAAGGCCACACGCCGATGATCGTGACGCTGCAAGGCGGCCAGATCACCCTTTATGACGGTGAAACCGTGGCGGAGCGCCTGTTCGTGGTCGGCGGGTTCGCCGAGATCACGGGCGATCGCTGCACCGTGCTCGCCAACGAAGCCCTGCCGGTCGCCGACCTCAGCAAGGACGACGCCGACCGCCGCCTGCAGGAGGCCGAGGCCGAATACAACGAACTGCATGGCGCGGATATCGAGGACCAGTTGCTGGCACTCGACCGGGTTCATGCCGCCCGCTCGATGGTCGAAAGTGCCGAGATGCTGCTGACCGGGTCGCGGTAGCCCATCCGACATCGACGACGACAAAGGGGGCTGGCGGTGACGCCGGCCCTTTTCGATTCCGGCCAAAATCCGTCATCCCGGACTTGTCCCTGGACCCATCGCGGCACCGTGCCCGGGATGACGGGGTTGGAAGGCCGGAGGACCGCCCCCAAACACCCGTCCCCCCCTCACCCAGCCCTTGCCAACAACCGCATCCGGCCTTCATCTGTCTCAACCAGACCAGGAGTCCACGATGCCGCAACTTTCGGTGCTCGACCAATCCACGGTCGTGTCAGGCCGATCGCCCGACGCCTCGATCCGAGAGAGCATCGGCCTGGCCCAGCATTGCGAGGCCCTGGGCTACAACCGCTATTGGTGCGCCGAACACCACAACTCCGCCTCCCAGGCCGGAACCGCGCCGGAAATCCTGATCAGCGCCATTGCCGCGACGACCCACCGCATCCGCGTCGGATCGGCCGGGGTCATGCTGCCGCATTATTCGTCCCTGAAGGTCGCCGAACAGTTCCGCGTGCTGGAAGCCATCGCGCCCGGTCGCATCGACCTCGGCCTCGGGCGGGCGCCCGGTTCCGACGGCCGCACCGCCTATGCGCTGAATCCCCAAGCGGAAACCGCGGCCGAACATTTCCCCGCCCAGGTGTGCGACCTGATGCACTGGCTAGCCGGCCAGAAGCTGGTGGAGGGGCATCCCTTCCGCGACATCATCGCCCAGCCCGCCAGCCCCACCATGCCGGAGGTCTGGGTCCTCGGCAGTTCCGACTACGGCGCGCAGGTCGCGGCCTATTTCGGCCTGCCCTTCTGCTTTGCCCATTTCATCTCCGACGGCCGCGGCGCCGAACAGGCGCTGTCGATCTACCGGGAAACCTACCGCCCCAGCGAACGCCACCCCACGCCCTATGGCGCGGTCTGCGTCTGGGCGATGGCCGCGCCGACGCAGGCCGAGGCCGAACACCTGATCATGTCCCGCGCCGTCTCCCGCCTCTGGCGCGACAAGGGCATCTTCGCCCCCCTGCCCTCCCCCGAGGAAGCCCTCGCCGAAACCTTCTCGGACGGTGAACGGGCGAGGCTGGAACGGATCAAGGACCGCGCGATCTGGGGCACCCCGGACGTCGTGGGCGCGCGGCTGAGGGAACTCGCCGCGTCCTGCGGCGTGGATGAGGTCGCCATGCTGACGACCGTCCACGACCCGGAGGCTCGGCGGATGTCCTACACCCTCATGGCGCGCGAATTCGGCCTAGGGGCGCCAGACGTTTCCGCCGCTCGCCATGCCGCGGACTGACCCGCCGGCCCGCCAGACCTGATAGCGGTAGATCGCCCAGGCGATCACCGCCGCGCCCACGGCGATCGGCAGGATGATCATGGCAAGCCACAGGGCGACCGCGGCAATCGCCACGCTGCCCGCGAGGACCGCGATCAACACGGCCCATACCAGGATCCGGTTCAGGACCGGCGGCTTCGGCGGTCGGGGCGGCGTGCGGAACTCGCCCTCGATCGTCATGTCCAGTTCGGGTGTTCTGTCGCGCATGCCCAACAAGGTGGACCGCCCCGCCGCCCTGTTCAAGACCGGTCACAGCCGCTCTAATGTTAACGATCAGTCAGAAGGGAGTGCGCCATGAAGGTCGGTCTGTTTCTCAACACCCAGTTCCCCGAGGGGACCAACGTCGTGGACCGCGTCCCCGAAATGGTTACCCAGGTGAAAGCGGCCCGCGACGCCGGGTTCAAGTCGCTGTGGTTCCCGCATCACTGGCTGACGCATCCGATGCAGATGCTCTCGATCGTCCCCACCATGGGCTATATCGCCGCGCACGCGCAGGGCATGACGATCGGGCCGAACATCCTGATCCTGCCGCCGCAGAACCCGATGCATGTGGCCGAGGAATCGGCGACGCTCGATGTCCTGACCGGCGGCAACTACGTCCTCGGCCTCGGCCTCGGCTACCGCCAGCCGGAATTCACCGCCTTCGGCGTGTCCCAGACCGAGCGGGCGGCCCGCTTCAATGAGCAGATCGGCCTGATGAAGCGCCTCTGGACCGAGGACCGGGTGGATCACGAGGGCAAGTTCTACACGGTCAAGGACGCCGGCATCAGCCTGAAGCCGGCGCGCGCCGGTGGGCCGCCGCTGTATATCGCGGGCCAGGCCGATGTCTCGGTCCGGCGTGCCGCGCGCATCGGCGATGCCTGGCTGATCGTCAACAGCAGCGGCCTGTCGAAGACCGCGCCGCTGATGAAGACCTACAAGGCCGCGCTGGCCGAATATGGCCGCACGCCAATCGACTACCCGATCACGGTCGAGTGCTATGTCGGCGCCAACAACGCGACCGCGCATGAGGAATGCCGTGGCCCGCTGCAATACAAGTACAACGCCTATGCCGCCTGGGGCCTGCAGGGCCGGCAGACGGAGACGAGCTTCGAGGACTTCGCGCGCGACAAGTTCATCATCGGCGACAAGGTCGCGGTGAAAGAAGAAATCGCCCGTTATCACGAGTTGCTCGGCGTCGACCACTTCATCATGCGCTGCCAGTGGCCGGGCCTGCCGGTCGAGAAGACGCTCGAGTCGATCAAGCGTCTCGGCGAAATCTTCGCCTGAACAGCGAAGGCGGCGGAGAGAGGCTTCTCTCCGCCGCCCTGTTCTACTTGCCCTCGGCCGCGATCCAGGGGTCGATGCAGCCGCCCTTGCCGCGGCGATACACGACCAGCCCGTCGAAGGCATCGATCCGCACATAGCGCGACCAGGCGCGGGCGAAGGCCGGGTCGGCGGTACTCAGGACCGCGATGTAGTCCGTCCCACGCGTATCGACCACGGCGATATCCGGGCAACCGGTCAGGAAGTCATGCACCACCCAGCGCGCGACCGGCCAGTCGCGGGAGGTCTCGGGGTCGAACCGGGCACGCCACAGTTCCCCCTTCAGCGCCCACATCGAGTCGAAGCGAGACGCCCATTCGACACCGGTGTTGTTCACCACCGGGAAACCCAGCGCGATCCATTCCGAGAAGGCCAGATAGCTGCGAGCCTTTTCCTTGCGGACGATGTCCTCCAGCCGGGAGACGGTCGTCGCCTCCGGCTCCACCGCCTGCACGATCTGGGGTTCGAACCGGCGCAGCGAGCCGAAGAACAGGATCAGCAGCACCAGGCCGGCGATCGCCAGCGGCATGCGGGCGCGATGGGCGACGCGGTCGCGGTTGACCAGCGCGGAGCCCGCCCAGCACAGCAGCGCCAGCACGGTGGCCACGGTCGCCGGAATGCGGTGGTAGTACCAGTCCTTGCCGTCGAGGAAACAGATGACCGTGCTGACCACGGCCAGCACCATCAGAGACAGCATCAGCCACCGCTCCCGCAGATGCTGCCAGCGCAGCAGCAGCAGGCCCAGCATGACCAGTTCCCCGCCCAGCAGCACGGCGCTCTCGACGAACAACTGCCAGAGCGAGCTGTCCGTCGCGCCATACAGCGCCAGCGCCATCGGCACGGCCCAGTTCAGATAGGCCGGGGAGAACACGGCGACGGCGGCGGCATAGACACCCACCGACAGCCCGCCGGCGAGCGGCAGCAGCCGCCACGGCCGCAGGCCCTGGGTCAGGGCGATCGCCTCCAACGCGATGGCGACGCCGACATAGCGCGGCTTCATCGCGCAGCCGATCGCGGCCAGGATGCCGGCGATGATCGCGTCCCGCGCCCGCGGACGGTGGCCGGCCAGTTCCCCGGCGAACAGCGCGATATAGGGCAGGATGGCGGCGACGAGCAGATGCTCGCGTTGCCCGACCTCTCCGGCCGGCAAGACGAGCAGGATGATGCCGATGATCGAGAACGTGGCCAGCCGGTCGGTGAACAGCCCACCCTGCCGGCGCAGCAGCCCCGCCGTCCACCAGGCGCAGCCCAGCACCACGGCGATGAATCCAGGCATCGCAACCAGTTGGGTGGAAATCCCGAGCCAGCGCGACAGCTCCATCGGGATGGCGGAAATCCAGACGATCAGCGGCGGATTGACCTCCACCACGTCGATATAAAGCTCCCGCCCCGCCACCCAGCGGCGGGCGACATAGAGCAGCCAGGCGATGTCGTCCTTCAGCGGCGAACGCAGCGCCGTGAACATGACGACGACCAGCACGAGCGCCAGCACCGCGAGGGCGATGGGACCCAGGGAGCGCGGAAAGGCGCCGTCAGGCTGAACCGCGGGAGCGGGCGGCGGCGGCAGAGGACGATCGGGGGATTGGAGGGATGTGGCTGACACGACCCGGGTATCTTATTTCACAGAGTGTTGCCACACAGTTAACGGCGCGCCAAGTGGCGAAACAATGTCGATCATTGGGGCAAACGTGGCGGACACGGGATCGACTTCCAACAGGACCCGGGCCGGCTGACGCAACCGCCCCGGAATTGCCGGCAAACCCTTGATGATAAGTGATTATTTCCGCCCCGATAGCCCTCAGGGGCGGAGGCCGGCCTGGGTCAGCGGCGGATGGCGCGCAGCATCGCATCGACCCGCGTCCCCAGGGTATCGGCGGCGGCGCGGGCGTCGGTATCGGCGAGCCACCCGGCCATCATCTCGGCCACCGGGCCGGTGACCGGGCGCAGGATCGCCACGGCCTCATTGATCTGACCATCCCGCATCCGCGCGCCGGCTTCCCGCAGCGCGGTCCGGCCAGGGTCGGTTTCAGCGGCGGGGCGGCCGAACGGCGTCCAGGCAACAACCGTCGCGGCCCAGGCCATCGGGTTGAAGCCGCGGTTGGGTCGCAGCACGGGATCGGTCACCCGGCGGAAATCATTGGCGAGGTCGACGGCGGTCGGCACCCCGATCGGGGCATAGGGGGCGATCCGCTCGATCAACCGCGGCAGGTCCCCGGTGGCGGCGCCGGAGGAGCGCACCATGGCGACCTCCGCCACGAACGGAATGCCACGCCGGAGAGCCTCGGAGAGACGGACCAGGATCATGGTCCGGGTCCAGGCGGCGGTTTCTTCCTGCTGGCGCGCGGCTTCGGTCAGGTCGGTGCGCGCCTTGGAAAGCTGGGCGTTGGCGGTGGTCAGGCGCTGCTGGACGTCCTGAAGGGTGCGTTCCTGGCGCGTGATCGCCAGCGCGTCCTGCTGCTGGGCCTGGTTGATGGCCGTCGTAATACCCAGGACGCGCAGCGCGCCATCATACCAGAACGGCGTCGTCAGGCTGACGCCGAGCGCCACCATCGCGATGGCCCATGCCGGCCCGCGCGGCTGCGGGAGGGGGGGCGTCGGCGATTGCGGGACATGGGCCGTCTGATGGACGACCGGCGGCGGTTCGGGGGCGGGCGGAGCCGGCCTGACGGCCTCGGGTGCCGGCTTCGCGACCACCGGCGTGGGGGCGGGCTTCGGCATCCCGGTCACCGGGAGAGCCAGCGTCGGCGTGGACGGCCGCGCCCAGGCGGCGGGCTCCGCATCCGGCGCGGACACAGGGGCCGGCGTGTCCGTGACCTGCGGGCCCACCGTCGTCGAAAAATCCGCCGTCGGGGCGGTCTTGTCCACGGCCACATCCGTGATCTGAGGGTTCACCGTCGTCAAAGCCTCGGCCGTCGGTTCGGCCGATCCGTTCACGGCGTCGGTGACCTGAGGGTTCACGGTTGTCGGGAAATCAGTCGCCAGGACAACCTTCTCCGTCGCCTGCGGGTTCACCGTCGTCAGCGCGTCGGCCGCCGGAGCAGCCGCACCATCCACCGCATCCGTGATCTGAGGGTTCACCGTCGTCGGGAAATCGGTCGCCAGGGCAACCTTCCCCTCCACCAGGTCGGTCGTATGAGGGTGTACCGTGGCCTGCGGTTCAGCCACGTCGGCGACCCGCGGCTCCTGAACCGTCGGCATCACAACTACGTCCTGCGGCAAGGCCTCGATCGGCGTGCCGCGGGACGGTGCGCGACCGGGCTTGGCGAATACATCCGGCAACTTTACCGGCGGTTTACGGGCCATGGATGGCTTTTTCCTCGTTCGGTCCGTCAGGATGCCCTGGCCAGCGCCGGCGTCGCGGCGCGATCAATTTTCCGCAGTTCGGCCTTGATGAAGACCCAGAGTTCCCGGATCTCGGTCGCGGCCTTGCCCGTCGTCTCATACTCGGTCGTCACCTGCGCCGCCGAGGCCGCCGCCGGGAACGCCGAACGGAAGCGCAGCACGCCGGCCACGCGGCCCTGGCGCGCCAGGATCGAAATCGCCTCATCGATCGCGCGGATGCGGCGGCCGGTCGGTGCCTGGGTCACCACGAAGGCATAGCGTCGGCCCGCCTGCTCGATCATCTCCACGATCTCGGGCAGCGCCTCGAAGTCGTCGGAGGTGGGACGAACCGGCACCAGCACGAAATCGGCCGCGTCCATCACCCGGCGGATGAAGCTGTGTACGGAAGGCGGTACGTCGATCACGACCAGGTCGACCCCGCCGCTGGCGGCGAGTTGCGACAGCGTGGCCAGCAACTGCTCGGGCTTGACCGCGGCCAGTGCCGGGTTCGGCGTGCCGGTCGTCCCCGCCGTGCGCCGGTTCCACCATTTCGACAGCGTTGCCTGCGGATCGAGGTCGATAAAGACGACCCTTTGCCCGTTACGCGCGGCCAGAACGCCGATCTCCCGCGCGATCGTGCTCGCTCCCACGCCGCCCTTCTGCTTGGCCAACATCACGGTGTGCATGGCACGCGCGCTCCCCACCCGTCGGTTGATCCGAACGTCCCCGCACCATCGTAGGCCCGGGCGCGGGCCGAGCGCAATTCGTGAGGGCGGGGGGAGAGGGTCAGGGCAGGACGCTCCCGACCACACGCCAGGTGTAGGTCGCGACCGACGCGGTCACGGTCGCCGCCACCGACAGGCCGCAGAACAGCCCCGCCGTCGGGCCGGCCGCGCCGGTGCCGCCGGCCCAGACCAGGATCAACCCGATCACCGCGCCGCCGGCGCAGGCGGAAATCGCCGCCTCGGTGATACCGCCCTGTCGGACGGCGGAGGACTCGTTCACCACGACCTGCGCACCGGCCGGACCAACCGGGCCGATGGTGAGCGACAGGGCCAGCAAGGGCCCGAGCAGGGCGGTGCGGCGGATCATCGGGGGGTTGCTCCCCACCGATCCAGCCGCGGTGCGAGCGCGTCGGCGGCCGACCGGGCCGCCGCGTCGGACAGCCAGGCATCCATCCAATCGGGACGCGGCGCCTCGATCCGTCGCAGCGCCGCCATGGCGCCCAACAGGTCGGCATCGCGCATCAGGGCATCGGCCTCGATCAGATGGGGGTTCACCGGCTCCTCGGAGTCCGGCGCGGGGGCCATCATCACCACCCGTCGCAGCCAGCCCAAAGGCGAGTCGCCCGCAGGCGCCAGGCTCATGGCCATGCCGTGGTAGAAGCGCTGCCGCACCTCATGCGCCGGGGGCACGCCGGTTTCGGCGAAGGGGGCGATGGCGGTCAGCATGGCCGCGAGGTCGGGCGGCGGGGCCGCGACCGCGCGCAACGCCGTGAGTTCGGTGGCGAACCCGTCTTCCCCGCGCAAGGCGGCGGCAAGATCGGCCGCGGCGCCGGCCGCCAGCGCGTCGCGCATCGAGGTCATGCGCTTTTCCAGCGCGCCCATATCTTCGCGCAGCTTGGCCACCGTCGCCTCGGCCGCCTTCAGACGATCCTCGGTCGCGGTGGAGCCTTTTTCGAGCTGGATGATGTCGGCGCGGTTCCGTTCCGCCGCGATCTCAGCCGACGACCGGAAATTCAGGCTCCCCAGAATGCTCGGCACCCAGAGCGGGCCGGTGAGCGCGACGATCAGGGCCGCGCCCGCCACCATCTTCACCGATCGCGCGGTCGCCGCGAGTTCATGTGCCTGGTCGTCACGATCCATGCCGCTTACTCCTTATTGACCCTGTTTCAGTCGTCATCCGGCGTATCGTAGAGCCGTGTCAGATCGCTGTCAGCGCCGAAATCACCGCGTGCACCAAAAGGGCGACGATCACACCCACAACGATTGCGTTCGCAACCGACCGGCTGACCGCGACCGACGAATCCTTGGGCCCGAGCGCGATCAGGATGGAGGTGACGGAGGCCAGGAACCCGCTGACCGCGGCCTTGACCACGACCCATCCCATCGCGGCGGAGGGCCAACCCTCGGGGGAGAGGACATTGCGGAAGAACAGGCTGCGGAACAACTCCCGATACTGGTTCGGGAACTGCACCATCCAGGTTTCCTGCGATGCCCAGGCGCCCAGCAGCATCGACAGCACCAGCAGGACGACCGAGCCGATGACCGTGCTGATCAGGATCGCCGAGAAGACATACAGCCGCCCCGGGATGCCCAGGTTGTCCATCGCCTGGAACTGCGAGGTCATGACCCGGTTGCCGACATCGGCGGCGATGACGGCGCTGTTGCGGGCCACGAACAGGATGGTGGTGATCAGCGGCAGCGCGACGCGGGCCTGCACCGTGCCCAGCCCCACCAGCGTTTCATCATGCAGCAGGGACTTCAGCAGGCCGCCATAGGAATAGTAATTGAAGCCAAACCAGATCGTAACAAACCCGGTGATCGCCGCGCCCGCCGCGATATACATCAGCATGACGGGCGAGGCGCACAGCAGCCACAGATAACCCAGCACATAGCGGGAGAACCAGAACAGCCGCGAATGCCGGGGCAGGCCCCTGCCCTCTCCCAACCGCCAGCGCCGCCAGGGGCGGGCGTCCACGTCCGGCGTGGCGAGGGTCTGGGGAACGGCCGGCGTGTCGGTGATGCCCGATGCGACGGCCAGCCCCGCCTCCAGCGCGTCGATGTTCGGCGCCACCTCGGTCAGGGTTGCCCGGCGTGCGTCCATCACCAGGATACGATCGGCGACGGGAATAAGCTCGGAGGCGTGATGAACCGCGATCAGCGCCGGCTTGCCCATCGTCTGGCACAGCCCGCGGATCAGTTCCACGAGCCGGCGGGAGGAGATGATGTCCAGCCCCGAGTTCGGCTCGTCGAACAGCAGCACCGGCTGATCGGACAGCACCGTGCGCGCGATCGCCAGCCGCTGGCGCTGCCCGCCGGATGACGCGCTGACCGCCTGGTGCGGATCGATATCCCCCAGCATCGGCAGCATCGCCGCTTCCAGGGACGGCGTGACGTTCCCCGCCGCATGGTCGCGGGCGATGCGGAGATTGGCCTCGGCGTCGAGTTCATCGAACAGCGCGTGGCTCTGGAACACGACACCGCCGACGCCGGCCTGCTCCTCGGCCAGATCGATCCGCAGGTCGCCGCAGGTCAGCAGGCCCGAGACGGTCCAGCCATTGCCGCGATCCAGCAGCCCGCCCAGCAGCAGCAGCAGGGTCGACTTGCCGCAGCCGCTGGGACCGACCAGCAGCACGACCTCGGACGGGCCGATGTTCAGGTCGACATCGCGCAGGATCGCCACGCCATCGGGCCGGGTGATCGACAGCCCCGTCGCCCGCAGGCCGCCGCCGGTCGCGCGCACGGCCCCGACCTCATCTTCGCCGACGATATCGTTCACGAGCGGCCCTTCCGGTCGAGCGTCTGCACGGCGGAACGGTCGAGCGCCGCTATCGCGTCCCGTTGCGAGCGGCTCATGTAGACGACCACCCGATCACCCCGGCCGGCGATGGTCGCGCGGATCACCGTGGCGGCGACAAGGTTCAGGTCCTGCGAGCGCGCCAGGTCCTGCCCGCCGCGCAGGCTGACCAGCAGGCGCGGGGCATAGCGGGCCAGCGCGTTGGCCCGGGCGACGATGTCGTCGGCATAGGGGCGGAACCGCTCATCAAACGCGAGTTCGGCCAGCAGGCCGTGCAGTTTCCCATCATGCGCCAATTGGCGGACCAGTTCGTCCTGGTAGGTCCGCAGGAAGACAGCCGTCTGCGGGGAGTCGATCAGATGGCCGATGGCGCGCTCCGGCACTTCCCGGTGGCGCAGTTCGACCAGGGAGGCGCGCAACGCCTCCTCGATCGGTTCGGTGTTCCAGGGCCGGTCGGTGAAGGGATCGAGCATCGAGAGCGCGTTGGCCCGCAGCATCCGGCCGGCGACCGAGCGGAACTGGCGTTCCACCACCGGGCGGATGTCGCGGTTGGCGAGGTTGCGCATCGCCGGTTCCAGCCCGCGCAGCAAGGCGCGCCAGGCGCCGCTGTCCTGGGTGGCGTTCCAGGCCTCCCGCGCCGCGTGCTGGAAGGCGTCGATGAAGCGGTCGCGGTAGAATTCGGCGAATTCGGGGGATTCAAGGATGTCGCGGGACCCGGAGGACAGTGCCACGACCAGGGACGCCGCCCGTTCGCGGATCGCGGCGCGTTCGGCGGGCGCGGCCAGCAGCCACAGCAGGCGGGCATCGGCGGGCAGCAGCACGGGTTCGGTCGCGGTGGCGAGCAGGGGATCGAGCGGATCGTAGAAGCCGACGCGGATCACGCCGTTCGCCTCCGCCTCGGCGTTCGCGAAACGAACGGCCGATCCGGTGTCGCGCAGGGCGAAGACGGCCGGGGCGATGCCGCCGCTGGTCGGTTGCGGATCGATCAGGGTCGCCGCCGTCGGGTCCTGGGTCGGGCGGCTGGGCAGGCAGGACGCGCCGATCGCGAGGCCGGCGGCCAGGACCACCGCGCTTGCCGTCCAGTCGCGCAACGGATTGACCCGCCGCCGGCGCGTGGCGCGAAACCGATAGAGTGAGAGGCGAACGGATTTCCAGCTATGCGGCAGGGACACGTGATACAAAATCCAACATTTCCAGGGCTGGCCGGGGTGATTGGGGACGACCGCGCATGCCTGTGGGCTGTATCAGATCAGCCCGTGGCAGCGAAGCGGGAACTTCACGGGCCACACGCCCCGCGTGTGCTGGATCGTTCCGGCAGGCCCCATCGCGCGCGGCCCGGGTCGAAGATCGTCCGGCCGGATGCTTTCCCCGCCAACGACCTTTACAGGCCGGCGAAGGGGCACCTATAACCCCGGCCTTCATCAGACGCGGGGATGTGACCTTGACAGTGGCAGATGACCTGGTCAGGCGCGGCGCCGACGAACCCGCTCGCCGGTTCGCCGACCTGGTGAAATTGTCCGGCCTGCAGACCCGCTACATCGACCGGGAGCGGGAGCAGCGCTTGCTTGAGGAAGCGGTGACACGGTTCGACCTGTCGCTCGACCAGGCGCGCGGCATCATGCGCAGCGTGGCCGAGGACCTGGGCTACACCTTCGAAACGGAAACCGCGCGCCGCATCCAGCAGGTGATGGCCCGTCAGGCCGGCCGGCGCGGCGCGGTCTCGCGTTCCCAGTTCAACAGCACTGCCCAGGTGCTGCGCGACTTCTCCGGCAATACCATCACCGAGACCGAGGCGCGCAAGCAGCTCAAGCGCGTGATGGCCGACAATGGCTGGCGGCCGAAGCGCGCCGGGCTGTTCTGGTCCCGCCGGTGGTATCGCCAGATCGAGGCATGATGCCCATGCGCGCCGCCGGCCCGCGGCGCGCGGTGTGACCGACGATGGACCTGCTCGATCTTCTGGGTGAGGCCGCCTACTACCTGTTCCGCGCGCTGCTGGTCGCGACCCCGCTGCTGATCTGGCAATGGGCCGTGCAGTTTTCCCGCGCGGTGCGCGGCGGCAGCGGATCGGGCGACGCGACCGTGGCCAGCGGGGCGATGATCGGCCTCGCCACCCTGCCTTTGCTGATCCCTCCGATGGCCCTGACCTGGGATGGCATCGTCACGCCGAACGGCGTCTGGGACCTGACGCTGGCCGAGTTCATGGAACGCGCCCTGCGGTATGAAACGCGGGCGGTGGCGGAGCTGGCGGCCGCGATGCTGTGGGACGATGACCGCGTCAACCTGATCGCCTGGTGCGGGCTGGCGCTGCTGATCTGGGGGCTGCGGATCGGCACGGCGGTGGCGCAGCGGCGCGGGCACCGGCTGCGCGGCCTGCTGATCACCGAACTGGCCGTCTTCATCACCAGCTTGCACGGCCTGATCTATCTGGCGACGCTGACGCTGTGGTCGATCAACCAGCTCAATTTCTGGGTCATTCTGGTGGCGATCCTGCTGATCCAGGATTTCCGCCACAACGAACCGCCCTTCCTGCCCCGCATCCTGTCGGCCCTGTCCGGGCGGCGGCATTACCCGCAACCGCAGGCAGAGCAGATCAGGGTGGTGGATTGAGGTAGTTGGACTGGCCCGTCACCCGCCGTTTCATCAGCGACCAGGTGACTCCGGTCATCAGTGTCAATGACGCGACCGAGATGAAGACATAGCCCCAGGTGCGGCCGCGGCCGAGGTCGATGACCTCGAATTCCGACAGCGTGAAGACCCCCAGGAACAGCATCGCCAGCATGAACCCGAGCCCGAAGCCGCCCAGCGACAGCCAGGTGATGCGGCCGAACAGGATATGCAACAGGATCAGCAGCGCCGCCGCCGCCGCCTTGAGCGCGAGGGGTGCTGGACCGCCGACCCAGTCATAGAAGCTGACACCCGTGGGATTCCACGTGGCGAACACCAGCGCGAAGCAGGCCAGAAGCCGAGCGGCGAGTCCTCCGGGGCCCATCAGGCGGGACGAGCCGTCATGTCAGGGACCGCGAGTCCATCTGGCCGGCGAGCCGGTAGCGGATGATCGAGAACGACGTCCCCGTGCCCAGGAACAGCACCAGCGCGCCCTGGAACACCAGGATCCGTTGCAGGCTGTTGGACAGGTCGATCCAGCCGCGATCGGACGCAAGCCACACCAGCGTCAGCAGCACCAGCAGCAGCGGCACGCCCAGCAGCAGCCCGAGCGAGCGGATGGTCGCGTTGATACAAACGATATAGCCGGAAATCAGAACAAACATCGTGAATAGTTTCGCGATCCAGTAATCGGAGCCCGTTTGTTCCACCCAGTGATACCAGGAATACCCGCTGGGATTGTAGGTAGCGGCGACCAGCAGCAGCACCGCCAGCATGCGGACCAGGATCGAGAGCGGCTGTCCATACATCTTTCACTCCCTGGTTCGGGTTCATCACGGGGCTGAAGTTCCGGTTCGGCGGGCCGGAAGTCCAAGGCTTAAGGGTCGGCTGAGCGATTGTAACGCAATGCAATTCCGTTTGACGATCCGAACATGGGGGTTGCCTGAAACCGTCCACCCTGTCACCTTGCGGCGCACAACGCCCGGTCGTCCCGGCAGGATACTCCCCATGTGGAACCAATCAGTGCATTGCCACGCTCCTCGCGTATCTGGAAGCACGGGACATGGTGACGGCGGTTGTGGAGAGGACCGCGCGATTGGCTGACCAACCCACCGATCTTACCGTGCTTGTCAGGGAACGGAACAGCCGGTCCCGGGCCGAAGCCAGCCGAAACACGGATACCGCGCCCGCCGCGAACGACACCGGTTCGACGGTCGTGCCCCGGGCCGAGGGCAGACCGCTTCCCGACATGGATGACGGCCGAGCGACACCGCCGGAACGGCACGATGCGGTCACGCCGGATGGTCCGCCGCCCCCACCGCCCGCGGCCGTGGCGCCACCCGCCCCACCCCGCGCGCGCGGCCTCTGGCTGAACGCCTTCTTTGCCATCGTGGCGCTGGGCGCCGCCGCCGTCGCGCTGACCGCCCCTTCCCTACGCCCGGTTCTGGTGCAGCAGGTGCCGGCGCTGCTGCCGGACGGATTCGGTGACGCCTCCACCCGCCTCGCCGATCTGCTGACGCCGGAAAGCCAGGCCGATCGCGATATCGCCGCCCTGCTTCCCCGCGTCGCCGGCCTGGAATCCGAATTGCTGCGGCTGCGGCTGGAAATCCGCCAACTCGATCGCCGGCTCGCCGAGTCGGGGGCGCTCGGGCGGGAAAACCAGCAGGCCGTCGCCGACATCGCCGCCCTGACCGCCGAAACCGCTCGGCGTATGGAACGGATGGACAGCGCGGGCCAGGCGCTGACCGCCCGGGTGCGCGCCGCCGCCGTGCTCGCCGCCGCCACACGCCTCCGCCGCGACCTCGATACCGGGACCGCGCTGGCCGAGGGCGTGGCGCTGATGGACCTGAACGCCCCCTACCCCGAACCCGTCGCGAGTGCGGTCGAGACCCTGCGCGGGATGCCGAACGGCGTGACCACGATCCGCGACCTCGCGATCGCCTATGAAACGCTGGATCAGTCGATCGCCGCCTCGCTCGGGCAGGACGGGTCCGGCTGGTCCCGCCTGCGCGCGCTGTTCGGTGGAGAGGAAGACCCCCGCCTGTCGTTCCTGCAACGGGTCCGCCAGATGGCGACCGAGGGGCGCATGGCCGAGGTCGCGACCCTGCTCACCCATTCCCCCTGGCAGGCCGAAGCCGCCCCCTGGATCGCGCGGGCCCGCGAACGGACCGAGGCGACGCGGGCGGCGCAGGCCATCTCCGCCTACGCGGTGGCCGAGGCACGCGCTTCCCTGGCCGCTTCCGCCGACCCAGCGACACGGCCTCGGCCGGAGGCACGCTGATGCCGCGTTCCGGACGGCGGCCGTTCGCCGTCGAACCGTGGTCGGCGCCGAAACGGGCCTGGCTGCTCGCCACCGCCCTGGTCTGCGTCACCGGACTGTGCGGCGTCACGGGATCCGCCGCCGCGCAGGCCGAACGGAGCATCGCGGACCGAGTGCCGATCGAGGATCCGTCCCTCTCCCCCCGGGCCAATCCGGCGCCTCCGCCCCCGCCAGCACCCGACACGGGGTCCTATCTGGGGGCAGCCGCCGGCACCGCGATGGATGCCCTGGCCTGGTCTGCCGCCGGCTTCGCCACCCTGCCCGGTGCCGCCGGACAGTTCCTGTGGGAGGTCTCCTACCTTCTCGGCATCAACCGGACGCCGGTGCAGCCCCCGCGCGTTGCCTCGGTTCCGGACACCGTGCCGCAGTCGCTGGTCCGGCAGCCCCCCGCCATACCCTCTCAGGCGACGCGGCCCGTGCCAGCCCTGGCGGCGGCCGATCCCGCGCGCGCGGCCGATCCGGCTTCGGCCCCCAGCGCGGCCCCGCCCTCGCCCTCGACCCTCGGCACCACCGTGGTCGCGGCCCTGCCGCCGGTCCCCCCCTCGCCCGTCATGCCGATCGGTCCGCAGGACGAGATCGAGCCCGGCCTGGTGGCCAACATGGTCTATGACCGCAGCCACCGGCGGGAGGACGGCACCTATTTCGTGCCCAAGCCCCTGCAACGCCTGTTCAATGTCCGGACCGAACGGGTGCGGCAGATCGACGTCCCCACCGTCCTGCGCGTCGCCGGCCGCATCGTGCCCGACCCTTCCTTGCACGGCACCGTGCAGCCCAGCGTGCCGGGCCGGCTGGAACCGACCGAGAGCGGCTTTCCCTCCCTCGGCCAGACGGTCAAGAAGGGGCAGATCATGGCGCTGGTCACGCCCTCGATCGGGATCGTCGACCTCAGCCAGGTCCGCCGCGACGTCACCAAGCTGACCAACGACATCCGGCTGGAGACCGAGGCGCTGGAAATCCTGCGCCAATTCTCCTGGGTGCCGTTCCGGGAAGGCAAGATCTACCAGGCTGAACAAAAGGTCGCCGGCCTGCGGCGTGAACGTGACGCCCTGCTGCCGATGCTCGAACTGCGGGAGGCGTTGCGCGCGCCCACCGATGGCGTCGTGTCCTCCACCACGGCGGTGAACGGCAAGATCGTCCAGCCCGGAGAGGTCGTGTTCGACGTCATCGACCCGTCCCGGCTGTGGGTCGAGGCGACGGCCCCCGATCCCGCCACGGCCGAAACCGCGCGCGGCGCCCCGGTCGCGGCCGCCGTGACGCCCGAGGGCACCAACCTTATTCTGCGCTTCGTCGGCACCGGTCTCTCGGCCACCCGGCAGGCGACGCCGGTGCTGTTCAGCATCGATGACCCGCCGCCGGGCCTGCGGGTCGGCCGCCCGGTGACGGTCACAATCGTCAACGCTTCCACCAGCCAGCGCGGCATCCTGCTGAACCGGTCGGCCGTCACCCAGGGCAGCTCCGGCCTGCAGGAAGTGTGGGAACAGACGGCGCCCGAAACCTTCGTGCCGCATGCCGTCCGCACCAGCGTGATCGACGGCACCTCCATCCTGGTGACCGATGGCGTGCCGGACGGCGCGCGGATCGTGATCAACGGGTCACGGCTGATGGCGCAACTGCAATGAGGACCGGACCGATCATGACCCGCGACGCCCGCCGGCCGGCCCCTCGCCTGCGCGCGCTGGCGCTGATGGGCGCGACCCTGGCCTGCCTTCTGTTCGCGGCGACGCCGCCGGCCCGCGCGACCGAGGCTGATGCGGGGCAGGAGTCGGCGCCCCGCACGACGATGGAAATCGGCGGGGTCACCGTCGTGCTGATCGCGAGCGAGGGCAAGCTGTATGCCTTCCTCGACCGGGTGGAGGACAACGCCCCGGTCAAGGACGCGCACCTGGTCGTGACCACCCCGAACGGCAAGGCCATCCCCTTCGCGCCGGCCAGCACCGGCCTGTTCGTCGCGCCCTTCGATCACGGCACCCGGGCGCGGGACAGCTTCATCGTCTCGGTCACGTCCGCCGATGGTGCCGGCGATGTCACGGCCGAGATCGCCTACCACGCCGCGGCCAGCGCCGAACCGCCGGCGGAGGAGAGCGGGATGCGCGACAAGATCCTGATCGCCCTGGCCGCCGGCGGCATCGGCATCGTGCTGGGATCGATGGCGGTGCGCCGCATCAGCCGGAAGCGGCACGAACTGCGGCCGGTCTAGATGTTCGCCGCGATCGTCTCCGCAAGCCTGCGCCATCGCATCTTCGTCCTGCTGGTAACCGCCGTCCTGCTGGTCGTGGGCACGCTGATCGCCCGCGACATGCCGATCGACCTGCTGCCACAGACAAGGCCGCCTTCCGTCATCGTCACCGCCGAATCCGGCACGCTGACAGCCGAGGAGGTCGAACAACTGGTCGTCGTGCCGATCGAACAGGTCCTCAGCGGCCTGACCGGCGTGACCAGCGTCCGCAGCAGCGCCAATGCGTCCGTCGCCTATTTCCAGGTGGTGTTCGCCTGGGGCACCGATCCCTACCGCAATCGCCAGCTTGTGATTGAGCGTTTGCAGTCCGCCCGTGCCCAGTTGCCCGACGGGGTGGACCCGACGCTGGCGCCGATGTCGGCGGCGACCGGTCTGATCATGCACATGGGCGTCATCGGCGGCGAAAGCCCGATGGCGCTGCGGGAGTATGTCGACTGGGTGGTGCGCCCGCGCCTGCTGGCGGTCGAGGGCGTGTCCCAGGTGTTCGCCATCGGCGGGCAGGTCCGCACTTATCAGTTCACTCCCAACCTGGACCTGATGCAGCATTACGGCGTCACGCTCGACCAGGTGGAAACGACGCTGCAACGCTTCGCCAGCAACACGAGCGGCGGGGTCGCCGACGTCCAAGGCACCAGCTACGCGCTGCGCAACATCAGCCGCACCACCAGCCTGGACGACATGCGGTCCCTGGTCGTGGCCTATGGCGACAAGGTTCCGGTGCTGCTGGGCCAGGTCGGGCAGGTCACCTTCGCCGCCGCAGTCCGCCAGGGCCAGGGCGCGTTCAACGGCCAGCCATCCGTCAACCTCTCGATCGTCAAGCAGACGCTGGCGAACACGGTCGACGTGTCCGACCGGATCGAGGCCGCTCTCGCCGAAATGCAGTCCTCCGCCCCTCCCTCCATCAAGCTCGGCCTCATCTCCTTCAGCCAGGCCGACATGATCAAGGAGGCGATCCACAATGTCGGGATCGTCCTGCGCGACGCGGTCATCATCGTCGCGGTCGTCCTTGTCATCTTTCTGTGGTCGTTTCAGCCGACCCTGATTTCCCTGCTCGCGATCCCGATCTCCCTGGTCGTCAGTGCGATCGTCTTCCACCTGATGGGCGTGTCGCTGAACACGATGACCCTGGGCGGCATCGCGATCGGCATCGGCGCGCTGGTCGACGACGCGGTCGTGAATGTCGAGAACGCGATGCGCCGGCTGGGCGAGAACCAGCGGAAGGAGAGGCCGGAACAGCCGATGGCGGTGATCGCCCGCGCCTCGAATGAGGTCCGATCGGGCATCGTCTACGCGACCGCGGTGGTGCTGATCGTGTTCCTGCCGCTGCTGGCCATGCCCGGTCAGGTCGGGCGGATGTTCATGCCCCTGGCCATCGCCTTCGCGATCTCCATCGTCGCCAGCCTGATCGTGTCGATCACCGTGACGCCGGCGCTGTGCTCCTACTTCATCCCGAACATGAAGGCGCTGCACCGCGAACACGGCGGGGCGATGGTGCGGCGGCTGAAACAGGCGAACGCGCAGGCGCTGGGCTGGGTGCTGGACCGGCCTCGGACGGTGCTGGGCGTGGCCGGGATCAGCGTGGCCGTGGCGATGCTGTCCGTGCCGTTCCTGCCACGGTCATTCCTGCCCCAGTTCAATGAGGGGAATATCTACGTCACCCTGCTGCTGTCACCCGACACGTCGCTGGCCGAATCCTACCGGATCGGCCACGTGGCGGAGCAACTGATGCTCGAAGTGCCCGAGGTGAAGGCGATGTCGCGGCGCAGCGGGCGCTATGACGGGGATTCCGACGTCGATCCGGTGAACGCCAATGAATGGCCGCTGCGGATCAGGCTGGACCAGGGACGATCGCTGAACGAAGTCATGGCCGATATCCGCCGCCGCATCTCGATCTTCCCCGGTGAGGTGAACGTCACCCAGTTCCTGATCGAGCGGATGCAGTCGCAGGACAACATGGTGCGCGGCGACATCGTGCTGAAGGTGTTCGGCCGCGACCTGCCGACGATCCGCATCATCGCCGAGAAGTTCAAGGCGGAGCTGTCCCGTATCCCCGGCCTGGTGGATATCGCGGTGGAGCAGCAGACTTTCATTCCGCAGCAGCGCATCGCCATCGACTACCAGCGCGCCGCCCTGTTCGGGGTGACCCCGGCCGACATCGCCGCTCGGCTGGGCACGCTGACCAACGGGCAGGTCGTTTCCCAGGTGATCGAGAACGGCCGTCGCTTCGACGTGACGATCCGCCTGCGCGACGAAGACCGTAACCCCCAGGCGCTGGAGCGGATGCGCTTCGACACGCCATCCGGCACGGTGCCGCTGTCATCCTTCGCCACGATCACAAGCTCGGTGGGGCCGAGCCGCATCATGCATGAGGATGGGCAGCGGCGGATCGCGGTGATGGCGAATGCCGACGGGTCGGAGGACCTGGCCGCGATCGTGTCCCGCGTGCGCGAGATCGTGGAGGCGACGAAGCTGCCGCAGGGCAATCGGATCGTGCTGGACGGCGATTTCCGCCAGGGGGAGGAAGCGCGGGTGCGGCTCGCGCTGCTATCCCCGGTCGCGCTGTTCCTGATGTTCGTCCTGCTGCAGCAGCGGTTCCGTTCCGCGGTGCTGTGCGCGGTCATCATGGGGAACATTCCGCTGGCGCTGGTGGGCAGCGTGGCGGCGCTGTGGATCACCGGGCTGGACCTGGACCTGGCGGCGCTGATCGGGTTCATCGCGGTCACCGGCGTGGCGGTGCGGAACTCCCTGCTGAAGGTCAGCCACTTCATCAACCTGCATCTGCATGAAGGGATGCCGCTCGGGCGCGCGTTGGTCATGCGCGGTTCTGCCGAACGGCTGATGCCTGTCCTGATGACCGCGCTGGCCGCCGGCCTGGCGCTGACGCCGTTGCTGTGGACCTCGGATGGCGCGGGAACCGAGATCCTGCATCCGGTCGCCGTGGCCATCTTTGGCGGGCTGATCAGCTCCACTTTGCTGGATGCGTTCACGACGCCACTCTTATTTCAGCTCGTCGGCGAAAAAGCCTTGCGTAAGGTCATCGCGACGAACGAAAAGCTAGCTTACGAGACTTTCTGACACAGGGGCATGCCATGGGTGGATTTTCGCTGACGTCCCTGATCGCCGCCGGCGCGCTGATGGGGGCGGTTGCCTTCGACGTGACCGTCAACGCGGTGCAGGACTGGTATCAAGTGATGTACGCCGACGCGTTCTGGGCCAGCCGCGTGACCGACACCCCGGCGCTGCGCGACCTTTCGCAGGAAGAAGCGCAGATCAACGCGCTGCTGCGGACCTCCGCCGAGTTCTCCACCCAGCAGGTCGTGATCCCCGAGCAGAACATCGCCCGTCGCGTCCTGCCGTAAGTCGGCACCCCTAGTTCTTGGGCGCCGCGGCGTCCTTCGTCGTGATCTGGTAGCTCGCGTCCGGCCAGGGGGAGAGCGTGACCTCCATCGACGTCAGCGCATATCCGGCGGTCGAAACAGTATCGAGGGTCGAGCGCGCGATCCGCTGCCGGGCCCGCGACATCATGCCGGTCTGGGCGTCGCGGTAGACCCGCAACAGGTCCTCGGCCGTGGCGATGTCGGTGTCGGTGGGTTCCCGGCTGGCCACGAAGCGATAGCTGGCGCTGGGCAGGACGCCCTTGCTGACCGTCACATCCTTCAGCCGCAGCCCGATCGTTTCCAGAATGGCGAAGAACTGCTTGTCCTCATCGCTGATCTGCGCCGGCAGGTAGTCGGTGGGGGCGCCGGGCGCGACCTTGCCGACAGCGTCGTTCCACAGATTGCCGATCGCGCCGCCGACGGACTTGGCGACATCGCCGGCGGAACGGGCGAGTTCCTCGGCTGATTTCGTCAGACCCTCGACCGTCGTGCCCTGCTGGGCCGGCGGTGCGGGCGGTGGCGTGGGCTGGGTCCCTTGGGCCCAGGACGTGGCCGGGGATGCCCCCATGACGGCGAGCAAGGCCAGCATCCGCCCGGCCGAACCGAGGGGAGCAATCTGTCGCCAGGAACCAATCGCGCGATGCATGGGCCACCCTTGCTGGGTTGAACGCCGACGCCGAACCCTTGCCGCGGGTCCGCGCCGGTGCCCTTCATTTAGGTGCGATGTCCGGCCCAAACAATCGCGCAATCAGGCACAGCCCATGGTTGAAATTATCACGGGAGTCGTTCAGCATGTCATGCAGGACACCGGAACGGCCTGATACCCGGTGAAACAACAATCCAGGGGAACCAGAATGATCAAGGCTGTCATGCCGGCGGTAATCGCCGTTTCGCTTGCTTTGCCGATGCAGGCTGCCATGGCGCAGCCGGCCCCCGCGGCGCCCGCGGCTTCCGACAACATCATCGTGATCCGTCCGGCCCATATCGTCGCCATCGGCGCGGGCGTGCTGGGCGGGATCGTAGTGGGTGAAGCCATCCTGGCCACCGACCTGGGTGTCATCGTCGGCGGCGTGCTCGGCGGCTACTTGGCCCATGTGTGGTACGGCGGACGCCAGATCGAAGTGAACGTCGGCTCCGCGCCCAAGTCCTGACCGTCCAGCGGGCTGCTCGGCCTTGGGTCGGGCAGCCCCTGACTACCGCGGCAACGGCCGTTCCACCCCGACATTCGGCAGATCATGCCGAGGGATCGGGTCTACCAGCCGAGACTTCATGTATTCATAGGTGACGGATGCCGCGCCCTGCGTCGCGAGCTTCAGCGCCGCCAGCGTCGACGCCGTGACGGCGTTCCCCAGATACAGCCACAGCACGCCGAAATCCGCGATCGAGGCGAACATCCGATAGGACATCGCCCGGGCGATCATCGCGCGCGTCGACTCGTCCGCCTCGACTTCGAGAGTGGTCGGCGGCGCGCCGTTCCTTGCGGCGATTTCGGGCCGAGCGACTTCGGGCCGCATCGGATCGGGCAGGGTTGCTTCATAGGCGGAGCGGAGGCGGTCGCGGAAACCGGCGCCAACGCGCGGGGCGGCGGCTTCCATCCAGATCGCCAGGCGGTCCGCCTGGATGCGGCGCCACGCGGCGGATTCCGGCGGCTTCGCCTGGCCGATGTCCCAGGGGTGGAACAGATAGCGGATTTGCAGCGCGTCCATCGGATCGGTGACCCGGAAGGTCACCGACAGCCAGGTGACGGGCACGTTCCAGCCGCGATCCACCGCTTCCCGCATCGCGCGGTGCCAGGCGGGATCGATCAGCACGCCGGTCAGCGGGCCGGTGCCATCGGTGAAGGACGCATAGGAGCAGGACCCGTCGTGATCCGAGGCATACTGGATCCGGCGCGGCGCGAAATCATCGAGCAGACAGGCCTCCGGAAGGCCCCAGGTCACCCGGTGGCCCAGGCGGTTCACCTGCACCAGCACCGCCGCGTCGACCTCCCGCCCGTTCAGGCGTGCCAGCACCATGCTGGCGAAGGGCGCGGCCGACTCCTCCCCTTCCGCGGGTATGCGCGACAGGACGCGCCAGTCGCCGGGCGGCAGGGGGATCTGCCTCGCCTCGATCCTGGTGGGGGGATTGCGGGACAGGGTGGCGCGGTCGGCGGGTTCGGTCGGCGTGTCGGCTCGACGGACAGCCACGACCGCGACCACGACGAGGCCCAGCGCCAGGCCGGCGAGGACCGCCGGCAGCCTGATCCGACGCCACGCCGATCTTCTCGTGCCACGGACCTGTCGAATGACCCTGAGCGAAATGCGTCGTCTCCCGCCTGAACGGCTCCGCGATCTCATAGCGAAGGGCGGGGGCTGGGCGCAATCGACCCATGGCGCCGTTGCATACCCAACATGCGACACAACCGGATCAATCGTGACGGTGCCTCTTGCCAGCCGGGACAATCCGACCGATGTAGCGGCTATCCGACCGGACCGTGACGGTCCGGTTTCCACCATGCAACCTCGCAGGCTCCGCCATGTTCATCGAAACCGAAGGCACGCCGAACCCCGCGACCCTGAAGTTCCTGCCGGGCCAGGACGTCATGGGCCTGTCGACCGCCGACTTCGCCTCGGCCACGTCGGCCGAACGCAGCCCGCTGGCGACCGCCCTGTTCGCCCTGCCGGGCGTGGCGCGCGTGTTCCTGGGCGGCGATTTCGTCACTGTGACGAAGTCCGACGTGACCGACTGGTCCGAGCTCAAGCCGCTCGTGCTGGGCGCGATCATGGACCATTTCGTCACCGGCCGGCCGGTGATGAACGCCGACGCGTATGACGACCTGTATGAGGAAGACATCGATCCGGCCGACCAGGAGGTCGTGGACCAGATCAAGGAACTGCTCGAAACCCGCGTCCGCCCGGCGGTGGCCGGCGATGGCGGCGACATCGTCTTCCGCGGCTTCCGCGAAGGCATCGTGCGGCTGTCGATGATGGGGTCCTGCTCGGGCTGCCCGTCGTCCCGCGCCACGTTGAAGCATGGGGTAGAGAACATGCTCCGCCACTATGTCCCGGAAGTCGTGGCGGTCGAGCAGGTCGAATACTGATCCTGGCCGGTTGACGTGCGGTGCGGCGGGTCTACGCTGCGCCGCACCATAATTTCCCATCGGAGATCGCAATGGCTCTCGACGCCGCCGGCCTCGACCTTATCTTCCGCGAAGCGCGCAGCCACAATGCGTGGCTGGACAAGCCGATCCCGGACGAGACCCTGCAAGAGCTGTTCGATATCGTGAAGTGGGGGCCGACCTCGGCCAACTGCTCTCCCGCGCGGTTCGTGTTCATCCGCACGAAGGACGCGAAGGAGCGTCTGGCCCCTGCCCTTTCGTCGGGCAACATGGCCAAGACGATGGCGGCGCCGGTGAACGTGATCGTCGCCTACGACCCCAAGTTCTACGAAAAGCTGCCGCAGCTTTTCCCGCACAATCTGGACGCGGCGAGCTGGTTCACCAGCAACGAGTCGCTGGCCGCCACGACGGCGTTCCGCAACGGGACGCTGCAAGGTGCCTACCTGATGCTGGCCGCCCGCGCGCTGGGGCTGGATTGCGGCGGCATGTCCGGCTTCGACAATGCCAAGGTGGACCAGGAGTTCCTGGCCGATCGCGGCTGGCGGTCCAACTTCCTGGTCAATCTCGGCTATGGCGATCCGGCGGCGCTGTTCGGCCGGCATCCGCGTCTCGACTATACGGATGCCTGCGTCCTGCTCTAGACGGGACGCCTTCCCTGCGACGATTGGCTGATGCGTATCCTGGCGCTCGATTCGGCACTGGCACAATGTTCCGTGGCCCTGGTCATCGACCAGGTGCTGATCGCGGAGCGGCGGCTGGATACCGGGCGGGGCCAGGCCGCGGTCCTGCCGGTGATGGCGCGGGACATCCTGGCCGAGGCTGACATCGACCCTCTGTCGCTCGACGCGATCGCCGCGACGGTCGGCCCCGGCAGCTTCACCGGCATCCGCGCGGGCCTGGCACTGGCGCATGGGCTGGCGCTGGGCGCCGGCATTCCGGTGATCGGCGTGACGGTGCACGAGGCACTGGCGAACTCCCTGCCCCATCTCGGCCGGCGCGTGCTGTGGACCGCGATCGACAGCCGGCGGGGGCGCATCTTTCTCGACTGGGGCCAAGGGCCGGTGCCCTGCCCGCTCGATTCGCTGCCCCCCTACAACGGTCCCGTGGCGGTTGCGGGCGACGCGGCGGTGGCGGTGACCGGCTGGCTCGCCGCGCGCGGGACGGATGTGATGCTGACCAACGCCCGCCGCCCGATGGGCCGCCACATCGCCGTGGTGGCGGAACGGCGCATGGCCGGAGAGCTTCCGCCCTTGCCCGCCCAGCCGCTGTATGTCGACCCGCCCGAAGCCCGTCCCCCGTCCGGCGGCCTGCGCCCGCCGCCCACGGCGTGAGCGAGTCCGACTCCGAGGACGGCGTCGGCACGATCACCGCGGTCGACGGGTCCCACGCAAAGGTGCTCGCCGCCCTGCACGCGACCAGCTTCCCGCCCGAGGAATGCTGGAGCGCGAATGTCATCGCCCTGCAGCTTGGCGCGCCTGGTGCGTTCGGAC
The DNA here is from genome assembly GCA_002422345.1 of Acetobacteraceae bacterium UBA6159. Classification (GTDB taxonomy): domain Bacteria; phylum Pseudomonadota; class Alphaproteobacteria; order Acetobacterales; family Acetobacteraceae; genus Rhodopila. The sequence goes on from DIUL01000081.1 coordinate 25,336, forward strand.
TGGCCGATTCGCGGGGCGGGATGATCCTGTGCCGGAGTACGGGCGATGAGGGGGAGGTGCTGACCCTGGCCGTCGATCCGATGCGGCGGCGGGAGGGAATAGGGACCGACCTGATGAACGCGGCGATGACGCACGCGGCCGGTTCCGGAGTCGCGCGGATGTTCCTGGAGGTCTCGGTAGAGAACACCACGGCGATCGGCCTGTATCGCCGCATGGGGTTCGAGACGGTGGGCGGCAGGCGGCGTTATTACGCGGACGGCACGGATGCGCTGGTGATGAGGGCCGACCTGCACCCAGGCTAGCCGCGGCGAAGCACCAGCGTCGTGACGCCGTCCGCACCGGTTTCAAGGGAAACGACCTCATGCCCTTGTTCCCTGGCGGTTTTCGGAACGTTGCGCACAGGTTCGTCGCCCTTCATCCGCACGAGCAGTGTCTGGCCGGTCGTCATGCGGTCGAGTGCGAGTCGGGTCTGCACGAAGGTCATGGGACAAACCTCTCGTGTAATATCAAGCTCGCGGTCGGCAGATTGCAAATATGTCATGAAGGTATTGCTCACCGATGTCCAAATAACCATTGCACGGTAACCGACACCTTCTATACTGGGCAAGTCTCCGCATAGAAAGGGAACGCAATGGCCGATACAGCGGGTAGCAACTCTGTTCTTGGCTTGACCGCGCAAATCGTCTCGGCCCATGTCTCCAACAACGCCGTCGCCTCGGACGCTCTGCCGTCCCTGATTCAGGAAGTCTACAAGACCCTGAGCGGGATCGGCACGGAAGTTGTGGAAGCAGAACGGCCGCAGCCGGCCGTGCCGATCAAGCGCTCCGTCTTCGCCGATCACATCGTCTGCCTCGAAGACGGCAAGAAGCTGAAGATGCTGAAGCGCCATCTCAAGACCGCCTACAACATGACGCCGGAACAGTATCGGGAACGCTGGGGTCTGCCCGCCGAATACCCGATGGTTGCGCCGAACTACGCCGAACGCCGATCCGCCCTCGCCAAGGAAATCGGCCTGGGCACCAAGGGTCGCGCCGGACGCTGACGGTCCGGGCGGCCGGGGGCTCCCATACCGGGGTCTCCCGACCGCCCCGCCCGACACCAACGGGCATTGTTGGACAGGCCCCCCCCTGATCAGCTACGCGAAGCCGCCTATATGAATGCGACCCGTACCAGGGCACCGGCTCGGCCTTACCCGCCGGGAATGTCGCGGCAAGCGGATGGTTGGCAAGGAAACCGATGGAATCGCGCATCGAGCGTTTGTGCACCGATCGTGGGGTCAAGATGACCGGCCAACGCCGGATCGTCGCCCGCGTCCTGTCCGAGGCCGAGGATCACCCCGACGTCGAGGAACTGTACCGCCGAGCCGTCCAGCTTGAACCCAAGATTTCGATCGCGACGGTCTATCGCACCGTCCGCCTGTTCGAGGAAAAAGGCATCCTCGAGCGCCGCGACTTCGGTGGCGGACGCGCCCGCTATGAACCGTCGGAAGACAGCGGCGCCCACTACCACCTGATCGACATCGAAACCGGCAAGGTCGTCGAGTTCCAGGACGAACGGCACGAGCGCCTGATGCGGGAAATCGCCGCCGAACTCGGCTTCGACCTGCTCTCGCTCCGGCTGGAACTGTTCGGCAAGCGCCGCGAAGGCCCGGTTGTGCCGCATGATACCGCCGCGCGGCGGGACAGCGTGACCGGACCATCCCAAGTCGCATCCCCTGGGGTAGCCGTCAGCGGTCACTGCTGATGACTGGGCCCGACGCCGACAACGCCGAGCCCCTCCCCGAAGTTCGGGCCGGCCAGCTTGGCGTTCGCCTGGCCCGGTCCGAGGAGGAGATCGACGCTGCCCAGGCGCTCCGCTACCGCATCTTCTATCAGGAAATGGGCGCCCGCCCGGATGCCGAGGCCGCGGCCACCGCCCGCGATAAGGACCGGTACGACACCGTCGCCGACCATCTTCTGGTGGTCGACCACGCGCTGGGCGAAGGGCCTGAAAGCATCGTCGGCACCTATCGGATGATCCGCCGCTCCGCCGCCGCCACGATCGGTCAGTTCTACTCGGAAGACGAATACGACCTGGGCCAGATCCTCACCGAGGGCGGACGAATCCTGGAACTCGGCCGGTCCTGCATCGCCGCCGACCATCGCGGCCGCGTGGCCATGCAGCTCATGTGGGGCGGGATCGCCGCCTACATCGCCCACCACCGGATCGACCTGATGTTCGGCTGCGCCAGCCTGCCCGGCATCGATCCCGATGCGCTGGCCGTGGAGCTCAGCTACCTCTACTACAACCATCTGGCGCCGCGCCCGATCCGCCCCCGCGCCTTGCCCCACCGTTATATCGAGATGCGGCGCCTGGACCGGGAGGAGATTGATCCACGCCGAGCGCTGGCGAAGTTGCCGCCGCTGGTGAAGGGGTATCTCCGTCTGGGCGGCTTCGTCGGGGACGGCGCGGTGATCGACCCGCAGTTCAACACGACCGACGTGGCCGTGGTGGTGAAGACCGACCTGGTCACCAACAAGTATCTGCGCCACTACGAACGCCATGGCCGGGATGAGGCGGAAACGCCCTGATCCCGATGGCAGTGGCGACTCGGCTTGCTGGCCTGCGAGGATTTCGGGCTGACCTTGCGGCCGCCGGACTGGGCGTCCTGGCCGCCCTGGCCCTGCCCCCGCTGCACCTGATCCCCTTCCTGGTCGTGGCCTTCATCGGGCTGCACATCCTGATGGACGCGGCGGCGAACCCGGTCGAGGCCGGGCGGCGCGGCTGGTGGTTCGGCTTCGGGCTGAACGTGATCGGACTTTATTGGATCACCGAGGCGATCCTGTTCGAGGCGGCGCGGTACTGGTGGCTGGTACCGCTCGCGGTCCCCGCCCTCGCCGCCGTCATGGCCATCTTCATCGCCCTTCCCGCCTGGATCGCTCGACATGCCCGCCCGGGGCTGGGGCGGGTGCTGGCGCTGGCGGGGGCGTGGACCCTGTTCGACATCGCGCGGCAGTTCGTGGCGACGGGCTTTCCGTGGAATCCGCTGGGCAGTGTGTGGACGATCCCGGGTGTGGCCGGCGATGCGCTGATCCAGCCGGCCGCCTGGATCAGCGTGCATGGCCTGACCCTGGCGACGGTGCTGCTGGCGGGACTGGGTCGGCTGGGGCGGGCCGGGTGGGTGACTGGTCTGGCGGCGATGGGGATCTGGGCCGGGCTGGGCGTCTATCGGATCAACCAGCCCTTGCCCGAGGGACCCGGGGTGACCGCGATCCTGGTGCAGGGCAACATCCCCCAGGGGGAGAAGTGGAGCCGGGCGCGGGCGTTTCAGATATTTGAGCGTTATTTGGAAATGACGGCGGGTGCGGCGCGGGAGGCCGGCGATCGGGCGACCGTGACCATCTGGCCGGAGACCGCGTCGCCCTTCCTGCTGGAGACCGACACCGCGGCGCGGGAGATGATCGCGGCCGCGACCAACGGCCAGCCGGCTCTGGTGGGCGCGGTGCGTTTCGGGGCCGAGGGCCGGCCACGCAACGCGCTGTTCGCGGTGCTTGCGGGTGGGGTGACCGCGGCGATCTACGACAAATGGCACCTGGTTCCGTTCGGAGAATACCAGCCGAGCTGGCTGCCGCTGGGGATTCAGCTTGTGCCGGGCGGCGGGTTTGGCGCGGGTCCGGGCGCGCGGACGCTGGCGGTGCCGGGGCTGCCGCCGTTTGGTCCATTGATCTGTTATGAAACGATCTTCCCTGGTCAGGTTGTAGACACAGTGGATCGGCCCGCATGGTTGGTGAATGTTACGAATGATGCCTGGTTTGGCAACTCAAGCGGGCCGCGGCAACACCTCGCGTCTTCGCGCTTGCGTTCTGTCGAGGAGGGACTACCATTGGTACGCGTCGCAAACACCGGTATCTCGGTGGCCTTCGACGCGCGTGGCCATGAACTGGGACGGCTTGAGCTAAATACGATGGGTGTGCTGTCGGTACCCATTCCCGCCGCCCTTCCCGCGACAGTCTTTTCCCGGTTCGGGTTATGGCTTCCGGCCTTGCTCGCGATCGGCGCGATGCTGGGCGGCCTTGTCACGGCATACCGTCGAAGGAATTAACGTTCGCAACCTTCAATCGTGTCAATACGTGACTATTGTTTCATGCATCGGGATTACGAGGCGCGCTGTTACCTTCTAGTTGACAATTCAGGGTTGTCCCGTTAAAAATTTGCTAACGGCGTCGGTGCGGACGCTACCATCAATTGGCTGGAACGGCCCCACGTGAACGGGCCGCTTTGGCGATGACCGTGTGAGAGGGGGCAGACTGCATGGCTGGTCCGGACCAAGCCGTTGGTTCTGAACGTGAGAGCAGACCGAGCCCGATCGACGTCCATGTCGGGACCCGGATCCGCCTCCGGCGGACGCTGATGGGCATGTCTCAGGAACGGCTGGGAGAGGCCTTGGGTCTGACCTTTCAGCAAGTCCAGAAATATGAACGTGGTGTCAATCGCGTCGGCGCGTCCCGCCTGTTCGATCTGTCCCGCGTTCTCGATGTCCCGATCAGTTTCTTTTTTGACGACATGCCCGACAGCCTTACCACCTCCCTTGGTGGACCGGGTGGACGCCGCGGCGCCAGCGCCGTCGAGTCAACCGACCCCTTCGGCGACGACACGCTGAACCGGCGGGAAACGCTTGAACTGGTGCGCGCCTATTACCGGATCACCGATCCCTCGGTCCGCAAGCGCGTGTTCGACCTGATCAAGTCGATGGGGCCGGCGGACGCCTGAGCCGCCTGTCAGTCTTCCAATTGCGGATTGTTGAAGCGGGGATTGCGCTGCGCATCCAGGGCTATGCCGATGGCACCGGCCAGGTCGCGCTTCTCTTCCTCCCCCAACGCCGCCCCGATTTCCACCCGCCGGGACCGCTGGCACAGCCATAGCTTCGTCACCCGGTGCGGTTCCTCATCCAGTTCGACCGTCAGCCAGGCCGTGGGCAGGGAGACCTCCCGCCGCACGCCCTTGGCGCTGGTGCGGATGATGCGGGCGTGATCCTCATACAGCGTCACCAGTTCGACGGCGCGGGCGGAGCGGTGGTTCAGCCACAGCAGGAAGCCCGCGAATCCGACTTCGGCGATGCTGAACAGGACGACGGGCCAGGCGCCCAGCACCCAGAACCGGAATGAGACGACCGCGACCAGCACGGTGATCCCGGCCAGCAGCCAGCGCAGGCCCCGGGGCGACAGGCTTCGATGGGGCGTGATCACCGCGTTGAACAGGGCAGCGTCGTCGGCCGCCGCGTGGGAACCCTTCATCGCGCCAGTCTAGCCAGGATCGCCCCGGCCTGGAATGGTCCCGTCGCGACCGAAACATCCCCTCTTGTGGCGGGCGTTTCAGGACCGCAGGATCGCGCCATGTCCAGCCCCCCTGCTCCCGTCCGCAAGCGCGCCCGCAAGACTCCCACGATGTCGGCCGCGGACGCGCGCGGCTTCATCGAGGCCCTGGCCGCCGCCAACCCCGCCCCGGAAACGGAACTCTCCTTCGCCGATCCGTTCACCCTGCTGGTCGCCGTGGTGCTGTCCGCGCAGGCGACGGATGTGTCGGTGAACAAGGCGACGGCGACGCTGTACCAGGAAGCCGCGACGCCGGCCACCATGGTGGCGCTGGGGGTGGAGGGCGTGGCGCGGCATATCCGCTCGATCGGGCTGTGGCAGGGCAAGGCGCGCAATGTCGTGGCGTTGTCCGAGCGGCTGCTGGAGGCCTATGGCGGCGAGGTCCCGCGCGACCGGGCGGCGCTGGAGGCCCTGCCCGGCGTTGGCCGCAAGACCGCGAACGTGGTCCTGAACGTGGCGTTCGGGGAAAGCACGATGGCGGTGGATACCCATATCTTCCGCATCGGCAACCGGACCGGCATCGCGCCCGGCAAGACGACTCGCGCGGTGGAGGACGGGTTGCTGAAGCGCATCCCGCCCGAACTGCTGCGCGATTCGCATCACTGGCTGATCCTGCACGGGCGCTACGTCTGCAAGGCGCGCCAGCCGGAATGCTGGCGCTGCGTCGCCGCCGCCTGGTGCAAGCTCCCGGAAAAGGCCACACCGCCGGTTGCCAAGCCGCCGAAAAAGACCGTGGTCAAGCCGCGCGTTGTCGGGCGGGTGCCAGCCGGCTCAGGCTGAGCACCCCGATCACCTGGCGCAGATTGCCCTCGACCAGGCCGATCTCCTCGGCCGTGATGGTATCCAGCGCGAGTTCGACCCGCATACGGTCGCCCATCCGATGGACGCTGACATGATCGGGGATCAGGCCGCGGCGGGCGAAGGGTTGCAGCAGGCGCGGCAGGAGACAGGGGGTGGGATCGGCTTCCAGCACGAAACACGCGGCTCGTTCGGCTTGGAAAGGCGGGCGGGCATTGGCCAGCATGGCGGCATACTCCAGACACGGGAATCAGCAGGGGACGAACCGGCCGTCAGACGGCCGGGGTGCTAATTCGCGTGCTCGGGAGAAGATGGCGCATGCCGGGACGATAGGCATGGGCGTCGGAGGAAGCAAGAATTTCGGCTCCGTCCGCCATGCGTGGCCCGGGTGTCAGCCATCCGTCGCATCGGCCCAGGCGGCTCGCAGGGCGGGGAGCAGGTCTTCCACCACCATGCCCTTTCCCGCATGCATCGCGGCGCGCCCGTGCAGCCAGGCGGCGGCACAGGCGGCGTCCCAATCGGTCATGCCCTGTTGCATCCCCTGTGCGATCAGGCCGCCGATCATCCCGGCCAGCACATCGCCGGCCCCCGCGGTCGCCAGCCAGGGTGGGGCCTGGTCATTGATCGCCGCCCGCCCGTCCGGGGCGGCGATGATCGTGTCCGGTCCCTTCAGCAACACGACGGCGCCGGTCCGCCTGGCCGCCGCCCGCGCGGCAGAGAGACGGTCGGTGGGGGCGCCGAAGACGCGCGCGAACTCCCCCGCATGCGGGGTCAGGACAGAGGCCCCGCGCAGCCCGTCAGGATTGCCGGCGCAGGCCGAGAACACATCCGCGTCCCCGACGATCCGCCGACCCGAGGCCAGCAGCACCGGCAAGGCGGCGCGCGCGGCGGTCTCCCCCAGGCCTGGGCCGCAGACCCAGACCGTGCGGCGGGGGTCGGCCAGCAGGTCCGCGATGGGGGCTTCCGTCACCAGGGCGCCGGGTGCGCCCATCCGGTAGATGTCGGCCCGCCCCTCGGCCGCAATGGTCACGAGGCCGGCGCCGATCCGGCGGGCGGCCTCGGCCGTGAGGCGCGCGGCCCCGGTCATCTCCGCCCCGCCCAGGATGGTGACATGGCCGCGGGTGTATTTATGGGCCTCGGTCGGCAGGGCCGGCAGGGTCCAGAGGCCGGGGGCATTCAGGAACGTGTCCGGCGCGATGGCGGGCAGGACGGCCAGCGGCATGCCGATATCGGCCAGCACGCAGTCTCCACACAGGGTGCGGCCGGGCAGCAGCAGATGGCCTGGCTTGAGGCGGAAGAAGGTGACCGTCAGGTCGGCCTGCGGCGCGTACCCCCGGACCTGGCCGGTCGCGCCATCGAGGCCACTCGGCACATCGACGGCGACGATGCGGCGCGCGGCGCGGAGGGTGTCCGCGACGATCCCGCCGACATCGCGGGCGAGGCCGGCGCCGAACACGGCATCGATGACGAGGTCGGCGCGGGCGGCTTCCTCCGGCGTGAAGGGCGCTGATGGGCCAGTCCAGCGTGTGGCCGCCCCCGCGGCGTCGGAGCCTGCCCTTGGCGGCGCCAGGGCCGCCAGCGTCACCGGCCACCCCAATTGGGCAAGCAACCGCGCGGCCACATACCCATCGCCGCCATTGTTCCCCGGACCCACCAGCACGAGCGTCCGGCACGGGCGGAACCGTTGCACCACCGCCCGCGCGACCGCCCGCCCCGCCGCGTCCATCAGCACCGGGCCAGGGACGCCAAACCCGGGCGCGGCGGCATCGGCCTTGGCCATCTGGTCGGGGGTGAGGAGTTCGAGGGGGCGGGGTCGCGGTTTGGTCATCGTCCCTGGCCCGCCCACCCGTCATGCGTGGATGGCCCGCTTGTGGCAACGGCAGGCGCACGCAGGGGTGGATTCGTCCCCCCCGGTCTCCCCACCGGCCTCCCCGACCCGTCATCCCCGGCCTTGTGCCGGGGACCAATCGCGGCACAGTGCTGGTGCTGGTCCCCGGCACAAGGCCGGGGATGACGCTGGGGGGATGCGCTCACACTCTCACCCTCCCCCCCCTCAAACCCGCCCCTGGATCAGATCCGCCACCCTCTCCCCGATCATGATCGAGGGCAGGTTCGTGTTCGTCCGCGTCACCCGCGGCATGATCGAGGCATCGGCGATGTGCAGGTTCCGCACTCCGATCACCGCCGCGCGCGGATCGGTCACCGCCAGCGGGTCGGACGCATCCCCCATCCGACACGTGCAGGACGGGTGCCAGGCGCTGCGGACGGCGGAGCAGACATACTCCTCGGTCGCCTTCGGGTCGGCCATCAGCTTGGCCAGCTTCGGGGCCTCGCTGATGATCTTCTCGATCAGGAACTTTCGGACCGGCGCCGCCGAATCCAGCATCGCGGCGGCGACATTGGTCAGGATCAGGTTCAGCCCGGTCGGCTTGCTGATCGCCGCCACCCGCTCCGAGAAGCTCGACGGAAACGGATCAAGCGCATAGGTCTTCACCGGCTCGGTCGTGAACATCCCGGCCATGCGGAGGAACGCCTTCACCAAGCGCTTGCGGTCGCGCTCATCCTCCAGCCAGTTGAAGTCGATCACCGGCTGCACATCCGGATCGGACGAGCCCAGCCGCACCGTCCCGCGCGAGTATGGCAGCGAGATATAGGTCGACAGCGTGCCGATCCGCTCCCCCACCGCGTGCCACATCGACTGGCAGACGGCCATCATGATCATGTCCGCCGGCTCGCAACCCTCCACCTCGGACGAGTAGCGCAGATACGAATAGTTCCGCCGGATCACATGCTTTTCCCGCGCGATCGGCGGCAGATAGGCGGACACCGAGATCAGCGGATGGTCCTGCAGATTGGCGCCGACGCCGCGGCGGTCGGCCACGACCTCGATGCCGAACTGGCGCAGGTGATCGGCCGGCCCGACGCCCGACAGCATCAGCAGCTTGGGCGAATGGAACGCGCCGGCGCTGATGATGGTCGTATCGCCCTCGATCCGGATTGTCTGGCCGGCGCGGACAACCTCCACCCCGATGGCGCGATTGCCCTCGAACAGGATGCGGCGGACCTTGGTTTCCGGCATCAGGCGCAGATTGGGGCGACGGCGGACCTCATCGGACAGATGCGAGTTCGACGTTGACCGGCGTTCCTTGCCGTCGTTGGAGGTGGGCAGCGGCGAATACCCCTCCTGAAACGCCCCGTTCATGTCCGGCACCAGTTCGTGGCCCTGCGAGTCCCAGGACTTCGCGACCGCATTGGTAAAATCGTCCCACTGGTTGCGAGGGATGCGGCGGATCGTGATCGGACCGGTCGAGCCGTGGAACTGGTCGGTGTAGTCGGTGTCGGTTTCCAGCTTGCGGAAATAGGGCAGCACGCCGTTCCAGTCCCAGCCCTTGGCACCCGCCTCGGCCCAGCCGTCGAAATCGCCGGGCGATCCGCGCAATGCCACCTGGCCGTTGACGGTCGATCCGCCGCCCATCACCCGGCCCTGGTAGAAGAAATACGGCTTCCGCCCGGCCGGCGGGATATGCGCGTGGCTGCCGCGGGACACCTGCAAGGCCGGCCAGAAATAGGTCGAGTTCGTCATCGCGCGGTGCGCGTAGGTGTCGGTCAGGTCATCGGGGATGTTGGCCGTGCCGTAGTCGGGACCGGCCTCGATCAGCAGGACCTTGTTCGCGGGGTTCTCCGACAGACGCGCGGCCAGGGCACAGCCACCCGAGCCGCCGCCGGCGACGATATGGGTTGGGCGGTCGGTTGTTTCGGACATGGCGGCTTCCCCTCGCGTTGCTGCGGGGAATGGTGGCCCGGTTCCGCTGGCGTGGGAAGGGTCAGGAGATCGCGCCGCCCGACAGATCGGCAACCTTGCGGCGCAGGCTGTCCAGCAACGCAGCCGTGTTCATGTCCCGCCCGAGGATCGCCCGGAAATCCGAGCGCTGGACGGCAACCCGGCTGATCGTGCCATCCGCGAGCACATCGACCGCGCGCCAGCCCTGTTCCCCCTCCCGCATCAGGTAGTCGAGGCGGATGCCGCCCGTGCCCGTTTTCGGGACGATCCGGGTCTGCAACACCTGATCGGTGCCGACGGGACGCGTTTCGGGGCTGACCTCAAACGTCTCGCCATCGAATTTGGCGAAATTGGCGACATAGCTGGCGATCGAATAGACGCGGAACATGTCCGACAGACCTGCCCGCACGCCGGCGTCCAGCGAGGCCCAGCGCGGGCCGACCGACACCGCCAGGATCGTCGCCAGATCGAAGGCCTGGTCCACCGCAGGGGCGAGCATGTCATAGCGCGCCTTGAACGGCCTCGCGGTCCCGGCGCGCATCGCCTGCCCCAGCGACTGGTAGAACGCGGCGATCACGGGAACCGGCCCCGCGCCTTGTGCCCGCGCCGATGGCACGAGCGTCGGCGGCATCAGACCGATGGCGCCGAACAGACCCAGCAGGGGCCGTCGTCTCATCACGCGCACGCCTGTCACCCCGCGGTCAGAACCTGGGGGGCGGCCGCTTCCAGCCCGATCGCGTCCAGAGCCACGGCGACCATGTCCTTCGCCGTCAATCCGGCCAAGGCGAGCTGTCGAGCCTGGCTGTCGTGTTCCATGAAGATGTCGGGCAGGCAGAGCGGGCGGACCTTCAGGCCTCGATCCAGCAGCCCACGGCGCGCCAGATGGTGCAGCACCAGGGACCCGAAACCACCGACCGAGCCTTCCTCGATCGTGATCAGGACCTCATGGTTGCGGGCCAACTGCTCGATCAGCGCGGTGTCCAGCGGCTTGGCGAAGCGGGCATCGACCACCGTCGTTGGCAACCCGCGCGCGGCGAGTTCATCCGCGGCCTTCAGCGCATCGGCCAGGCGCGGGCCGAGGGACAGAATCGCGATGTTGTTGCCTTCCCGCATGATACGGCTCTTGCCGATCTGCATGATCTCGCCCCGCGCCGGCAGGATCACGCCGGTCCCCTCCCCGCGCGGATAGCGGAAGGCGCTGGGGCGGTCGTCGATCGCGGTGGCGGTGGCGACGGCGTGCATCAGCTCCGCCTCGTCCGACGGCGCCATGATGACCATGTTCGGCAGGCAGCCGAGATAGGCGAGGTCGAAGCTACCGAAATGGGTGGAGCCATCGGCGCCCACCGGTCCGGCGCGGTCCATCGCGAGGCGCACCGGCAGCGACTGGATCGCCACGTCATGCACGACCTGGTCGTAGGCGCGCTGCATGAAGGTCGAATAGATGACCGCGAAGGGCTTCATGCCCTCGGTCGCGAGGCCGGCGGCAAAGGTCACCGCATGCTGTTCGGCGATGCCGACATCGAAGGTGCGGTCGGGGAAGCGCGCGCCAAACCGGTCCAGCCCGGTGCCCGACGGCATCGCGGCATTGACGGCGACGATCAGCGGGTCCCGCTCCGCTTCCCCAATCAACGCATCCGCGAACACCTTCGTATAGCTGGGCGGCCCGGGCGGGGACTTTGCCTGCTCCCCGGTGATGACGTTGAACTTGGAGACGCCGTGATACTTGTCGTCGGCTTCCTCGGCCGGCTGGTAGCCCTTGCCCTTCTGCGTGATGCAATGGAGCAGGATCGGCCCCGTCTCATCCGCCTCCCGCAGGTTCCGCAGCACCGGCAGCAGGTGGTCCAGATTGTGGCCGTCGATCGGGCCGACATAGTAGAAGCCCAGTTCCTCGAACAACGTCCCGCCGGTCAGCATGCCGCGGGCATATTCCTCGGCGCGTCGCGCGGTGACCTCGATCGTGCGGGGGAAACGCTTGGCCATGCGGGCGCCAAGTTCGCGCAAATTCAGGAAGCTGCGCGAGGACATCAGGCGGGAGAGATAGGCGCTCATGGCGCCGACCGGGCGCGCGATCGACATGTCGTTGTCGTTGAGGATGACGATCAGGCGGGAATGCAGGGCCCCCGCATTGTTCATCGCCTCGTAGGCCATCCCAGCGCTCATCGCGCCATCGCCGATCACGGCGATGATGTTGCGGTCATCGCGGACCAGGCCGTCGCGTTGGCGTTCGTCTTCCGACGCCGCGTCGTAGCGGGCGTTCTTCAGGTCACGCGCCACCGCCATGCCGAGGCCGGCGGAGATGGATGTGGAGGAATGCGCGGCACCAAACGGGTCGTACTCGCTCTCGGACCGGCGGGTGAAGCCGGACAGGCCGCCGGTAGACCGCAGCGTGCGGATGCGATCGCGCCGCCCGGTCAGGATCTTGTGCGGGTAGGCCTGGTGCCCGACGTCCCACAGCAGCCGGTCGCGTGGCGTGTCAAAGGTGGCGTGGATCGCGACGGTCAGTTCCACGACGCCCAGGGAGGCGCCGAGATGCCCGCCGGTGACGGAGACGGCGTCGACCGTTTCGGCCCGCAGTTCCTCCGCGAGTTGCTTCAACTGCTCGACCGAGAAATTCCGCAGATCGGCCGGGTAGACGACCCGATCCAGCAGAGGGGTTTTCGGCGGACTCATGCGTGGTGCTCTCCCCTCAACTCCGCCGCTCGACGACGAAGGCCGCGAGCGCGCGAAGGTTGGCGGCGCGTGGGCCGAACGCGTCGAGATGGGCGGCCGCCTGGCTGGCCAGCATGTCGGCCTGCGCGCGGGCGCGTTCGACGCCCAGCACGGCAACCATGGTGGCCTTGCCCTGGGCGATGTCCTTGCCGGCGGTCTTGCCCATTTCCTCGGCGGTGCTTTCGATATCCAGTAGATCATCGGCGATCTGGAACGCGGCGCCGATATCCCGCCCGTATGCGGCCAGCAGATGGCGCTGGTGTGTCGAGGCGCGTCCCAGGATCGCCCCGGCCTCCGCGCTATATTGGATCAGCCGGCCGGTTTTCAGGGCCTGGAGGCGGGTGACCGCGGGGCCGTCGAGCGTCTTGCCCTCGGCCAGCATGTCGATCATCTGCCCGCCGGCCATCCCGCGCGCGCCGGCGGCATGCGCCAGGGCGACCACGAGTTCGGCGCGGGCGGAGGGATCGGAGTGGGTATCGGGTTCACCGAGGACCTCAAACGCGCGGGTCTGGAGGGCGTCGCCGGCGAGGATGGCGGTCGCCTCATCAAAGGCCTTGTGGGTGCTGGGCTTGCCGCGGCGGAGGTCGTCATCGTCCATGGCGGGCAGGTCGTCATGCACGAGCGAATAGGCGTGCAGCATTTCCACCGAGGCGGCGACCCGGGCGGCGCAGGCTTCCGCCACGCCGAACAAAGCGGCCGATTCCATCACCAGGAAGGCCCGCAGCCGCTTGCCGCCGCCGAGGACGGCATAGCGCATGGCGTCGATCAACCGGCCCTCGGCTTCTTCCACCGCGGGAATGAGCGTTTCGAGCGCACCCTCGACCACCTTGGCGACACGGGCCATGGCCGCGGGCAGGTCTTCTTCCGTCTCTGTTGCGATCCCGTCCGCTGCCACCGTCATCCCCTGTCAGTCACGCCGCCGACCGATTCCCCCCCCGGATCAGGAACAGCAGCATCCATTGCCTTGCGCCGTGATGTCACGACCTTTCAGGCGATAGCATGGCCGGTCACGCGGCGCAGTGTATCCCGCGATGACCGCGCCCCTGTGTTGCAGATTTGTCACCTCGGTCCAAGCCCCCGGGTCGGTGGTGCGGGTCGCGGGGGTCGGGCGTGTCCCAGGTTACGGGCGTCCGCACGCTGGCATTGGTACGGGGCTCTGTGAAAATCCGTGTTCAATCCATGGAAATCCGTGCCTCCTGGGCAGCAGATGCCGGACGATGGCCTGTGACCGGGTGACGGTTCGGCTCACGCCCCAAGGCCCGTGCGGCGCGCGATCCCGTTGGCAGACACAGAATTGCACGGATTGAACACGGATTTTCACGGAGCGATGTGGTGCCGCCCGTGCGCCCCGTTGACTCCCCGTGCGGCAGCAATCCTGCCGTGCCGCTTGCGGGCCTCTTGCGGCGTTGCGGCGGCGACCCCAACCTGTCATATCCCGACCGCACAAGTCCGGTATCCACGGACACCCCTCCCCCGAGCCCTCGGAGAAGAACCGCATGCTTCGTGTCGTCCTCGCTCAGCCTCGCGGGTTCTGCGCCGGCGTCGAGCGGGCCATCGAAATCGTTGAGCGTGCGCTGAAGAAATACGGCGCCCCGGTCTATGTCCGGCACGAGATCGTACACAACCGCCACGTCGTCGAAAGCCTGCGCGCCCGCGGCGCCGTGTTCGTCGACGAACTGCACGAGGTGCCGGCCGGCGCGATGACCGTCTTCTCGGCCCATGGCGTCGCCCGCCAGGTCGAGGAAGAGGCGAAGTCCCGCGACCTGCCGGTGATCGACGCCACCTGCCCCCTCGTCTCCAAGGTCCATAACGAAGGCCGCCGCTACGCCGGCCAGGGGCGGGAGATCGTGCTGGTCGGCCACGCCGGCCACGCCGAGGTCGAGGGCACGATCGGCCAGATCCAGGGCAAGGTGCATCTGGTGCAGACCGTGGACGACGTGCCCGGCCTGGTCGTCGCCGATCCCGACAAGCTCGCCTACATCACCCAGACCACGCTGTCGGTCGACGATACCCGGCACATCATCGCCGCACTCAAGGCCCGGTTCCCCTCCATCGTCGGCCCCGATGTGCGCGACATCTGCTACGCGACCCAGAACCGCCAGCAGGCCGTCCGCGACCTGGCGCAGGCGGTCGACATGATCCTGGTGGTCGGATCGAAGAACTCCTCCAATTCCAACCGCCTGCGGGAGATCGGGGAGGAACTGGGCAAGCCGGCCCACCTGATCGACGACGCCGGGGACCTGAAGGCCGAATGGTTCGGAGGGATCACCTCGGTCGGTGTTACCGCCGGCGCCTCGGCGCCCGAGCAACTCGTGCAGGGCGTGCTCGACGGACTGCGCCGGTTTGACGACATCGAGGTCTCGACCCTGGACGGGGTCGAGGAAAACGTACGATTCCGCTTCCCCGCCGAACTGGCCGACGCGTAAGGGACCGCCGCATGACCGTACCCCTCAATCAGGCGATCCGAGTCGGCGCCTATGTCGTCAAGCAGCACCTTCTGCGCCGCAAGCGCTACCCGCTGGTGCTGATGCTCGAACCACTGTTCCGCTGCAACCTGGCCTGCGCCGGCTGCGGCAAGATCGACTATCCGGCGGAAATCCTGAACCAGCGCCTGTCCGTCGCCGAATGCATGGAGGCGATCGACGAATGCGGCGCCCCCGTCGTCGTCATCGCCGGCGGCGAGCCGCTGCTGCACAGGGAAATCGACCAGATCGTCGAGGGTGCCATCGCGCGCAAGAAGTTCGTCATCGTCTGCACGAACGCCCTGCTGCTCGAAAAGAAGATGGACCTGTTCAAGCCGTCCAAGTGGTTCTCCTGGTCGGTCCATCTCGATGGCGGGCGGGAGGAGCACGACATCTCGGTCTGCCAGACCGGCGTCTATGACCGCGCCGTGGCAGCGATCGCCGAGTCCAAGCGCCGCGGCTTCCGCACGATCATCAACGCGACGCTGTTCAACAATTCCAAGCCCGAGAAGGTCGCCGCCTTCTTCGACGACGTGATGGAAATGGGCGTCGACGGGATCTCCGTTTCTCCCGGCTATGCGTATGAACGCGCGCCGGACCAGCAGCACTTCCTGAACCGGAAAATGACCAAGGATCTGTTCCGCGGCATCTTCAGCCGCCAAGGCAAGGGAAGCTGGAAAGGCAAGTGGTCGTTCAACCAGTCGTCGATGTTCCTGGACTTCCTGGCCGGCAACCAGACCTTCAAGTGCACGCCTTGGGGCAACCCCTGCCGCACCTACTTCGGCTGGCAGCGCCCCTGCTATCTGCTGGGCGAAGGCTACGCCAAGACCTTCAAGGAGCTGATGGAAACCACGGAATGGGACAAGTACGGCGTCGGCAATTACGAAAAATGCGCCGACTGCATGGTCCATTGCGGGTTTGAGGCAACCGCGGTCAAGGAAACCATCAACAAACCCTGGCGCGCGCTGGCCCAGGTGATCCGCGGCATCCGCACCGAAGGGCCGATGGCACCCGATATCCCGCTGGATAAGCAACGCCCGGCCGAATACGTGTTCAGCCAACACGTCGAACAAGCCCTGACCCGCATCCGTAGCCGCAAGACGACACCACAACGCGACATGGCCGACGTGGAGTGATGGTGGGGCTCTGCCCCACACCCCGCCAGGGGCTTTGCCCCTGGACCCCACCAAAGGGCACAGCCCTTTGGAAACCACTGGTTGGGGGGAATGCTCGAGGGGCCAANNTTGGCCCCTCGAGCATTCCCCCCAATTACCGGTTCCAAGGGCTCGGCCCTTGGCGGGGGTCCAGGGGGCAGAGCCCCCTGGTGGGGTCCGGGGCAAAGCCCCGCATGACCCCCATCGACCTCGCGCTCGTGCTCGCCGTCGATGGCTCTGCCAGTGTGAACTATGACGAGTTCGGCCTGATCGCCGGTGGTATGGCCTCGGCCCTGCGTGATCCCACCGTCGTGCAGGGTCTGCTCTCCGGCCGTCGCGGCGCGTCGATGCTGTCCTTGCTACTCTGGTCCGCCACGGGCCGGCAGGACATCATTTCCAACTGGACCCGCATCGCGTCGGAGGCTGATCTTCTCGCCTTCGCGTCCGAGGTCGAGAACATGCCCCGCACCATTCCCGCCGGAAAGACCGCGATCGGGGAGGCATTGCTGGCCTCCCTCACCCTGCTGTCCCGCGTGCCCGCGGTGCCGGATCGCAGCGTAGTCGACGTGATCGGCGACGGCCGCTCCAACGACGGCATCGCCCCCGCCCCCATCCGCGACCGCATGGTGGAGGCCGACATCACCATCAACGGCCTGTGCATCCTGCGGGAGGAGCCGGACCTTCTGGCCTACTATACCGAGGCGGTGATCGGCGGCCCCGGCCATTTCGCGGTGACCTGCGCCAATTTCTCGGACTTCACTGAAGCGATGCGCCGCAAGCTGATCCGGGAAACCACAGGGCTGGTGGTCTAGCGGGCGCGGGCGTGCCAGACTGCGCCAGCCATGCACCAGCTTCTGCTCCTCCGGCACGCCAAGTCTTCCTGGGATGATGCCAACCAGCCCGACCGCGACCGCCCGCTGAACCAGCGCGGCCGGACCTCCGCCGCGCTCATGCGCCACACGATGCTGGAACTCGGTCTCAGCCCTGACCTGGTGCTGGTGTCGTCGGCGAAGCGCACGCAGGAAACGCTGGAGGCGCTGGAACCCTGGACCGACACCCCGCTGATCGAGCCGATGGACGCGCTGTACCTGGCGACCGCCGGGCAGTTGATGGACGCGCTGCGCGATGTTCCGGAAACAGTGCGCAGCGTCCTGCTGATCGGCCATAACCCCGGCCTGCATGACCTGGCGCTCACGCTCTGCAACGACCCCAACCAGCCAGCGGCCCGACAGATGGCGGCGGGCTTCCCGACCGCGGCGCTGGCGGAATTCACCATCGGCGCGCCCTGGTCCCGCATCATGCCCGGAGGCGGAAGGCTGGTGCGTTTTTTGACCCCACGCGGCCTGTCCGGGACGGATTGACCCAGATGCGGATGGAACTGCGCGTCCATCCCGAGGATGTTTCCCGCCTGTCCCGCGCCCGACGGGCCTTTGCGCCGGTCGAGGCCCGCGCCCAGACCCGCCGTGTCCGCCTGGTCTTCCACGACTCCCCCGACCGCGCCCTCCTCAACGCCGGGCTGACCCTGATCGAGCGGCCGAGGCACTGGCGCCTGGAACGGCTGGTGCCAGGCGCGGAACCCTGGTCACCGGCCGAACCGCCTCCGGTGCTGGAAGAAGCGGCGACCCTCGGCGTTCTGACGACCGCCCTGCCCGCCGACCTGGCGCCGATCGCGTGGTTTGAGGCGCAGGAGACGGTGCACCGCGTGACGGCGGAAGCGGGGAACCTCACGCTGACCGTCTGGAACGGCGTGGCGCGCGCCAGTGACGGCACACCTCCGACCGGCGAGACGGATGCGCCCATCCCGCTCGCCCATCTGCTGATCGAGGGACCGGAACCCGCCGTCCGCGCGCTCGCGCTGCATCTGGCGGCGACCCTGCGGGTGCAGGCCCCGCGGCTCAGCCTGCCGGCCGAGGTGCTGACGCGCGTGCTGGAAATCCCGTTGCGCCCGAAGCGGTCCGGGGCGCCGGTCCTGCCCGACCAGGCCGATGTCGCGCTGACCACGGGTGCCGCGTTCCGCCACATCATGGGGCATCTGGTCGACGTGATGCTCGACCTGTCCCCCGCCGCGATGACCGGTTCGACCGGCACCGAGCCGGTCCACCAGATGCGCGTCGCGGTGCGACGGGCGCGGTCGGCGATCACGGTGTTCCGCACAGCGATCGACACCCCCGAACTCCAACAAGCCGCCAACCACCTCAAGACCCTCGGCGCTCGGCTTGGTCCGACGCGGGACTGGGACGTCTTCGTGACCGAGACCCTGCCCCGGGTCACGTCCGCCCTGCCGGAGGAACGTCGCCTGCTCCGGTTGGGGGAGGCCGCACAGAAGACACGGATGGGGCATCAGATGATGCTGGCGTTTTACCTCTCCAGCGCGGATTTCCGCTTGCTGGGGATCGAGCTTGCCTGGCTGGCGGCGGCCGAGGGATGGCTGCCGCTGCCGCCCGATCCGCCGGTGTCCCTGACCGACTTCGCCGCCAACGTGCTGCACCGGCGGTGGCGCAAGCTGACCCAGGCCGGACGGTCGATCGAGGCCCTGGATATCGAGGCGCTGCACGACCTGCGCCTGCGGGCCAAGCGTGCGCGCTATACGGCCGAGGTGTTCATCTCCCTCTATCCTGGCCGCCGTTCGGCGCGGTTCATCCGCCGGATCAGCCGGTTGCAGCAGCATCTGGGCCTGCTGAATGACGGAGAGGTGGCGGCGGGGCTGCTGAAGCACCTCGGCGGGGCCGGCGGGCGGCATGCCTATGCGACCGGGCTGGTGCTGGGCTTCACCGCGGCGCGGGCGGCGAATGTGCGGCCCGCGATTTTGCAGGCCTGGGAGAAATTCCGCGGCGCCGGCCGCTTCTGGGGTTGACGGGACGGCCCTGGCGGGGAATCGGAATGGTGCTTCCGGGGACCTTCACGATTGGACACGCAACAGTGTCGCTGAACCACAAGCGTCGTATTTTCCGCTCGTCTTTCTCACCGCTTGGGATGCTGGCGCCGGCCCTGGGGGCGGCGCTGCTGATTCCGGCCGCGCTCTGGGCGCTGGACTTCGTCTCCCTTCCCGCCGTCGTCGCAGTTGCCAGCCCCCCGCCGGCGAACGCGCGCATGGTGGCGGACCCGGACCGGGTCGCGGTGGTGGATGGCAACACGCTGCGGCTGGCGAACCAGGTGGTGCGGCTGGATGGGGTCATTCCGCCGGCGCGCGGGGAAACCTGCCGGAGCGGGAACGGGGCGTCGTTCGACTGCGGCGTGGCGGCGGCGAACGCCCTGGCGTCACTACTGCGCCACGGGCCGGTCGATTGCACGCTGCTGGGCCGGGATGAAGCCGGGCGGCCGGTCGCCACCTGTTCGGCTGGCGGAGAACAGTTGAACCGCGCGGTTGTCGCGGCAGGCTGGGCCCGGGCGGGAGACCAGACGCTGAGGGCCGAGGAACTGCGCGCGCGGGCGGAACAACGCGGCCTGTGGGCGATGGCGCGCTGACCCGGGCAGGTCCGGCACCGGAAACGACACTGCGGAATCGCCAAGGGCCACGTAATAATCTTGCGTGAAACCCCCACCGCACGTAATCAGAAAACACCCGCACGGGTTCGACCCGCGACGATCCAAGCAGTTAACCGGATTCTGGTTAATGATGCCTATTGCATTGCACAACAAGGAAAATTGCCCAAATCGCTTGCCGACGCGGCGGATCGGCCGCAACCTAGCGGAATAGAAAATTCCGGTAACCGCGGCTGAGGGAACAGGGCCATGGCGCAAGCGGTCGAGACCAGGAAACGTGGCAAGGCGAAGGAGCCGGCGGTCGACCAGGCCGAGCTTCTGAAGGCCTACCGCATGATGCTGCTGATACGGCGGTTTGAGGAAAAGGCCGGCCAGCTTTATGGCATGGGTCTGATTGGCGGGTTCTGCCATCTGTACATCGGGCAGGAAGCCGTTGTCGTGGGCGTGATGCTCGCGACCAAGGAAGGCGACCAGTTCATTACATCCTACCGCGACCACGGGCACATGCTGGCCACTGGCATGGACGCGCGCGGCGTGATGGCGGAACTGACAGGCCGGGCCGGCGGATATTCGCGCGGCAAGGGCGGTTCCATGCACATGTTCAGCCGGGAGCGTAACTTCTTCGGCGGCCACGGCATCGTCGGCGCGCAGGTCAGCCTGGGCGCGGGGCTGGCGTTCTCCAACCGCTACCGCGGCAACGACCATGTCTCCCTGACATTCTTCGGGGAAGGCGCGTCGAACCAGGGGCAGGTGTATGAAAGCTTTAACCTCGCCTCCCTGATGAAGCTGCCCGCGATCTTCGTGATCGAGAACAACAAGTATGGCATGGGCACGAGCGTGGACCGCGCCTCGGCCAGTCATGACCTGTCGAAGAACGGCGCGCCCTGGGGCATTCCCGGCGTGGCGATGGACGGGATGGACGTGCTGGCGGTGAAGGCCGCGACCGAGCAGGCCATCGCGCACTGCCGAGCCGGGAAGGGTCCGTATTTGCTGGAGGCGAAGACGTATCGGTATCGGGGGCATTCGATGTCCGATCCGGCCCGCTATCGCACCCGCGAAGAAGTCCAGGCCATGCGAACCCAGCACGACTGCATCGAGTCCGCTCGGCATCAACTTGAAGCTCTTGGCGTTGAGGATGCGGAGTTCCGCTCCATCGATGACGAGGTGAAGGCGATCATCCAGGACGCCGCCGATTTCGCGCAGAGCAGCCCCGAACCGGAGCCCGCCGAACTCTATACCGACGTGCTGCGGGAGGTCTGAGCGATGGCGACCCAAATCCTGATGCCCGCTCTGTCGCCCACGATGACCGAGGGGAAGCTCGCCCGCTGGCTGAAGGCCGTGGGCGATGACGTGCGCCCGGGCGATGTGATCGCCGAGATCGAGACCGACAAGGCAACGATGGAGGTCGAGGCGGTCGACGCCGGGACCCTGGCGCAGATCCTGGTGTCCGAGGGGACCGAGGGCGTGGCGGTGAATACGCCGATCGCGACGCTGACGACGAACGGGGAAGCGGTGCCGGTCGCGGCGCCCGTTGCTGCGCCGGCACCTGTTGTTGCCGCGCCCGTGGCTGCGCCCCCGGCCCCCGCGCCGGTCGCTGCCCCCGCCGTTCCAGACAAGGATTGGGGCCCGACCAAGCCGACCACCGTCCGCGAGGCCCTGCGCGACGCGATGGCGGCCGAGATGCGCCGCGACGAGAACGTGTTCCTGCTGGGCGAGGAAGTCGCGCAGTACCAGGGTGCCTACAAGATCAGCCAGGGCCTGCTGGATGAATTCGGCGCCCGCCGCGTGATCGACACGCCGATCACCGAGCACGGGTTCACCGGCATGGCCGTGGGCGCGGCGCTGAACGGATTGCGCCCCATCGTGGAGTTCATGACGTTCAACTTCTCGATGCAGGCGATGGACCAGATCATCAACTCCGCCGCCAAGACGCTGTACATGTCGGGCGGGCAGATGGGCTGCCCGATCGTGTTCCGCGGCCCGAACGGCGCGGCATCCCGTGTCGGGGCTCAGCATTCGCAGTGCTATGCGAGCTGGTACGCTCATGTGCCGGGGCTGAAGGTTGTGGCGCCGTGGTCGTCGGCCGATGCCAAGGGGCTGCTGCGGGCGGCGATCCGTGATCCCAACCCGGTGATCGTGCTGGAGAATGAAATCCTCTACGGCCAGACCTTCGACTGCCCGGCGGATGAGGATTTCATCCTGCCCATCGGCAAGGCGAAGGTGGAACGCGAGGGCAAGCACGTCACCATCGTCGCCTTCAGCATCATGGTCGGCGTCGCGATGAAGGCGGCCGAGGCGCTGGCGGAACTGGGGATCGAGGCGGAGGTGATCAACCTCCGCAGCCTGCGTCCGCTGGACACCGATACGGTGGTCGAGAGCGTCAAGAAGACCAACCGCCTGGTGACGGTGGAAGAAGGCTGGCCCTATGCCGGCATCGGGGCCGAGGTCGCCATGCGGGTGATCGAGCATGCCTTCGACTGGCTGGATGCTCCGCCGGTGCGGGTGCATGGGGAGGACGTGCCGCTGCCCTATGCCGCCAATCTGGAGAAACTCGCGCTGCCACAGCCTGAATGGGTTGTGAACGCGGTAAAGAAGATCGTCTGACGCGGGAGCGCGAGAATGGCCACGAACATCCTGATGCCGGCGCTGAGCCCGACCATGACCGAAGGCACGCTCGCCCGCTGGCTGAAGAAGGAAGGCGACACGGTAAAGGCCGGCGACGTGATCGCCGAGATCGAGACCGACAAGGCGACCATGGAGGTCGAGGCGGTCGATGAGGGTGTGCTGGGGAAGATCCTGGTCGCTGACGGCACCGAGCATGTGAAGGTGAACGACCCGATCGCGGTGCTGGTGGATGCGGGGGAGGCTGTGCCTGCCGCCGCTGCTCCGGCTGCTGCTGCTCCAGTTGCTGCTGCCCCTGTTGCAGCCCCGGCCGCGGCTGTTGCTCCCGCGCCGGTGGCGACGCCGGCTGCCCCTGCTCCCGCCACTGCCCCGGCTGTGTCGGGGGAGCGCGTGTTTGCTTCACCGCTTGCGCGTCGGATGGCGACGCAGGCGGGGATCGAACTCACCGCCGTGAAGGGGTCAGGCCCGAACGGCCGGATTGTTCGCGCGGATATCGAGGCTGCCCAGAAGGGCCAGCCAGCCGCCGCTGCCCCCGCCCCCGCCCCGGTGCGCGCCTCCGCCATCGCGCAGCCGCACAAGCTCGTGCCGCATACGTCCATCCGCAAGGTCATCGCCCGCCGCCTGACGGAGGCCAAGTCGACCATCCCGCATTTCTACGTCTCGATGGATATCGACGTGGGCGAACTGGTCAGCCTGATGGACAAGCTGAACGCCAAGTCCCCGCCGCGGGAGCACCCGGACTGGTATTTCATCACCATCAACGACCTGATCATCAAGGCGAGCGCCCTGACGCTCCGCCGCCTGCCCGCGACCAACGCGGCCTGGACCGATGACGGGATGGCGGTGTTCGAGGACGTCGATATCTCAGTCGCCGTTTCGATCCCCGACGGGCTGATCACGCCGATCGTGAAGCGGGCCGACCAGAAGGGGCTGCTGACGATCAGCCGGGAGATGAAGGACCTCGCCACCCGCGCCCGCGCCGGGAAGCTGAAACCCGATGAGTTCCAGGGCGGTGGGTTCTCGATCTCCAACATGGGGATGTTCGGGGTGACGCAGTTCAACGCGATCATCAACCCGCCCCAGGCCGCGATCCTGGCCGTGGGCGCGGCGTCCAAGCGTGCGGTCGTGCGCGATGACCAGCTGGCGATCGCGACGGTGATGACCTGCACGTTGAGCGTGGATCACCGCGTGGTCGATGGCGCGCTGGGGGCGTCGTGGATGAAGACGTTCAAGCAGATCTTGGAGGACCCGCTGAGCCTGATGCTGTGAGGGCGGGGCCGAGCGGATAACCCGCCCGCCTCCATCGTCATGGCCGGGCTTGACCCGGCCACCCACTCGACGGCAGTCGTACAACGACACAACCGCACCGTCCCAACGGAACGAACCCACCCATGACCGAACCCGGCGGCTGGGTCTACATGATGACCAACCGGCCCCGGGGCACGCTCTACACCGGCATCACCGCCGACCTCGTTCGCCGTGTCAGTGAACACAAAGGCGGCGTCGGAAGCACATTCACCCGGCGTTACTACTTGAAAAGCCTAGCCTGGTTCGAACACCACCACGACATAACCGCCGCGATCCAGAGAGAAACAAACATCAAGCGATGGCCCCGCCAATGGAAGCTCGAACTGATCGAGAAGGACAATCCGGCATGGGACGATCTGTATCTCCGGCTGATCGAATGATCCGACCGAGCGTCGTTGTGGCACCGCAATGGGGTAGGTGGCCGGGTCGGGCCCGGCCATGACGGAGAAGGCTGTGCCGGCCCGGAACGCCGCAGCGTCCACCATCCGAGACGCCACCCCGACCGACATCCCGCATATCCACCGCCTGATCCGCGGCCTGGCCGAGTACGAAAACCTCCTCGACAAATTTACCGCCACCGAGGCAGACTTCCACGCTGCCGTCTTCGGCCCAACTCCCCGCGCACACGCCTTCCTGGCCCAGCCCGCGGGCGGCCCACCCGTCGGGATCGCCCTGTTCTACTACACCTTCGGCACATTCGGCTGCCGCCCGAACATCTTCCTCGAAGACCTGTTCGTCGAGCCAGCCTACCGCAAGCACGGCCTCGGCCTGGCCCTTCTCCGCGCCCTGGCCCAGCGGGCGGTCGCGGAAAACTGCGACCGCATCGACTGGCACGTGCTGGAATGGAACGCGCCGTCCATCGCGTTCTACCAAAGTCTCGGCGCCACCCGCATGACCGACTGGCACGTCCGCCAACTGCAAGGCGACGCGCTGCAAGCCCTCGCCGCAGGAGACCCCCATGCCTGACCAGTCCTTCGACCTCGTCATCATCGGCGGCGGACCCGGCGGCTACGTCACCGCCATCCGCGCCGCCCAGCTCGGCATGAAGACCGCGTTGGTGGAGCGGGAGCATCTCGGCGGCATCTGCCTCAACTGGGGCTGCATCCCGACGAAAGCCCTGCTGCGGACATCGGAAATCGCCCACCTTCTCCAGCATCTGCCGGAGTATGGTTTCGACGCCGTCAAGACCAGTTTCGACATCGAAAAAGTGGTCAAACGCTCCCGCGCCGTAGCGAAACAGCTGTCCGGCGGCGTCGCGCATCTGTTGCGCAAGAACAAGGTCACGATCTTCGACGGGGCCGGCAAGCTCGCCGGCAAGCAGACAGTGGCGGTCACCAAGGACGACAAGCCGGTCGCCACGCTCACGGCCCCGCACATCATCCTGGCGACCGGCGCCCGCGCGCGCCAGCTTCCGGGGATCGAGGCCGATGGCAAGCTGATCTGGACCTACAAGGAAGCCATGGTGCCAACCGCCATGCCGAAATCCCTGCTGGTCATCGGCTCGGGCGCCATCGGGATCGAGTTCGCCAGCTTCTACAGCGCCATGGGCGCCAAGGTGACCGTCGTCGAAACGATGGATCGCATCCTGCCGGTGGAGGACGCCGAAATCTCCGCCTTCGCACACAAGGCGTTCGAGAAGCAGGGCATGACGATCATGACCGCCGCGACGGTGAAGTCCGTCGCCAAGGCCGCCGACAGCGTGACCGCGACGATCGAGGCTGGGGGCAAGACCCAGACCATCACCGTGGACCGGATCATCTCGGCCGTGGGCATCGTCGGCAATGTCGAGAACCTGGGCCTGGAAGGCACCGCCGTGAAGGTGGAACGGACGCATGTCGTGGTCGATGGCCATGGCCGCACCGCCGAACCGGGCGTCTACGCGATCGGCGATCTGGCCGGTCCCCCCTGGCTCGCCCACAAGGCCAGCCATGAGGGCGTGATCTGCGTCGAGACGATCGCCGGTCTCAAGGACGTCCACGCCCTGAATGTCGGCAACATCCCAGGTTGCACCTATTGCCGCCCGCAGATCGCCTCGGTCGGCATGACCGAGGCCCGGGCGAAGGAAGCGGGGCATGAGGTGAAGGTCGGCCGCTTCCCCTTCATCGGCAACGGCAAGGCCATCGCGATGGGAGAGCCGGAGGGGATGATCAAGACCATCTTCGACGCCAAGACCGGCGAACTGCTAGGCGCCCACATGATCGGCGCCGAGGTGACGGAAATGATCCAGGGCTACACCGTCGCCCGCACGCTGGAAACGACGGAAGCCGAACTGATGCACACGATCTACCCGCACCCGACAATCTCGGAGGCGATGCACGAGGCCGTGCTGGCGGCGTATGGGCGGGCGATCCACTTCTGACGACCCACGCAGGGCAATCGCGCTCGCCCCCGGGACGGCTCGACCCGGCCATCGCCAAGGCCCCCGCTGATGGTTTTATTTCATAATTGCAACCGACTGCGTGCTTGGCGATGGGCGGGTCAGGCCCGCCCATGACGGGAAGCAGCCGCGTGCGATTGCCCTGACGACCCGGGTTGTCTGAGGGAGCCGAGCCTGCGATCCTGAGGGGACTATTCAGGTCCTCCGGGGGAAACCATGCTCAAATCCAAGCTCGCCGCATTGGCCGGCATTTGCACGCTCGCGTTGTCGGCCGCCTTCAATCCCGCCGCTTCGCAAAGCAAGACCATCACCTTTGGCTCGACCAACGCGGCGTCGAGCAACTTCGCGCTCGCGGTCGCGATGAACAAGGCGATCAAGAAGGAACTGCCGGACTCCAACATCTCGATGATCGAGACGGGCGCCAGCGTCGACAATATCCGCCGCATGACGAAGAAGGAGATCGACTTCGGCCTGGTCATGGTCGACACCTCGATCCAGGCAATCGACGGGCTTGGTCCGTTCAAGGACAAGGCAGTCCCCGACCTGGTCGTGCTGTATTCGCATGACGCGAGTTCCTTGCAGTTTTCCGTGCGCGCCGATGCGGGGGTCAACCAGCTCACCGACCTGACCGGCAAGAAGTTCAGCGCCGGCATCCGCGGCAGCGGCGCCGAGTTGCTGACCCGCCAGATCTTCACCGAGCTCGGGATTTCGCCAAGCTGGGTGCCGGGATCGATCCAGGATTCGGTGGAAGGCGTGCAGAACCGCCATCTGATCGGGTACGCCAAGTATGGCCAGGGCACCACGTCGCTGGATGCGACGATGCGGGAGCTTCTGACCTCCACCCCCATGAAGTTCCTGGGCTTTTCCCCTGAGCAGAAGAAGCTCGTCCTGGCCAAGGTGAAGGGCGTGGACTTCATGACCCTGCCCGCCGACCTGATCCCCGGACAGCCGGCTCTCGACACGCCGGTCGTGTATGGGACCTACTCCACCCGCCTGTCGCTGATGGATGACGCCACGGCCTATGCGGTGGCGAAGGCGATCTACACCAACCGCCAGTTCCTGATTGAGGTCTTCCCGCACCTCGCGCATTTCAACTTCAAGGAAGGCACGCTGAAGACCGAGGCGCTGGGCCTGAAGGTTCATCCGGGCGCCAAGAAGTTCTGGGAATCCGTGCAGTAATCCGACTTTCCAGGACGATCCGTCATGAACGCCCATGCTCCGGCCGCGCCGCCCCCCTCCCCCTGGCTGTTGCGCCGGGTGGTGGAGGTCGGCCTGGTCGCCTACGCCGTCTTCCACCTCTACACGTCCCTGTTCGGCACACTGGAGCCTCTGAACCAGCGTGGGCTGTTCATCGGCGGGGGTCTCGGCTTCATCTTCTTCCGCCAGGCCGTGCTGCGCTGGAACACGGCCCGGATGCAGGCCTGCGCTGATCTGCTTCTGGGCCTGGTCGGGCTTTATGGTGGGTTCTACGTCACCATCAACGCCGAACGCCTGATGGATGTGATGAACGACCTGACGCCGATCGACATCGGCATGGGCATCCTCACCATCCTCGTCGCGCTCGAAGCCGCTCGGCGGACGATCGGATGGGCGCTGCCGGTCATGGCGGTGATTTCGCTGTCGTTCTATCTGTGGGGCAATGACCTGATCAGCGGCAACTGGCAGCCGCCGCGGGTTTCGACGGAGACGGCGATCTCCACGCTCTATGCCTCGACCGGCGGCATCTTCGGCTTCCTGGCCGATATCGGCACCCGCGTGGTGGCGATCTATGTCGTGCTGGGTTCGCTGCTGATGGCGGTCGGCGCGGGCGACATCTTCATGCGCGCGGCCATGCTGGTGGCCGGCCGAGCGTTTGGGGGGCCGGCGAAGGTTGCGGTGGTGACTTCGGCTCTGTTTGGGACAATCTCGGGCTCTGCCGTTGCCAACGTGATGTCGGTGGGCTCCATCACCATCCCGACGATGATCCGGTCCGGGTACCGCAAGGACTTCGCCGCGGGGATCGAGGCCACGGCCTCGGCCGGCGGGCAGATCATGCCGCCGGTCATGGGGGCGGGCGCCTTCATCATGGCCGAGTTGCTGAACATCCCCTACACCACGATCGCGGTGGCGGCGGCGGTGCCGGCGATCCTTTACTTCAGCGCGATCTACTTCAGCATCGACTGCTTCGCCCGCGCCAACCACCTGATGCCGATCCCTCGGGCGGAGCTGCCCCGGGCGCGCGATGTGTTCCTGGCGCCGCAGTCGCTGTCGGCCTTCGGACCGCTGATCCTGCTGACCGTGCTGCTGGGCATGGGCTACACGCCCACCTTTGCCGGCGCCGCCGCGATCATCGGCCTGATCGTCATCGCGGGCCTCGTGCACATCATGGTCAGCTTCAAGGAACGGCGGGGCTTTGCGGCCGAATGCCGCATCTATGGCAAGCAAGTATGGGACGGCCTGGTCGATGGCGGCCAGAGCGTCGTGATCATCGCCGCCCTGCTCGCCACCGCCTCGATGCTCGTCGCGGTGCTGTCGGCGACCGGGCTTGGGGTCAAGTTCTCCCAATTGCTGCTGGGCTTTTCCGGGGAGCAGATGCTGGGCGTGCT
The DNA here is from genome assembly GCA_002422345.1 of Acetobacteraceae bacterium UBA6159. Lineage (GTDB taxonomy): Bacteria > Pseudomonadota > Alphaproteobacteria > Acetobacterales > Acetobacteraceae > Rhodopila. Next base: position 53,966 of record DIUL01000081.1, read on the forward strand.
GCTGATCGCGGCGCTGCTGTGCATCCTGCTGGGCATGGACGTGCCGACCACGGCGTCCTACCTGCTGACCGCGTCCGTCATTGCCCCGGTGCTGACCAAGCTGGGGCTGGAGCCTCTGACGGCCCATCTGTACATCTTCTACTTCGCGATCCTGTCGGCGATTACACCACCCGTCTGTGCCTCGGTCTACGCCGCGGCGACTATCGCGGGGGAGAGTTTCTGGAAGGTCGCTGGCCAGGCGCTACGGATCGCGGGGGCGGTGTATCTGCTGCCGTTCCTGATGGTCTACCGGCCGGAGTTGATGTTGAAAGGCTCGATCCCGGCAATTGCCTATACGATTGCGGTGGCCTGGGTGATGGTCGTGGCGATCAGCGGAGCCTCGATCGGCTTCCTGATGGGGCCGGTGAGCTGGCCGTTGCGGCTGTTCCTGTATGCCGGGGCGGGGGCGTTGTTCTATCCCAGCCCCTATGCGGATGTGGTCGGCATCGCGATGGTGGGCGGGTTCCTGTTGCTGCGCTGGTTCCGTCCGGTCAACGCCGTCACGACCTGAGGATCGGGGCTCGCCGCCAGCGCGAGCCCCCTTCCCTTCCCCGGCCGCACGCGTCACCCTGCCGGCACGATGCGCATCCTGTTCCGGGGACTGACCACTCTGATCGCTACCGTCGGCATCCTGCTTCTGCTGCTGGGGGTCCTGATCGGGGCTGCCCTGTGGTTCACCGTCCCGCGCGGCAACTTCACCACCCGTATTCCCGGGCTATCGGCGCCTATCGACATCACGTTTGACCAGGACGGCATTCCCCGCATCAAGGCCGCCACGGAACGGGACGCGGTGGCCGCCCTCGGCTATGTCCATGCCCGCGACCGCATGTTCCAGATGGAGCTGATGCGCCGCGGCGCCTCCGGCCGGGTGTCGGAGATCGCCGGCCCCGTCACACTCGGCTTCGACAAGACCATGCGGACCCTCGGCGCTCGTCCCCGCGCCGTCCAGGACCTCGAAACCATGCCGTCCGACACGCGCGACCTGCTGGAAGCCTACGCCAGCGGCGTGAACGCCCGCATCGCCGGACGCGGCCGCTTCATCGCGCCTGAGTTCCTGGTGCTAGGCGCCCCCGAACCGTGGGAGGCAGCCGACAGCCTGCTATGGGGCAAGACGATGGGCCTGTGGCTGTCGATGAACTGGCGCACCGAACTGTCGCGCTTGGCGCTGACCGGCAAGGTGCCGGAGTCGGTGATCAACCAGCTCTGGCCGCCCAAATCCGACGCCGGCCGTCCCGACGCGGCGCGAGAGGCCGATACGCGCCACGCCGACGCCGCGGACCAGTTGCTCAAGGCCCTGCCCTGGTTTCCGGCGCCGCACACGACGCCGTCCTCGGCGTCGAACGAATGGGCGGTGGATGGGCGGCACACGGCGTCGGGGGCACCTCTGCTCGCCGGCGATCCGCATCTGAACTTCGGCTTTCCCGGCATCTGGTACCTGGTCCGGATCGAGTTGCCGGACCGGTCCCTGGTCGGCGCCACCGGCCCCGGCGTGCCGGGAGTCGTGATCGGCCATAACGGCCATGTCGCCTGGACCTTCACCACGACCGGCGCCGACGTGCAGGACGTGTTCATCGAGACCCCGGTCGGCACGGACCAGTACCAGACCCCGGATGGTCCTCGTCCCTTCGTCCTGCGGCAGGAACGGATCAAGGTACGCGGCAAGCCGGATGAGGTCCTGACCGTCCGCGAGACCCGCCACGGTCCTGTGATCAGCGACGTCCAACCTGCCCCAGGCGGCGCGATCCTGGCGGTCGCCATGGGCCACCTGCAACCAAGGGACACCGCCGCCGCCGGCCTGACCGCGCTGAACCGCGCCCGATCGGTCGATGACGCCCGCGCCGCCGCCGCCCTGATCACCGCCCCGGTGCAGAACCTGCTGGTCGCGGATCGGGAGCGGATCGCCCTGTTCGTCACCGGCCGCGTGCCGATCCGCAAGGCTGGCGATGGGTCGCGCCCGGTGCCCGGCGATGGCTCCCATGACTGGATCGGCTGGGCGGAGGCGGACCGGATGCCCTCGATCGTCGCGCCGGAGAGCGGGCGGCTGGTCAATGCCAATGAACGGATCGCCCCGCCCGATTTCCCGGTGTTCCTCGGCCGAGACTGGTTCGGCGACTGGCGCGCCCGCCGCATCCGGGAGATGCTGGACGCCGGCGCCCGCTTCACCCCGGCCGACTTCGCCCGCATGCAGGCGGACGCGGTCAGCGTCTTCGCCCGCGACATGCTGCCGATCCTGCTCGCGGTGCCGATGCCCGCCGGCGCGGATCGCCTGCAAGGGATGCTGCGCGACTGGGACGGGACCATGGCGATCGACCGGCCGCAGCCGCTGATCTTCAACGCCTGGATCGCCGAGTTCTATCGCCAGGCCTTGCGCGCCGTTGGCGTGGCGCCCGAACAGGGCGGCCCGGTCACGGATTTCGTGGCCCATGCCTTACGCTCCCCCGGCCCGGGCGGGGCGGACCAGCGCGACGCCCTGCTGCGAGACTCCCTGGTCGCGGCCGGGAAGATGCTTGCGGAACGGTTCGGGGCCGACCCGGGTGGATGGACCTGGGGGGCGGCGCATATCGCCCTGTTCCAGCACCCGGTGCTGCGCGCGCTGCCGGTGCTGGGAACCTTGACCACGGTCTCGATCCCCAGCCCCGGGGACGACACGACGGTCAACCGAGGCGGGGTGGATGGGCAGATGCGGAACGTCCACGGGGCGGGGTTCCGCGGCGTTTATGACCTGGCCGACCTCGACCGCAGCCTGTTCATGGTCACGCCCGGGCAGTCGGGCAATCCGCTCAGCCGCGAGGCCCGCCGCTTCGTCACCCGCTGGCGGGACGGGGAAACGGTGACCATCCCGCGAGAGCCCGCGCAGGTCCGCGCGACGCTGCGGATCAATCCGTGATTCGGTGTTCGTGACCCGGTGACAGCCGGCCGATCCTACCCATACACTTCCGCCAACACCGGCGCCATCACGCGGGCCAGCCATCCCGAGGAAGCGAAGAAGATCCTGTTCGGACACGCCGAGCCCCACGGGGCTCGCCACTGAAGTGGGGACGACATGACACCGATCGACCATCCCTCCGCCTGGCTTGGCTCTCGCATCGATTACCGCGCCGAAGGCCTGCACACGCTGAACGCCGCCGAGGTGGCCGAGATCGACGCTGCCCTGGCTCATCTCCGCCGGCAGGGTGACCTCGACGTCCCCGCCATCACCCCTGCGACCTTTCCGCTGCCGACGCTCGCCGCGACATTCCGCGCCCTGGGCAACAATCTGCGCGACGGGCGGGGCTTCGTCCTGCTGCGCGGCCTGCCGCGGGAGCGCTACGACGTCGACGACATGGCCCGCATCTATTTCGGTATCGGCTGCCATATCGGCCGTGTCGTCCCCCAATCCTGGCACGGCGAACTGCTCGGCAATGTCGTCGATGTCTCGGATGTCGAGGCTGAGGCGCGCGGCTACCAGGCCGGCGGGGCGCAGCGCTTCCACACCGATACCTGCGACATCGTTTCCCTGATGTGCCTGCGGGGCGCGAAATCGGGCGGAGTGAGCCGCATCGCCTCGGCCGCCGCGATCCATAACCGGCTGCTGGAGACACGGCCCGATCTGGCCGCCACGCTGTATGGGGAATACGTCTACCGGCGGATGGAACGCGACGCGAGCCTGGGCAACAACCGGCTGATCAAGCGAGTCGTCATCTTCTCGCGGGAGACAGGTGGTTTCACCTGCAACACCTCCGGCAGCTATCCGAACCGCGCGGTCGCGGCGGGCGATGCCGTGATGACACCGTTGCAGGTCGAGGCGTTGGATGAGATGGAACGCCTCGCCGCGTCGCCCGAATTCCACCTCGACATGAGCATCGCCGAGGGCGACATCCAGTTCCTGAACAACCGCGTCCTGCTGCACGGGCGGACGGGGTATGAGGACTGGCCGGAAATCCCCCGCCGGCGGCATCTGCTGCGGCTGTGGTTGTATTGCGACGACTGGCCGATGTTCCCCGCGAACCAGGGCGTGCACGACTTCGATGACCACCGCGGCTGGATCCGGCAGCGGACGCCGTTCATGGAATTTCCCTCCCGCTACCTCGCCGCCATGACCGCGCGCCAGGCCGCCTGACCAGGAGACTGCAATGCCAAAGGTGATCGTCATCGGGGCCGGCGTCGTCGGCTCCTCCTGCGCGTGGCGCATGGCGCAGGCAGGGGCCGAGGTCCTGGTGCTGGAAGCCGTTCGGGTCGGCGCCGGCACGTCGGGCATCAGCTATGCCTGGACCAACGCGCACCACAAGCCGCCGCGGCCCTACCACGAACTGAACACCAACGGGATGAAGCTGCACGCGGAACTGCGCGACGCCTTCCCGGGCTCGACCTGGTGGCACGGCGGGGGCAGCCTGGAATGGACCCCGCCCGAGGAATACCAGGCGCTGCGTGACAACGTGGCGCAGTTGCATGAATGGGGCTATCGCGCCGAATGGGTGAGCCCGGCGCAGGTGGCCGAACTGGAACCGGACATCGACCTGGCGGTCCTGGGCGATGCCCCGGCGGCGTATTTCCCGGATGAGGGTTGGCTCGATCCGATCCCCTATTGCCACGCGATGATCTCGGCGGCTGTGCGCCGGCATGGGGCGCGGGTGCAATGTGGGGTGCGGGTCACCGACCTGATCATGAGCGGCGACCGCGTGTCCGGCGTCCGCATGGCGGATGGCACGGAACATTCCGCCGACATGGTGGTGAACTGCGGCGGTCGCTGGACGAATGAGGCGGTGCGGGAGGCCGGGCTGCATTTGCCTTTGGCGCCGACGCCAGGGCTGCTGGTGTTCACGCCGCCTGTCGCCTGCGGGTTGTCTCGCGTGCTGCATACATCGGTCATCAACGCCCGCCCCGATGGTGCCGGCCGGCTGATGCTGCACTGGAACCCGACCGATGCGACGCTGCGCCCGGACAGCCCCATCAGCCCCACCATGCCCGAGGCGCGTGATCTGGTCGCCCGTGCCCGTCGCCTGTTCCCCTGCATCGGTGCCGTGGAGCCCGAGGCGGTGCGCCTCGGCATCCGCCCGATCCCGGCGGATGGGCTGACGGCGGTGGGTCCGATGCCTCGGGTGAATGGGTACTACGTTGCGGTGACGCATAGCGGGGTGACGATGTCTCCGTTCCTGGGGGTCTGCGTGGCTGATGAGGTCGTGCATGGGAAGACTCGGCCGGAGCTGGCGGATTTCCGGCCGGCGCGGTTCTTCAATTAGGCAAGACCCTTTCCCCCCGTCATGGCCCGCGCAGGCGGGCCATCCACGACTTTCCTGACGTTGACAGCGAAAGTCGTGGGTGGTGGCCCTGCGGCCACTACGACGAGGGGTCAGCGTAGGCTGTTCCCCAGACCTACAGCGTCCGCCCCTCCCGCAGCCCCAGCGCCCTGATCCGGGACGCGAGCGTCGTCGGCTTCACCCCCAGGATCGCCGCGGCACCCTTCGCCCCGAACACCTTCCCGCCCGAGGCGCGCAGGGCAGCGCGGATGTTCTCCCGATCACGGTCGCGGCGGGCTGTTTCGGTCAGGACTTCGGGCGGCGGCCCCTCCGCGACGCCAGAAGCTTCGATGGTGGGCACCGGCAGTTCAAAGCGCGGCCGGCCGTCGCGGGCGAGAATCGCCGCCCGCTCCATCAAATTCTCCAGTTCGCGCACGTTCCCGGGCCAGTCATAGGCGGACAGGCGACGGACATCGCCCTCGGTCAGGGACAGGTCGTCGATCCGCAGCTTCTGGCAGGCCTGGCGCAGGAAATGCCCGGCGAGCAGCGGCACGTCCTCTCGCCGGTCGCGCAACGGACGGGATTCGATCGGAAAGACGTTCAACCGATAGAACAGATCCTCCCGGAAGCGGCGCGCGCGGACTTCCTCCCGCAAATCCCGGTTCGTCGCGGCGATGACGCGCACATCGACGCGGCGGGTGCGTTCCTCGCCCACACGTTCAAACTCCGCCTCCTGCAGCACACGCAGCAGCTTGCTTTGCAGTTCGACAGGGATTTCGCCGACCTCATCCAGGAACAACGTCCCGCCATCGGCGAGTTCAAACCGGCCGACGCGGTCGCGAATCGCGCCTGTAAACGCACCGCGGACATGGCCGAAGATTTCACTTTCAAACAACTCGCGCGGGATGGTGGCGCAATTCACCCGGATCAGAGGACGGTCACGCCGACCGCTGGCGTCGTGAATCGCGCGAGCGATCAGTTCCTTGCCGGTGCCCGACTCGCCGGTAATCAGCACAGTGGCCCCGGTCGGCGCCACCAGGTCGATCTGGCTGCGCAACGCCTCGATCGCCGGGGCGCGGCCCAGGATGCCGAAGCGGGCGTGTTCCTGTCGTATTTCTTCCTGTAGATACGCGTTTTCCAGTTCCAGGCGCTGGCGCAGGCTGTCGACCTCGGCCAGGGCGTGGCGCAGCCGTTCATCCGCCTCCCGCCGTTGCGAGATGTCACGGAACACGATCACCGCCCCGGCCAGGTGGCCGCGGTCGCGGATGGGCGTCGATGTGTATTCGACGAAGAACCGGCTGCCATCCTTGCGCCAGAACACCTCGTCATCGACGTTGTGCACGGCGCCGTCGCGGAACGCGGCGTAGATCGGGCATTGCTCGTGCGGGTAGTGCGCACCATCCAGCTTCGTGTGGTGACAGACCGCGTGCATGTCGCGCCCGACCAGTTCCTCGGCGGTCCAACCCAGCATGCGAGCGGCAGCGGGATTGACGAATGTGGTGACACCTTCGGCGTTGACGCCGTAGATGCCCTCCCCCGCCGCGCGCAGTATCAACTGGTTGTCGCGTTCGATGTTGCGGAAGACGCGGTCGGTGCGCAGCCATTCCTCCAGCCCACCGGCCATGTGCAAGGCGGCTTCGCGGTGCAGTTCGCGCCGGCGGGCCTCGATCAGGTCGGTGATGACGACCAGGATGCCAGGTGGTCCACCGTCCGGATGAGGCAGCAGGCTGCCGGCGTACTCGACCTCCAGCGGCCTGCCGGAGGCATGGCGCGGCACCAGGTCCCGCGTCCACCAGGACCCGCGGGACATCACGGCGTCGGAGAAGACGACCAGGCCAGGCCGTTGTTCAGGATGCAGCACGGTTGCCGGCATGGCTTGCAGGGTTGGCAGGTCGCGGCCGAACAGGCGGCAGGCGGCGGGATTGGCCGCCCCGATGGCGTCATCATGGGGAAGCAGGACCAGCATGGGGACGCTGGCCTGGTCGAAGGTGGCGGGCGTAAACACAATATTTCGTAGTCCTGCACGGAATTTCGTGTTTCTACGAAATTTCGCTCTCCCAGGCCAGTCCCAGCCCCATGTGCCGCGTCATTTCCGGCTTTGGCACGCCTCTTGCTGTTAACTCCCCCGAACGCCGATCAGCCCAGCGGGAGCCAGCGATGTCATTGTTTGACGATCCTCTCAATCCCAACAACGCCCTGAAGCGAGGCGCCTGTGCCTGCGGCGGCAATCATGCGCCGGAAGACCACGACGTCGCCTCCCCCGAAAGCCGCTTCGGCCGCGTCGTGCAGGCCGGCGTGCTGCGCGCGATGTTCCCACGTGATGTCGAGCGGCGGTCGTTCCTGCGGGCGGTCGGCGCCTCCACCGCCATGGCCGCCATCGCGCAGATCCTGCCGTTGGGCTCGATCACCGAGGCATTTGCCCAAGGCACGGGCGCGCTGGAGAAGAAAAGCCTGAAAATCGGCTTCATTCCCATCACCTGCGCCACGCCCATCATCATGGCCGCGCCGATGGGCTTCTACCAGAAGCAGGGCCTGGACGTGGAGGTCGTGAAGACCGCCGGCTGGGCCGTGATCCGCGACAAGACGCTGAACAAGGAATACGACGCCGCCCATATGCTGGCGCCGATGCCGCTCGCGATCTCCCTGGGCGTTGGTTCCAACCCGGTGCCCTACACCGTGCCGGCGATCGAGAACATCAACGGCCAGGCCATCACCCTGGCGATGAAGCACAAGGACAACCGCGACCCGAAGAACTGGAAGGGTTTCAAGTTCGCGGTGCCGTTCGATTATTCCATGCACAACTATCTGCTGCGGTATTACCTGGCCGAACACGGGATCGACCCGGATACCGATGTGCAGATCCGCTCCGTGCCGCCGCCGGAGATGGTTGCCAACCTGCGCGCCGACAACATCGACGGTTATCTCGGCCCCGATCCGATGAACCAGCGCGCCGTGTATGACGGCGTGGGCTTCATCCACATCCTGTCGAAGAACATCTGGGACGGGCATCCGTGCTGCGCCTTCGCCGCCTCCCGCGAATTCGTCACCGCGATGCCCAATACCTATGGCGCGCTGCTGCGGGCGATCGTCGATGCCACCGCCTTCGCCCATAAGCCGGAGAACCGGAAGGACATCGCCGCCGCGATCTCTCCGCCGAACTATCTCAACCAGCCGCTGACGGTGGTGGAGCAGATCCTGACCGGGACCTTCGCCGATGGTCTGGGCAAGATCGAGCGCGTGCCGAACCGCGCCGATTTCGATCCGTTCCCGTGGGAAAGCTTCGCGGTCTGGATCCTCACGCAGATGAAGCGCTGGGGCCAGATCAAGGGCGATGTCGACTATGCGAAGGTCGCGGCACAGGTCTACCTCGCCACCGACGCGCAGCGCCTGATGGCCGCCCAGGGCCTGACCCCGCCGACGACGACCACCAAGACGTTCTCGGTGATGGGCAAGACCTTCGATCCGGCGAAGGCCGACGAGTACCTCGCGTCCTTCAAGATCCGCAAGGCGGCCTAGGCCCATGACCGCGGAGACCCGCCCGCCGCTGCCGCCCTTTACCGCCGAGACCGCGGCGATCAAGGCGCGGGCTGCCGAGGATGCGTGGAACACCCACGATCCCGCGCGCGTGGCGATGGCCTATACGGCCGAGAGCCAGTGGCGCAACCGGGCGGAATTCTTCACCGGCCGCGACGCGATCCGTGGCTTCCTGGAACGGAAATGGGCGCGCGAACTGGACTACCGCCTGATCAAGGAGGTCTGGGCCTTCCACGACAACCGCATCGCCGTGCGCTTCGTCTATGAATGGCACGACGCAGCCGGCAACTGGTTTCGTTCCTATGGCAACGAACAGTGGGAGTTCGCGCCGAACGGGCTGATGCAGCGCCGGCAGGCCAGCATCAACGACCTCCCGATCACCTCCGCCGAACGCCGGTTCCACTGGCCGCTCGGCCCCCGCCCGAAAGATCATCCGGGATTGACGGAGCTGGGACTGTGAACCTTTCCCTGCGCGCGCGCGGCGCCATCGTTTCGCTGCTGATCCTGGGCGCCTTCCTGGGCGCCTGGCACATCGCGGTCAGCGGTACCGGTGCCACCGAGGCGATGGACCCCGAATATGCCAAGCTGATGGGGCTGTCGGCCACGCAGGGCAAGTCGGCGATGCCGGGGCCGATCGATGTCGGCCGGACGATCCTGGGGCATCTCGCCGACCCGTTCTACGTGAAAGGCGCGAACGACAAGGGGATCGGTATCCAGCTGATCTACTCGATCGGGCGGGTGATGGTGGGCTACATCCTCGCGGTGCTGGTGGCGATCCCTGTTGGTTTCGTGATCGGGATGTCTCCGGTCATGAACCGGGCGCTTGATCCGTTCATCCAGGTGCTGAAGCCGGTCTCGCCCTTGGCGTGGATGCCGCTGGCGCTCTACACGATCAAGGACAGCGGCATTTCGTCCATCTTCGTCATCTTCATCTGTTCGCTCTGGCCGATGCTGATCAACACCGCCTTTGGTGTCGCCGGTGTGCGGAAGGAATGGCTCAACGTGGCCCTGACGCTGGAGGTCGGCACGCTGCGGCGCGCCTTCACCATCATCCTGCCGGCCGCGGCGCCGACGATCCTGACCGGGATGCGGATCTCCATCGGCATCGCCTGGCTGGTGATCGTNNTCGTGGCGGCCGAGATGCTCGTGGGTGGGACGGGCATTGGTTATTTCGTCTGGAATGAATGGAACAACCTGTCGATCACGAATGTCATCACATCGATCCTGGTGATCGGCGTGATGGGCATGATGCTGGACCAGGTGCTGGCATGGTGCCAGCGCATGGTGACCTTTCCGGAGTAGTGCGATGACCGAGAAACTGATCTCGATTGACGGCGTCGCCAAGCGGTTTCCCGGCGCCAAAGGTGAAACGACGGTGTTCGAGGATCTGTGGCTGCGGATCGATCGGGGCGAGTTCGTCTGCGTGATCGGTCATTCCGGCTGCGGCAAGACGACGCTGCTGAACATCCTGGCCGGGCTCGATACGCCCTCCGAAGGGGCGATCCTGGTCGGCGGAAAGGAAATCTCGGGCCCCAGCCTGGACCGGGCCGTGATCTTCCAGGGCCATGCCCTGCTGCCATGGAAGACGGTTCTCGGCAATGTCGCCTATGCGGTGTCGTCTCGCTGGCGGAATGCTTCGCGCGCCGAGATCGAAGAGCGGGCGCGCAAGGCCATTGCTACCGTTGGGTTGGCGGGCGCCGAGGGCAAGCGGCCGTCGGAACTGTCGGGCGGGATGAAGCAGCGCGTCGGCATCGCCCGGGCGCTGGCGATCGAGCCTACGATCATGCTGATGGACGAACCGTTCTCTGCACTCGATGCGTTGACGCGTGGCACCTTGCAGGAGGAAGCGCGCCGCATATGCCGGGAGACGGGACAAACCGTCTACATGATCACGCATGACGTGGACGAGGCGATCTACCTCGCGGACCGGATCGTTCTGATGACGAACGGGCCGAAGGCGCGGATCGCCGAGGTGGTGGTCAATCCCCTGCCCGTGGACCGCCGGCAGGGACAGATCCACCACGATCCGCACTATTATGCCATTCGCAACCATCTGATCGACTTCCTGGTCAGCCGCAGCGTGATCCTGCGCGACACGCCGCCGCCGGGATACGACCAGCGGAACCCGCCCGTGGTCTATCTCGACCACGGACAACCGGCCGCGCGGGCGGCCTGATCCTTCCATTTCGGTTTCATTGCATCGGGAGTGCAAGCGATGACGCGTGACCAACTCACGGAGAAGCTGCTCGACATCAAGCGGGAGAAGGGCTGGACCTGGCGCCATATCTGCAACGAGATCGGCGGCATGTCGGATGTGCTGATCGTCGGCGCGATCCTGGGTCAGATGAAGCTGGTCAAGCCGCTGGCCGCCAACGCCGGGGCGCTGTTCGGACTGTCGGCCGCGGAACAGGCGATGCTGAACGAGGTCCCGATGCGGGGCACGGGCACGCCGATGCCGCCGACCGATCCGCTGCTGTACCGGTTCTACGAGATGGTGATGGTGAACGGCCCCGCCTGGAAGGTGCTGATCGAGGAGGAATTCGGCGACGGCATCATGTCGGCGATCGACTTCGACTTCGGGTTCGAGCGGATGGCGCACGAACGGGGCGATCGGGTGAAGATCACCATGAGCGGGAAGTTCCTGCCTTACCGTTACTACGGGAATGAGCAGGGGATTCCGGAGTATGGGTACAAGGAGGACTGATTCGCCGCGGGGGTAGGCTGTTACCCGCCCCCTGGTGCCGCCCGCTCCCCGCCGTCATCCCGGGCCTGTCCCGGGACCAACGCCAGCATCGTGCCGCGGGTGGTCCCGGCATAAGGCCGGGATGACGGTTGGGGCCCGGATGACCGTGTACCCGTTAGCTCATGAGCTGGATCATCGCCCGGACGCGCGGATAGACCTCCCGCGCCCAGCGGGAGCCGCTGAACACGCCGTAGTGGCCCACACCCGTCTGCAAGTGATGGCGCTTGCGGCTGTTCGGCACACCCCGGCACAGATCCAGGGCCGCCATCGTCTGACCGACGGCGCAGATATCGTCGCGTTCGCCCTCGACCGTCAGCAGGGCCGTGCGGCGGATCGCCTCCGGCCGGACGGGCTGGCCGTGCCAGGTGAGCTTGCCGAGCGGCAGGTCGTGGTCCTGAAAGACTCGCTGGACGGTTTCCAGATAGAAATCCGCCGGCAGGTCCATGACCGCGCCGTACTCATCATAGAACCGCTTATGCGCCCGGGCGGACACCCGGTCCCCGCCGACCATCGCGCGGAACTGGCCCAGATGGGCCTGCAGATGACGGTCGAGGTTCATACTCATGAACGCCGCGAGCTGGATGAAGCCGGGATAGACCCTCCGGCCGGCGCCGGCGTGGCGCCAGGGGACCTTGGCGATCAGGTTCTTCTCGAACCACTCGATCGAGCGGGACTTGGCCAGGTCATTGACCTTGGTCGGATTCACCCGCGTGTCGATCGGGCCGGCCATCAGCGTCAGGCTGCGCGGGATGGCGGGATCGCGGGTCTCGGCCATCGCGGCGGTGGCGGCGAGCGCAGCGACCGCCGGCTGGCAGACCGCGATCATATGACTGCCCGGCCCCATCGCGCCCATGAAACGGATCAGATGGTCGACGAATGCATCGAGGTCGAAGACCCCGGCCGAGAGCGGGATGTCCCGGGCGTTCTTCCAGTCGGTGATGTAAACATCGTGGTCGGGCAGCAGGACGTTGACCGTGCCGCGCAGCAAGGTCGCGAAATGGCCCGACATCGGCGCCACCACCATCACCCGCGGCTGCACCACGTTGGTTTCCTTGCGGAAGCGCAGCAGGGAGGCAAAGGGGGTGTCGTCGGCGATGACTTCCTCGACTCCCACGAGGTCGTCGCCCATGCGGACCGACTCGATCGCGAAGGGCGGGCGTTTGTGAGTCATCGCGCTGTCGGCGATCAGTCCGCATGCGGCACCGAAGTGGCGCAGGCCGGGCGGCGTATAGCCATTCAGATCCCAGGCGCGCGCGATCCCTTCCCCGTAACGGGCGAGGGTGCGCAGCGGCAGCATCAGATCGGCCTGCGCCTGATAGAGCTGGTACAGCATGGGGTGCGGTCAGATGCTCCCGGTCAGAGGGAAGTCGATTTCAGCGCGTCGTCGCATCACGAACCCCTCAGCTAACGCTCGCCATGGCGGCACCATGGCTGCTATATTGCACCGCAGCATGACAGGACGCGACGAGGATGTCACCATGAATGGAGCCACGCTCCTGATCAGCAGCAAGAACTACTCCTCCTGGTCGCTCCGCGGGTTCCTGCTGGCCCGCCTGGCTGGTCTGGTATTCGAGGAAAAGGTGGTCGATCCCGACGATCCGGCCAACCGGGCGGAATTGTTGATGCAGTCCGCCTCGATTCGCATCCCCTGCCTGCTGCATGGGGATGTGACTGTCTGGGACACGCTGGCGATCGCGGAATACCTCAACGAAACCTTCCCCGAGGCGCGGATGCTGCCCGCCGAACCGGTGGCGCGGGCGCTGTGCCGCTCGGTGTCCGGGGAAATGCATTCCGGCTTTGGGAACCTGCGGGAAGCGCTGCCGATGAACCTGCGGCTGTTCCGACCGGAGTTCACGGTCTGGTCGGCGGTGCAGGCCGATATCGACCGGATCACGGAAATCTGGCGGGAGTGCCTCGCGCTGTCGAAGGGGCCTTATCTGTTCGGCGCGGCGCCGACGATCGCGGATGCGATGTACGCCCCGGTCGTGACCCGGTTCCGCAGCTATGACGTCGCCCAGGATGAGGTGTGTGAGGCATTCTGCCGACAGATCATGGCCTGGGCACCGATGCGGGAATGGTTCGCCGCGGCCAAGCGCGAACCGGAGCAGATCGACGAACTCGACGTGGAGTTCTGATCAGCCACCCTCATCCTCGGGTGCGTCGTCGGCCGGCATCTCGATATCCGCGTAGACGTCCGAGAGCATGAGGGTGACGCCGATTTCCGGCATCGCCAGCAGATCGTCCCCGGTCAGGACCGTTGTGTTCCAGGCATCGGCCACGCGGGTCAGAACGGTGGCGGCGATGGCGTTCTGCTCCAGGATCACATAGCGGCGAATCGAGGGCGTCGCGCCGTACTCACGCAGCTTCAGGATGCGGTCGGTGCGGGAGGTGGAGCGGCTCAGGACCTCGAACACCACGACAGGTTCCGCGGCGACCATGCTGTCCCGGTGGGTCTTGCCGCAGGTGACGAAGGCATCGGGGTAGCGGATGTGACCATCGGCCAGGATCTTCATGGTCGGGCCGCGCACGCGGCAGGGTGTGCCGCGGAGGGCGTTGTCCAGAATCGTCCGCAACCGCGTGCCGATCCCTTCATGCGCCTCGGTCCCGCCGGTCATCGCCACCGGACCGAATCCATCGAATTCGTAGCGCGCTTCCTGGCGTTCCTCCCATGCGAGGAATTCGTCCAGGGTCCAGGGCTTCTGCAATGCGCTGCTCATGATGGGATCATACCATCAAGACCCGTCATTGTCGCTGACATGGTAGGGAAACTGGCGCGCCCG
>DIUL01000110.1 GCA_002422345.1 Acetobacteraceae bacterium UBA6159
GGACAGCTTCATCCAGCAAGCCAAACCGCTTGGCCAACGTCCCAGCCACCTGCAGCAGTGCGAGGGGCGTGGCGGCCCGAATTCGTGCGCTGTCCGCACCTTGCCCGGCTATGGTCTGGGCTGCGGCCAGCACCGTCGTCCGCAGTTCATCAGGTTCGTGATGATATCCTTCGGCGATGAGACCAGCCGCAAAGGCCGGTCCGGCATGGCCGTGATGGCGATAGATTTGTTCGATCGCCGCCAGCGTGGCGGGGGCCACGGCACGGTTTACGCCGTTGACGTCAACATCGATGATGCGGACCGCCATGCCCGCCATCCAGGTGCCACCCTCACTCATCACCTTCTGCTCCAGGGAGCTTTCACCAGAGAGGAGGGCGAATGTGGACCAGGTCCGGCGATCCTGTAGTCCCGCGTTCAGCGTGGAACGCGCTTTGTCGATGCCTGACGCGATGCTGTAGACCATGCGACCAACAGCCTTGCCGTCGACATGCCCGGCTTCATCCAGTGCCAGGACCGTGCCGTTGCTGGCACGCGCCAGATGTTCCAGTGCGTTTTCGGTGGTCCTCAAGGACTGCAGGAGACCGGTCCCCAAGATCGGCGAAGTCCACGCCGACACCGCAAGCCGCTGCGCCAGCGTCTTGCCGCCCGAAGACAGTCCGGACAAATTGATCCCGCACGTATCGAGGTGAGCCAGCGCCGCGATCGGTCCGACGAACCCCGCCAGCACGCCGAGGATCCAGTGCTCGCAGCCAGGAACCTTCGTCGCAGCGTCGACCGCTCCGTACCACCCCTCCATTGTTCCAGATTTCGCCGCAGAGGGTGCCATTCGTGCATTCGCCGCCAGTTCGAGCGACATCCCCTTCGGAGCGCCAATGACGAGCCCGCCCGGCGTCACGAAGATTGGATCGGCAAAACCCTCGATCTCATGCCAGCCGGGTCGTTGCACAATGAGGATTTCCTGCTCGGGGTCGGCGGCCTTCAGGCACTGCACCGCGATCATTTCGCCGTCGTCCTCGGTGCGCAGGCCGGCGCTGAACAGCTGTGACCTGATCTCCGAGGCTCCCATCCTGGGCAGGCCCGCCCGGTCGAAGTCGATATCGCGCGGTTCGCCGTTCATGTCCTGGACGACGCAGCGCAAGCCATAGGCATCCGCCTGATCAGCGTGGCGCAGCCGGGCCGGGATACCGAACGGCGTGGCCACCGGTACCATGACCGGTTCCTTCCGGCCGGATTCCGGGTCAGCTTCCCATCTGATGACCTTGTGGACCTTCACCTTTCCGGCGGCCGTGTAGTCATATCGGAGCGAGATCGTGTCCATCGCTGGCAGCGGATAGGCGCTGGCAATGGCGCGCAGTTCCTCGGCACGACTGTGGCCCGAAGCCACATACTCCTTCTCCGTCGGCGTCGGCTCAAATGGCACAGCTGCCTCGATGCCCTGGCGCACCGCGTCGATGCCATCACGAGCCAGCACGTCCAGCCAGTCGACTGACTCGCCCGCATGACCGGGCATGGCGATGCCGACCAGGCGTTCTTCATGTTGCCTGAGGCCCAGCGTGCGCGCCGCCTCCTCGCCGCGTCGCGACCCGGGCCGACCGTTGGCCTTCGAGCCTTCATCCCGGTCGGCGGCGATCGTCAGTTGCAGCGTGGCGTCGTAGGGCTGGAATGCTTCCATGCCGACCGCCGAGATGGCCGCGGCGACGGCGACCTGCCCGGCCTTGATCTCGGCGGAGAAGGCGAGGGCGACGGCGGCGCCGGTTTCTATCCCTTCGGTCACGATGATGTGCGTGGCCGTGCGAGGATCGCCCCACAACACCGCGCAGCCCGCGATCGGGGTCTCGCCGGTCAGCTTCGCCGATTTCTTAGGCTCGCGCGGCCGTCCGTTGGGGCCAGGGCCGAGGTCCGCCTTGCCGGCACCGTCAGGCGCCAGGTAAATTCGATGCGCGTGGCTCCGGCCGTCGGCGGCGATGATGGCAAACACCGCGCAGGGGTAGTCGCCCACCAGCTTCGGCTTCGCCTTTGATCCTGCCGGCGGTGGGTCGTAGTAGCCGAGCGCCTTCAGACCGACCATGGCGGTGGAGGGCAGCGGGACCGCATCCATGGCGACACCGAGGCGGTGGGCGAGATAGGCAACGGGCAGGCTGTCGTCGCGGCGGTCGGCGGGTGCGCCCAGCAGGCTGGCCGCGTCGGTGGCCTGGTAGGCTGTCCGCTTGCCCTGGCCATCATTCTTGGTACGGATCAGGTCGGGTCGGCTGAGGAACCCGGCCACGCGGAGCTTGGCAGCGTCGAAGTCGCAGCCTTGAACCTTCATCACCACATCGAAGATGCTGCCGGCCTTGGTGCAGGTGCAGAAGGCCTTTGAGTGTTTGGAGTCCCAGCGCCAGGAGGCGTTGTCGTCGACGTGGTCTCGGTAAGGGCAATTGACGTGCGGACGACCGGCGCGCCAATCTACACCGAGCGCGTCGAGAATTTCTTCTTCCCGGCCCTTGACCGCCTGATGGATCGCGATGGTCGTAACGTACTCAGTCATCACCGGTCTCCACACTGCAAACGTTCGGTCTCAAATGCTTCGATATCCGCGAGGCGATACAAGACCCGACCCATCGCCTTCAGGTATGGCGGTCCGATCTTCTTCCAGCGCCAGGCCTGCAACGTTCGCTCACTCATCCGCCACCTGCGGGCGAGGTCGGTTTCGGTCAGGTGGCGGATGGACATCACGCCCTGGGCGTCATGAAAGGTACGGGACCCGTTGGCAGCGTCGAATGCCTGTCGCCTGTTGCCATCATGCATCGGCTTACCCCTCCACCCGCAGCTTGGCGGCGGTGAAGAACGCCGGGTCCTGTTCAATGCCGATGAAGCGACGACCGGTGT
>DIUL01000046.1 GCA_002422345.1 Acetobacteraceae bacterium UBA6159
CCCGACAAGGCAAGGGTCCCAGGACCGGACACCCCCGTTATCTCGCTGTAGGTCCCGCTCTCGATCGTTCCGTTATTGATGAACGCCGGAGATGTTTCGTCTGCCCGTATATGACCGCCAACGATCAGCCTGTTGTTGACGCCACTGTTGATGATCAGGCTCCCCGTTGGCACGTACCATGTGCTACCCAGGATGGTTCCATCGTTGATGATAGATCGCATCACGAATTCCACGCCAGTATCGGCGTTCAGGACGCCCTCGGCACCCACCACGATCGTGCCGGCAATGCCTTGCCCAGGTGCTCCGACTGTCAGGCTCGACGTACTATCGAGGACAATCATGCCCGCATTGGCATGCAGGGTGCCGACGTCGACCGTCGCGCCATTGCGGAAAACGAACGTCCCGCCGCCCACGCTTAAGCTCTCTGTCAGATGCAGGGAGCCACCATCAACCACCACGGAGTTGTCATTAAGGCCTGTCACAGTCCGTCCGGTAAGGCTGCTTCCCGTACCGATGTTCAAGTGTCCCGCGAGCGGCGAATATCTGAAGAAGACCTGCAATAACACTTCATCCAGGGCAAATGCCCCATCAAGAATGACCACGCCGGCCATAGTCACGAAATCCGCCGCACCCGTCCCCTGAACGACGGAAGAACCGATGGTGGGAGGCGTCCCGGAATTCGCCGTGATGAATACAGTATCGTCCGCCCCCGGAAGGCCTACTCCCCCGGTCCAGGATGCAGGGTCGTTCCATGAGCCAAGCGCCCCGCCAACCCAGGTGTATGATGTCGCCATGACGTATGGTCCATAAGTTCATTTGAAATAATATGGACCGTATGCCCTCCACCGCCGGCATTCCATCCGTACAAATACGTACGCCACTACAGCAATGAAAATATGGAAAACGTAGCAATCTGGTGTTCGGATATTGCCGTCCACCGGCCAGACAATGCGCTTCGAAAAAATCAACATACCACCGGCGGAGGCTCCCCCGCCGGTGGTCCCGTTGCCTACCCGATCGGCGGCTTGCGGCTCGCCCAATTGGTCGCCCGCTCATACGCCGCCGCCACGCGGAACACCGTGGCTTCGTCGAAGTTACGGCCCACGAACTGCACCGATGTCGGCAACCCGGTTGACGCCAGGCCCGACATCATCGCGATCGCCGGATGGCCGGTGGTGTTGAACGGCGTGCGCGCCTGCCGCGGATAGGTGCGATTCGTCTCCACGTCGTCATGGATGTTGCTCGCGGGGTCCATCGAGCTCGCGCACATCAGGACGTCGTAGTCCCGCATCACGTCCTCGACCGCCGCGATCAACTGCAACCGCCGCCGCTGGGAACTCACATAGTCCCCCGCGTTGATGAAGGCGCCCGGCATCAGGCGACGACGCGCCAGCTTGCCGTAGTCACCGGGACGGGTGCGCAGCCAGGGGGCATGGATCGACCAGGCCTCACTGCCCAGGATCACCCGATTGATGCCGGAGAACTCGTTCAGCGAGGGCAGCGTTACGGAATGGACCTCCGCCCCCTCCGCCTGCAGCACGCGCGCGACGTCTTCCAGCGCGGCGGTCACCTCGGGGTGCGCCGGCATGTCCTTCTCATGGAAATGACGGACGAAGCCGATCCGCAAATCCCGCACGCCCCGGCCCAGCAGACGACCGAAATAACAGGACTGGGTGGCGGCGCTGCCCGGGTCCTCCGGGTCATACCCGGCGATGGTGTCGAGCATCAGGGCATTGTCCGCCACCGTGCGCGTCAGCGGCCCGACGTGATCCAGCGTATACGACAACGGAAAGACCCCGCGCCGGGACACCAGCCCATAGGTCGGCTTCAACCCGACGATCCCGCACGCACTGGCAGGATTGCGGACCGATCCGCCGGTATCCGTGCCCAAGGCCATCGGAAACAGTCCAGCCGCGACACCCGAGCCAGACCCGGAAGAAGACCCACCGGGATGATGATCCGGATTCCAAGGATTCCTTGCCGCCGGGAACGGCAAATCATGGCTCGGCCCCCCGATCGCGAATTCATGAGTCGACAGCTTGCCGATCATGATCGCGCCCGCCTGGCGCAGCTTCTGAATCACGACCGCATCGGTCTTCGCGATGTTGTCGACCAGGATCTTGGAATGCCCCGTGGTCGGCAGGCCGGCGACATCAATGATGTCCTTCACCCCAACCGGCACGCCATGCAGAGGCCCGCGGATGCGGCCGGCGACGATCTCCGCCTCCGCCGCCTTGGCCGCCGCCATCGCCGCGTCCGCATCCAGGCGGATGAACGCATGCAGCTTCGGGTCCAGGGCGTCGATGCGCTTCAACAGCGCGGACAGGTACTCGACCGGGGAAAGCGTCTTCGCCGCGAAGGCACGAGACGCCTCGACGGCGGTCATCCAATGCAGTTCGCTCATAGACCGATCCCCGCTTGCATGGGCGGCCACGGCTCGACGGCCGGATCGGTCGGGAATTGCACCGCGCCGGCTGTGTCCAGCGCCTGCGCCGCGGCGGCGGCAACGTCATCGGGAAACTCTGCGAGCGCCTTTTCCAGCCCCGCCGAACGCGCCAGTGCCGCAAGATATTGCTGATCCATGGTGACCCCGCTTTTGGTTGCGGAATGGATCATGCTGCGCTGCGGCGAGAGAGGGCAAGGCCCCCCGCGCTCTCGCCAACCAGGCGCCGCGTCCCTAGTCTGCGATGAACAGGAGGGACCCCGACCATGAAATGGCGCATCGGCGACGTAACCGTCACCAAGGTGGTGGAACTGGAAGCAACCGGCGGCAGCCGCTTCCTGCTGCCGCAGGCAACGCCGGAAGCGGTGCTGCCGATCACCTGGCTGCAACCGCACTTCGCGGATGAAAACGGCCGCCTGCGCCTGAGCATCCACAGCTTCATCGTCGAGGCGAACGGCCAGCGGATCATCGTCGATACCTGCCTGGGCAACGACAAGGACCACCGCAAAATCCCGCATTGGAACAACCGCTCGGGTCCGTTCCTGGACGATTTGACCGCGGCCGGCTTCCCGCCGGACTCGATCGACACCGTCCTGTGCACGCATCTCCATGTCGATCATGTCGGCTGGAATACAAAATTGGTGGACGGGAAATGGGTGCCGACCTTCGCCAACGCGAAATACCTGATGGGCCGGACCGAGTATGAACATTGGCTGTCCTCCACCACGCGGGAAGACATGAAATACGTGATGGGCGACTCGGTGGTCCCGATCGTGGAGGCCGGGCGCGCGCTGCTGGTGGACAGCGATCACCGCATCAGCCCCGAGATCAGCCTGATCCCGACCGTTGGCCATACGCCCGGCCATGTCAGCGTGATGATCGAGTCCAAGGGCGAAACGGCCCTGATCACCGGCGACTTCATGCACCACCCCTGCCAGATCGCGCATCCGGAATGGTCCACGCTGGCCGATAGCGACCCGGAGCAGGGCATCCGCACCCGGCGGATCATGTTCGAGCGCCTGGCCGACACGCCCTGCCTGGTCATCGGCACCCATTTCGCGGGCGCCACGGCCGGAAAAATCGTGCGGGACGGCGAAACCTACCGATTGTCAGTATAGGCTACTCAGCAGTAGCATGCCTCTCATCGTAACCGGAGCACTCCGATCATGACCTATTTGCGCAGCGGCATCTTCCTCGCGCCGTTCCATGACCTGTCGCAGAACCCGATCCTGGCGCTGGAACGCGACATGGAACTGGTGCAGCACATCGACCGGCTGAACTACAGCGAGGCCTGGATCGGAGAGCACCATTCCGGCGGCTTCGAAATCATTTCATCCCCCGAGGTGTTCATCGCCGCCGCCGCCGAACGCACCCGTCATATCCGGCTGGGCACGGGCGTGGTGTCGCTGCCCTACCACAACCCGTTCATCCTCGCGGACCGGATGGTGCAGCTTGACTACCAGACGCGCGGCCGAGCGATCTTCGGCGTCGGGCCAGGATCGCTGGTGCATGACGCGAAGAAGATCGGCATCGACCCGTCCGACCAGCGGCGGATGATGAATGAATCGCTCGACGTGATCGTCGACCTGATGAAGGGCAAGACGATCAACCAGAAGACCGACTGGTACACGCTGGACGACGCCCGCCTGCAACTGCCGCCCTATACCCGCCCGATGATGGAGATGGCGGTCGCCGCCTCCCGCTCCCCGGCCGGGGCACTGGCAGCGGGGCGGCACGGGATCGGCATGCTCTCGATCGGCGGGACCAGCGACGATGCGCTGAAGCATCACAAGTCGAACTGGGCGCTGTATGCCGACACCGCGCGGGCGCATGGCCATGTGCCGAACCGCGACAACTGGCGGCTCGTGACGCTGATGCATGTCGCGGAAACGCGGGAGAAAGCGCGGGAGAACGTGAAGTACGGCCTCGATCACTTCTGCGACTATTTCCGTGACGTCGCGACCTTCCCGATCGTTCCGGCTGATATCACCGATCGTTACCAGTACATGATTGAGAGCGGGATGGCCTGCGTCGGCACCCCCGATGATGCCATCGCTTTCATCAACCGGCTGCTGGAAGGCTCCGGCGGGTTCGGCGTGATCATGGAGCTGGCGCATAACTGGGCCGACTGGGAACAGACGAAGCGTCACTACGAGCTGATGGCCCGTTATGTTCACCCGCAATTCCAGGGTTCGCGGGAATGGCGGACGGAAAGCTACGACTACGCGCGGGACCACCACGCGGAGTTCACCGGCCAGTCCTCGGCCGCCGTGCAGGCGGAGATCGACCGGCTGGCGAATATGCGGGCGAAGGCGGCGGAGTAGCCGCCGGACCGGGGATGGATGGCGGGGCGCGCTCAGCTATCCCCCCGGCTAGTGGCATTTGGCCGCTTTCCGTCATGGCCGGGCTTTGACCCGGCCATCGCCAGGGACGCCTTCGATGGTGTTTGCGCGAGAGTCCAACCACCTGCGTGCCTGGCGATGGGCGGGTCGAACCCGCCCATGACGGCTAGCGGCCAGATGCGATTGCCCCCACCATCCGTCTACCAGCCGATGGCGTAGGCGGACCGGCGCGGGTCAGCCCCGGCCCAGCGCACGTCGGTCGTCAGGTCGTGGCGGATCGTGACCACCGATCCCGCCAGATACTTCCGGGCCGGCCACCATTGCACCTGGTGGCCCAGCGCCGTCAGCGCATCCCCGACGCCGGCGCCCACATCCTCCTCCACGCACAGCACGCCCGGGCGATAGGTGTGTGGCAAGGTCGACTCGGGCCAGGAGTAGCTGGCAAAGCGCGGCGCCTCCACCGCGCTTTGCGGGTCCATCCCGAACACCGCCTGGTTCAGGAAGCCTTGCAGCATCGCCTGTCCCAGGACCTCGCTGCCGGGAGAGCCGAAGGGCATCACCACCTCCCCCTCCCGCACCGCGATCGCGGGATTGGCGGACATGCGCGGGCGCCGGCCTGGTCCGACGCGGCCGGGGTGATCGAGGCCCGAATAGCCCCGTGACCCCCACATCGACGCCGTGATCCCGGTTCCCGGCACGACAGGGCCGCCGATCGTGCCGTCGCTGGGCGTCGCGGCGAAGACGTCTCCGGCGCGGTCGATCACGCACAGGAACGACGTGGCGGGTTTTTCCCCCACCAGTTCCGCCCCCGACCCGGCGGACGGATCGGGTTGCCAAGCGGCGGGCGCGCGGTTGCCGACCACACCGGCCGGCGGCAATCCGGGCCAGGCCCGCGCCGGGTCCAGCAGCGTCCGGCGGGCCGCCGCGTGTTCGGCGGACAGCAGGGCGGCGACCGGCACGTCCTCGAAATCCCGGTCCCCGAAATAGGCTTCCCGATCGGCCGCGGCGAGTTTCAGCGCTTCCGTCACCGCATGCACATAGGCCGGGGAATTGTGCCCCATCCCGCGCAGGTCGAAGCCCGAGAGGATGTTCAGCGCCTCCAGCACCATCGGTCCCTGCGACCAGGCGCCGCAGCCATACATGTCGTAGCCCTGGAAGCGCGTATGGACAGGTGCCTCGACACGGGCCCGGAAGCCGGCGAGGTCCTTGGCCGACAGCCAGCCCCCGTTCTCCCGCTGGTGGCGTGCGATCATCTGGGCGATGTCGCCGCGGTAGAAGGCGTCGTGGGCGGCGTTCAGGCCGGAAAGCCGGTCCCCGCCCGCCGCCTGTTCCTGATCGGCCATGTATTGCAGCGTGCGGGCGAGATCAGGCTGCGCGAAGACCGACCCGACCTCGGGCGGCTTGCCGTTGGGGAGATAGATCGCGGCGGTGGTGGGCCAGCGCCCGATCTCCTGGACTTTTGAGGCTATGATCTCGTGGTAGAAGGGATAGACGGGGAAGCCGTCGCGGGCGGAACGGATCGCGGCGGCTGCGACCTGCCCGAAGGACATGGTGCCCCAGCGGCGCAGGGCCTCTATCCAGTTGCCGGGGGCGGCGGGGACGACGGTGTGCAGTAGCCCATCGGGAATGGCGCCGCCGTATTGGCGATGGAACAGAGAGATATCGGCCGCCGCGGGCCAGGGGCCGACACCACAGATCGTGTGAACCTGACCGCCGACCCGCACCATGATCGGCGCGACGCCACCGAAGCCCACGAACTGGCTTTCCAGCACGTCGATCGCCAGGCCCGTTGCCACACCCGCGTCCACCGCGTTGCCCCCGGCCTCCAGCACCTGCATGCCCGCCTGGGACGCCCAGTAATGGCCGGACACCACGACATGGTGACGGGCCATCACGTTCGGCCGGCGGGCACGCCCGGGGCCGAACAGAAAGGCCGGGTCGATCACAGCGACAGGACCGAGTGGCGCGGCCGGCCCCAGTCCCCGGCGGCGTCCTCGCAGCGGGCGACGTCTTCCTCCAGCATCAGGCGTTCGGCCACCAGTTGGCGCGCGGCGGCTCCGATCGCAGCCTTGTAGGCGGCCTTGTCGGGATAGCGTTCCAGGATCGAGGCCCGGGGATCGCCGGTCGCGGCGCGTTCCGAGGGCGTCTCGGGGAACGGGATATAGGACCCCTCGAACCGCCACTGCATCCCATGGCCATAGCCGCGGGCGCGGGGGTTCCAGCCGGTGTAGGTGCCGAGCGGCGCCTGGACCATGGGGGCGCGGACGCCGGGGATGTCGTTGCCGTCGGAGTCGACAGACGGGACCAGCACGGTATAGCGCGGGCCTGGCCCTGTCAGGTCGTTGCGGCCGGCGACCCTGGGCGGCTCGGTCAGGATGCCCTTGTCGGCTTCCGGGCCGAAGTCGAGCAGGGTCAGCGGATTGGCCTCCACCGGGACGGCCGATCCGGGGATGGACGGATACTGCTTCCGCCAGGTGGCGTAGTCGACCAGCGTGCCGTCTTCACGGTTGGGGATGCGGCTATGCGGCGGGTCCAGCTTCTTCGTTGCCCAATCATCGATCGCCACCAGCATGGCGCGGAAGAACATCGACGTGGCCACGTTGTTGGAGAAATGCTGCCCGATCCCGCTCGCCGGTCCCTTCAGCAGCGGATCGGCGCCGTGCTGGGAACTGGACCAGCAATACAGCCGCACCGTCTCGGGCTGCGGCAGGTCGTTGCCCTGCGTGTCGGTGTGGGCGAGCGAGCCGCGGCGGACCCAGTATTCCGTTGCGCTCTGGGTATGGAAGACCAACGGATCGGTGTCCGGCCGTTTCAGGATGGCGTCTTCCTTCCCGGTCAGATGATCCTTGGACCACGCGTAGGAGAACGGGAAGGAATCGGCGATGTTGAAATGATCCTCGTAATGCTGGCCGCCTGAGACGATCGGGTTGGCGAAACGATGGTTGAGCCATTTCCGCCCCGCGCCGGCGACATGCGGCAGCACGCCGTCGAACACCCGCCGGCCGGCGGCGTCGGCGTTGTAGCCGCGATAGACGAAGTCCCGCAGGCAGCGCCCGGTCTGGGAGCGGCCCCAGCCATAGGCCTTGACGGTCCCGCGCAGGGGGTTGGCGTCGGACTGATCGTATTTCAGGAAACTCACATAGTCCCGCACCGCGACATGGCCCAGGCCCATCGGCTTGGGGTCCTTCGCGGTGTAGTGCAGTTCGTAGATCCAACCCGGCTGGAACCCGGCCGGGTAATAGATGTGCCAGTCGGAGGGGACGACGGCATGCTCCGGCACCTTCGTCTCCGCCCCCATCCCGGCCTGGAGCACGGCAAAGGACCATTGGTCGGACGGGATGGTTTCGGGCGTGTCATAGGGATAGCGGCGACGGGTGAACGTCGCGTCGCGCGTGTCGCGCGACACGGTCGGGTAGGAATGCGCGGCGAAGCGGCCGGACAAAGGGCTGCACACCATGCCGGGCGAGTCCGGAATGAATTCCACCCGCATCCGCCCGGTGATCGGCTTTCCGTTGTCGGTGGCGACCGGCAGGTCCAGCACCAGGCGCCCGTCGCCTGGCAGCATGTCACCCTCCCACCCCAGCCACACGACCGAGTAGCCATGACGCATGAAGAAGCCGTTGCCGGCATGGGCCAGGCTGAGCGGATCGTTGCTGTGCGGCGCGTCGTTGAAGAACTGCAACGCCCGCTTATGGCCGCGATTGCCGTAGTCGTAGAAGACCCGCCGGTTGCCCCGCGCCATGTCGAGCGGCTTGAGGATCATGAAATCCGACTCGAACCGCACCAGGCCGCGAGAGTCGCGCGGGGCCTTGTCCAGATCGACCACGTCCCGGTTGGCGTCCGCCAGCGGATCGACGGCAAACAGAGCGCGCCCGGACAGGCGCTCATAGGCCCCCGTGGCGGCGAAGATGTGCCCGCCGGCGAAGGGTCGCCGGTCATCGATACGCAGTTCGATCAGATTGGTCATGCGCGCCTCCCTCGGTCTGGGTGGGAGTGTGCGCCAGACGTCGGGCGGGTCAACCTGCTGGGTTAAGCGGGGCCGCCCAGCACGCGCTTCACCTGTTCGGCGATCCGCCGCAGTTCGTCGGCCGGAACCGGGGCCACGACCGAGTAGCCGACGCCCTTGTCGATCCAGGCCGCGCCGCCCATCGGCTTGCCCTCCACCGGCGCGAGCGGCGTGTTCCGCGCGTTGGCGTCCGGGCGGACGAAGACGGTCAGCCTGATGCCGGCCGCGTTCTGATACATGAACATGCCGGCCGGGCCTTCGGGCGTTGCCGCCAGCCGCCCGCCGATATAGCGGAAGCCGCTGTCGGACAGATCGG
The DNA here is from genome assembly GCA_002422345.1 of Acetobacteraceae bacterium UBA6159. Taxonomy (GTDB): domain Bacteria; phylum Pseudomonadota; class Alphaproteobacteria; order Acetobacterales; family Acetobacteraceae; genus Rhodopila. Next base: position 9,108 of record DIUL01000046.1, read on the forward strand.
GCGGGGCGACCTTGTGGTTCAGCCGGTTCGACACCCAGCGCGCCAGGTCGTCGCGCTGGTCCTCGCCCAGTTCGGTCGGGCGGCGGCGATCGGCCGTGTAGACAACGTGGTTGGCCACCGCTTCCCGCACCAGGGTCGCGATGTCCGTTTCGTTCGGCGCCAGCGTGCCGCGCAGCACCCAGCCACCGCCGCCGCCCAGGCCCAGGGCGAAGACCACCGCCGCGGCCGACCGCCACAGCATCCGCCGCCGCCACAGCCTTTGCTCCCGCAGCACGCGCGGGTTCAGGCGGGCCGGGATGGCGCCGCCGGTGGCCGAGGCGAGGGCGGCCCGCAGGGCCTGGCGCTGCGCGAGATAGGCGGCAACTCGTTCGGCCTCGGCCGGGTTCTCGTCCAGATGGCGCTGGACCAGCAGGCGCCGGTCCGGATCAAGCTGGTTGTCGACGAAGCCGTGCAGGTCGTCCTCGGTGATCGGGCCGCTCATTTCACCCTCCGCAGGGTGGGGCGAGGTTCCGTGCCGGTGTATTCCCGCAGCCGCTCCCGCCCGCGGGCGAGGCGGGACATCACGGTGCCGATCGGAATGCCCAGCACGGCGGCGGCCTCGGCATAGGAGAGGTCCTCGACAGAGACGAGCAGGACGACGCTGCGCTGTTCCTCGGGCAGGCGCTCCAGCGCCCGCAGCATGTCCCGCCAGAGCAATTGGTCTTCCTGGGTGGCGGGGCGGGAGGCAGCGTTCGCGTGCTCCTCCTCCAACGGAATGGTGCCGGCGCGGGTGCGCCGCCGCCGATGCTGGCTGACGAACAGGTTGTGCAGGATGGTGAACAGCCAGGCCCTCACGTCCGCGTCGTCCCGTCTTGTGTGCAGCTTGTCCAGCGCACGTGCCAGACAGTCATGCACCAGGTCGTCGGCGTCATCCCGGCTGCGCAATAGCGACCAGGCGTAGCGCCGCAATGCGGGGATGCAGGCCTCGACCCGTGCCAGGTCGTCGGACGTGTTCATCGGGTCGCGCCCGAGCAGGGTCGGGCGCGCGCCATCGGTGCCACCGTCCGGCGATTCTGGTTCGCTATCGGCCTTGCCCTGCCCTGTCCCGCGCTTCATCCGTTCAGACGCCTGTCGCCCGGAGATATTCCCCGGCGATGATCGGTTTCACCACCCGAATGCGGCGCTGTCCAGGCAAGCACGGTGTGTCCGCCCACTACCGCCGCGTCCCGTCGCATGGCATGGTGTCAAAAAAGGGGATACGGGCTTGGCCAGACTCGGTCGCGACGCGCGCCGCACCGCGCTGATGGGTTCACCGCTGTTCGCGGCGATGACCCCGGACGAACTCGACGCGATCCTGGCCATGGCGATCGAGCATCGCTATCGCCGTGGTCAGACGATCTTCCAGAAGGACGACCCCGGCACCGCGATGATGGCGGTGCTGACCGGGCGTGTGCGGATCAGCACCGTCTCGGCCGACGGGAAGGAGGTGACGCTGAACGTCATCAGCCCCGGTGAGGTCTTCGGCGAGATCGCCCTGCTCGACGGCAAGCCCCGGAGCGCCGACGCGACGGCGATCGAGGAAACCAACCTGCTGGTGCTCGAACGCCGCGACTTCCTGCCTTTCGTGCTGGGCAACCAAGACCTGACCGCCCGCCTGCTGGCGATCCTGTGCGAACGCCTCCGCCGGACCTCGGTCGCGCTGGAGGATATCGCGCTGTTCGACCTGCCCGTCCGCCTCGCCCGCGTGCTGCTGAAGCTGGGCGACGACTACGGGCGGCCGACGGAGGCCGGGCTGCGGATCGACCTGAAGCTGTCGCAGAAGGATCTGAGCAACCTGGTCGCCGCCACGCGGGAAAGCATCAACAAGCAATTGCGGACCTGGCGGGAATCCGGGCTGGTGATCCTGGATGCCGGCTACCTGATCCTGCCCAAGCCCGCCCGCCTGAAGAAGCTGATCGAAGGCGATCCGTTCTGAGCCTGCGTGACGGCCGCCTGGTTCGGGGTTAGCGTTCTCGGACCAGCGACAGATCGGGCTTCACGCATGACCCTCGTTCTTGATACGCGCCTGCGGATCGGGCTTCAGACCATCCACCGCCGCACCGAACCCACGACCGGCCCCTGGCTGCCGCGGATCGATGAGCTGGTCGATCTCGTGCAGCTTGTGGACCGGTGCGGCTATGACTCGCTGTGGGCGGGCGATCATATCTCCTTCCCGATCCCCATCCTGGACCCGATGCTGCAACTGGCGCAGGCGGCTGTTGTCAGCCGGCGGCTCACGCTCGGGACATCGGTCCTGCTGCTGCCACTGCGCCATCCGACGCCGGTCGCCAAGCAGGTGTTGTCGCTGGACCACCTGACCGAGGGCCGGTTCATCCTGGGAGTCGGCGTGGGCGGGGAATTCCCCAACGAATACGCCGCCTGCGACGTGCCCCATAACGAACGCGGCGCTCGGCTGTCCGAAGGCGTGCAGGTACTGCGGAAGTTCTTCAGCGGCGAGGCCGTCAACCACCACGGCAAGTTCTACGGCCCGTTCCAGGACGTGCCGATGCGTCCGCCGCCGCGCCAACCCGGCGGCCCGCCAATCTGGTTCGCCGGAAGGAAGGAGCCCGCCCTGCGCCGCATCGGTCGCCTCGGCGACGGGTTCCTGGCCTATGTGATCTCTCCCGACATGTATCGATCCGCGCTCGCCACGATCGACGCGGCGGCGGAACAGGCGGGGCGGGGCACCATCCCCTTCGGCACCGGGCATCTGCTCTTCACTAGGCTCGACAAAACGTACGAGGAAGCGCTCGACCGCGCGACCGAGACGCTGTCGGTCCGATATGCCATGGATTTCCGCAAGGCCGCGCAACGCTACTGCGCCCTCGGGACACCCCAGCAGGTGGCGGAAACGATCCGATCGTTTTACGCAGCCGGCGTCCGCCACATCGCGTTGGACCTGCTCGGCCCCTACGAACAGCGCAACGAACAAATCGAATGGTTCGCCCGCGATGCCATGCCGTTGCTGCGAGACCTGACCGGGGAGTAGGGTTGGCGGAATCACGCCTCCGTTCTGACCGATGGGGGCGTTTCGCAGGAGGGAACCGTCAATGAAACTCGCATTCTTCAATGACTTCAAACTCGGCGTGGTGAAGGGCGACAACATCGTCGACGTCTCCGCCGTCGTGGCCGACATTCCGCACACGGGTCCGGGCGACCTGATGTCCGGCCTGATCGCGCGCTTCGATGCCTATCGCGGCAAGCTGGAAGCCGCCGCGGCCGCCGGCGCCGGCGTGCCCCTGGCCGGTGTCCGCATCCGCCCGCCGGTACCGAAGCCCGGCAACATCGTCTGCATGGCGGTGAACTACATGGAGAACGGCACCCTGCCGAAGAAGCCGCAGATCAACGCCTTCCACAAGGCGGCGACCGCGGTGATCGGGCCGGGCGACACGATGGTCCTGCCGGATGAGCCCGCCACGATCTTTGAAGGCGAGGCCGAAATGGCCCTGGTCATCAGCAAGCGGGCGGACAATGTCTCAGCCGCCAACGCGATGGATCATATCTTTGGCTACATGAACTTCATCGATGGTTCGGCCCGCGGCCTGCCGTCCGCCGGGTTCTTCGCCATGAAGTCCCGCGCGACGTTCTGCCCGATCGGGCCGTTCCTGGTGACGAAGGACGAGATCGCCGACCCACAGAACCTGCCGGTGAAGCTGTGGGTGAACGGGGAGTGCAAGCAGGACTTCAACACCAACGATATGGCGCACCAGATCGCGCGCTGCATCGAATGGGCCAGCTCGGTTCACGTGCTGGAACCTGGCGATATCCTGGCCACCGGGACGAACCATCGCGGGCTTTCCAGCTTCATGGATGGCGACGTGGTGGAACTGGAAGTGCAGGGCCTCGGGCGGTTGAAGTTCAACATTCGGGATGACCTGAAGCGCACCTGGTCGCGGGAGACTCGGCAGGATCGCAAGGAAAAGGGCCTCGAAGGGCCAACCGAGCAGTTGACCGGCAAGTACGCGAAGGCCTGAGAGATGGCAGGCGCCTGGCTGGTGGTGCGCGCGACGGTCGCTGATGCGGCCGATCGCGAGCGCTTCGACCATTGGTATCGGACGGAACATCTGCCCGATGCTGTGAAGGCATTCGGTGTGCGTTCGGCTTGGCGCGGGTGGAGCCAGCAGGATCCGTCCGTGCACTGCGCGCATTATCGTTTCGATACGCTCGCGGCGTTGGAGACGGTGACGGGCGGACCGATCATCCGGGAATTGGTGGCGGAGTTTGACCGGGTCTGGGGGACGAAGGTCGTCCGGACGCGGGAGGTGCTGCCGATCTCGGATGAGGTTGGGTAGGGTTGATGGAGGGGGCGGGGGTTTTGAAGGCTCGGCCCCTCCCATGACTTGGGCTGGTGCTGATCAGGTGGCGGGGTCTGGCTGAGGCGGCTGCTCCCGCTGCGCCTTCTCAGCCGCCTCACGCTCGGCCTTGAACCGGGCAACGACGGTCTTCATCGCGCTGTCGACGAGGTCGAGCAGTTCACGAACTGTCAGGTTCTTCATTCGCTGCCCTTTCCATGCGTGCCCAGCGTGACGGGTCGTGGATGTAGAGGCCGTTCTGTCGCGTTTTGCTTGCGAGCAGGTGACCGTCACTATCGGAATTATCGTAGATTTGGGCTGTGTCCGCCAGGGGAAGATAGAGCGCGAACAGGTTACGAAGTCCGGCCCAATATCGTCGTTGGATGATGGCGCTGGGGATGTTGTGTCCGCCTTCCGCCACGCGCTTGGCTACGCGCTGGACGGCGAGTTCGGAGTGGTGTAGCCAAAGGAAGATGAGCATCACACGCCAACCGTCATTCTGAGATTGGCGGAGGAAGCGAATGTGCCCCCGGCCCGCGCAAGTCGTCTCCAGCGCAAAGCTCTGGCCGGCTTTCGCCAATTCGTGGATACGGCCAAGCATGACCCGGCCGGCGGATGCCGCGGCACCTTCCGGATTGAAGGGCGACAGGCCGAGAGCGATGTTGTCCGCGTTGACGAACTCCAACAGGCCGAGTTTGTTCGGCAGTAGTTCCTTGGCCATGGTGGTCTTGTCTGCACCATTGGGGCCGCCAACGACAATGATGTCCTTCAACGGATCCTCATGACGGTTATACCAGTCCTGCCAGGACAACGCACCCCTATAGAATGAGGGCCAATCAAAGTCCGAGGCGAGTTTAGCACACCACGCTGACCTGACCGAGCGGGCCATCGCCACCCAGTCACCGCGATTTCCCAATCACGTACCGTCGTGGACGGCCAACACCATTATGTGTATAATCCGTCGATCTGATACACACGCCCCGACATGCGCACAAACATCGACATCGACGACGACCTTCTGACCAAGGCCATGGCCGCGACCGGGCTCACCACCAAGAAAGCCACGGTCGAGGAAGCCTTGCGCCGCCTTGTCTTGCACCGCGAGCGCATGGATGCCCTCGCCGACCTGGCTAGCCTCGGGTGGGAAGGCGATCTGCCAGCAATGCGAGAGGGTCGGGCCGCCGGTCGTTGATCGTCGTCGACAGCTCGGTCTGGATCGCGCAATTGCGGGGTCAGGCTACCGCGCCGCTACTCAGGCTGCGCGCGCTGGTCGCCGAAGACGATGACCAGGTGCTGATCGGTGACCTGATCTTGCTGGAGGTCCTGCAAGGCGCCCGGGATGACGCGCACGCCGCCCGGATCGAACGTGCCCTCCGCGCCTTCGCCATTGCCCCGATGCTCGACCCCACCATCGCGGTGCAGGCCGCCCGGAACTATCGTCTGCTGCGCGCCAGGGGCATCACGGTCCGCAAGACGATCGACATGATCATCGGAACCTTCTGCCTGCTTGGGGGTCATGCGCTCCTGCATGATGACCGCGATTTCGATCCGATGGCCGAACACCTCGGACTGCGCATCGTCCCGATCTGAAACCACTATTCCCCCAACCCTTGACCCACCGCCCAACCGCGTCACTCTGTCCCCAACCCTACCAACGGCGGATAGAGGAAACAGAATGGCCGACCCAGAAATTCTCGCGATCCGGGAAGCGATCGCCAAGCGCCCGCGCCCGAGTGAAATCTCCGAGTTGCGCGCCAACAGCGATGCCCGCGGCCTCGCCTTCGGCCTGCCCTCCGACGTCACCGTCACCCCCGTCAACGCCAACGGCGCCAAGGCGGAATGGACCGCGACTCCCGGCGCCGCCACCGACGCCGCCATCCTGTATGTCCATGGCGGCGGCTACGTCATCGGCTCGCTCGACAGCCACCGCCACATGGTGGCGGAGATCGGCCGAGCGTCTGGGGTGAAGGTGTTGGCGGTGGATTATCGACTGGCGCCGGAGCATCCGTTCCCCGCCGCGGTCGACGACACCGTTGCCGCCTACCGTTACCTCCTCGAAACCGGCATCAAGCCGAACCGGATCATCATCGCGGGCGACAGCGCCGGCGGCGGGCTGGTGATCGGCGCGATGCTCGCGATCCGGGACGCGGGCCTGCCGACCTGCGGCGGCGGCTGGTGCATCTCCCCCTGGGTGGACATGGAGGCGACGGGCGCGTCCTTCACCGACCGGGCGATGACCGACCCGACCGTGCAGAAGGCCACGATCCTCTACATGGCGGGCCAGTACATGGGCGGCGCCGATCCGAAATCGCCCTATGCGTCCCCGATCCATGGGGAGATGCGCGGCCTGCCGCCGTTGCTGATCCAGGTCGGCGCGTGTGAGACGCTGCTGGACGATTCGCTGCTGCTCGCTCGGCTTGCCGGCATGGCGGACGTCCCGGTTGACCTCCAGATCTGGCCCGAAATGATCCACATCTGGCACATTTTCCACCCCGTTCTGGGCGCCGGCAAGCGCGCCATCGTGGCGGGCGGAGCCTTCGTCCAAAAAACCCTGCAAGGAGCATAAGGGATGATTCGTTACGATAATCGCGTCGCCATCGTCACGGGCGCGGGCGTGGGCCTCGGCCGGTCGCATGCGCTGCTGCTGGCCAGCCGCGGCGCCAAGGTGGTGGTCAACGATCCGGGTGGATCGGTCGATGGCTCGGGCGGCGCCAACGCCGTGGCCGACGCCGTGGTGGCCGAGATCAAGGCGGCCGGCGGTGAAGCCGTTGCCTCCTACGGGTCCGTGTCCGACGCCAAGGCCGCGCAGGGCATCATCGACACCGCGATGGACACCTGGGGCCGCGTCGACATCCTGGTGAACAACGCCGGCATCCTGCGCGACAAGGCGTTCAACAACATGTCGCTGGAGGAGTACGAGCTGGTCAACGCCGTGCATCACTTCGGCACGGCCTATTGCACCAAGGCGGCCTGGCCGATCATGCGCAAGCAGGCGTATGGACGGATTGTCGTGACGACCTCCGGTTCGGGCACGGTCGGCAACTTCGGCCAGGCCAACTACGGCGCCGCGAAGATGGCTGTGAACGGCCTGATCAACGTGCTGCGGCATGAAGGTGCGAAGTACAACATCCGCTGCAACGCGATTTCGCCGTCCGCATGGACTCGCATGACCGAAACGCTGCTACCGCCGGATGTCGGGCAGTGGATGAAGCCGGAGCTCGTGTCCCCGATGGTCGCCTGGCTGTGCAGCGAGGAATGCGACCAGAACGGAGAGATCATGGCCGCGACCGCGGGCGGCTATGCCCGCGTCCAGTATTTCGTGACCGACGGCGTGCAGTTCGATCCGGCCGAACCGGTGACGATCGAGATGATCCAGCAGAACATCGACAAGGTCCGCGACCTGAACACGGTCATCCCGTACACCGGGATGTTCGGCACGGTGGAGAAGAAGCTGCGGGACATGGGCCGCATCAAGTAGCACGCCGAGCCTGACCGGTCCCGCCCACCCACCGGGCGGGACCGCATGGGTGGGCGCGAGAACCCTCCGGCGTCGACGGAGGGGCCTTTCAGGAGTCCGCGCCCCATGCCCGAAGCCGTATCGTTGTGGCTGCAACTGGCGGCCTGCCTGGCGCTGATGGGCCTCGCCGGTCCGGCGCTGTCGCGCAACGCCGATGTCATCGCGGACAAGACCGGTCTGTCAGGCAATTGGGTCGGGCTGATCCTGCTTGCGACGGTGACATCCCTTCCCGAACTGATCACAGGCGCGAGCGCCGTTGTCCTGCTGCAAGCGGCCGATATTGCCGCCGGGGATGTGTTCGGCAGTTGTGTGGTCAATCTTGCGATGCTGGCGGTGCTGGATTTCCTGCTGCGTGATGAAAGCGTCTATCGCAAGGCCGGGATCGGCCATGTGCTGTCTGCTGGGTTTGGCGTCGTTCTGATCAGTTTCGCCGCGCTGAACATCACCCTGCATGGCGTCGGCGTTCCGATCGCGTCGCATCTGTCACTGGCCTTCGCGCCGGTGACCGTTCTGCTCTACGCGCTCAGCATCCGCGCCGTCTTCACGTATGAGCGCACGCATCTCATCGCATCCGCGCGGGAACAGGCGAGCCGCTATCCCGACCGATCCCTGCGCGACGCGATCCTCCGCTATGCCGCCGCCGGATCTGTCGTTGTGATGACCGGCGTCTGGCTGCCCTTCGTGGCGCAGGGCCTCGCCGGGACGATGGGGTGGAGCACGGGATTCGTCAGCACGCTCCTGGTCGCCGCGGTCACGTCGATGCCGGAGCTGGTGGTGACAGTGGCCGCGATCCGGATCGGCGCCGTGGACATGGCGATCGCCAATCTTCTGGGCAGCAACCTGTTCAATATGGTCGTCCTGGCAATCGACGACGTCCTGTACACGCCCGCCCCCTGCTTGCCGATGTGTCACCGGCGCATGTCGTTTCCGCATTGTCGGCTGTCACCATGAGCGGGATCGTCATCCTCGGCCTGGTCTACCGGCCAGGGGGGCGAATCGTCCGTTCGGTTGGCTGGATCGGCCTGACGCTGTTCATGATCTATCTGCTGAACGCCTACGCGATGTTCCTGTCCGGACAGAACGGGGCGGGCGTCGCGCCAAAAGGTTGACTTCCCCCCGCCCAGCCCCTACGCCGCCGCCCTCCCCCGAAAGCCGAGTGTCCCATGTCCCGCCGCAAGCCCCGTGGCCGTCCGCTCGACGGCTGGCTGATCATCGACAAGCCCCAGGGCCTGACCAGCACCGACATCGTCAACCGCGTCCGCCGCATCTTCGACGCACAGAAGGCCGGCCATGGCGGCACGCTCGACCCGCTGGCCACCGGTCTGCTGCCGATCGCCTTTGGCGCCGCCACCAAGACCGTCCCCTATGTGATGGACGGCACCAAGCTGTACCGCTTCACCCTGCGGTTCGGAGAGGCGCGCGACACCGACGACGCCGACGGCCAGGTGATCGAGACGACGGATGTCCGCCCCACAGACGACCAGATCCGCGCCGCCCTGCCCGCCTTCCAGGGCGACATCATGCAGGTCCCGCCGATCTTCTCGGCCATCAAGGTCGCGGGCGAGCGCGCCTATGACATGGCCCGCGAAGGCCGGGCGCCGGTGCTGGAACCGCGCCCCGCCCGCGTCGACCGGTTCGAACTGATCGAGCGCCCGGACGCCGACCACGCGGTGTTCGAGGTCGCGTCCGGCAAGGGCGTCTACATGCGCAGCCTGGCCCGCGACCTGGCCAAGGCGTGTGGCAGCCTGGGGCATATCGCCGTCCTCCGCCGCCTGCGCGTCGGGCCGTTCCTGGAGGCAAACGCGATTCCGCTGGACAAACTGCGCGCGCCGGAGGATACCGCGCCGGCTTCTCCGAACCTTCTGCTTCCGGTCGAGACCGCGCTGGCCGACATCCCGGCGCTGGCCCTGACTCCGGTGGAGGTCACCGCCCTTCGACAGGGCCAGGCCATCAGCCTGGTCGCGTTGATGGGGCGTATTCCGGGGACGGCCGATCCCGATGGGGGTCTGGTCCGTGCCACGGCGGGGGGCCGCGTGATCGGGCTGTGTCGTCTGGAAGACGGCATGATGAAGCCCGAACGGATCCTCTGATCCCGCCCGCGCCCTTTTCACCCCTTTTCCGGAGACCACACGATGTCGATTACGAATGAGCGCCGTACGGCGCTGATCGCTGAGTACGCCACCGGTGCGGATGATACCGGCAGCCCCGAAGTCCAGGTCGCGATCCTGTCGGAGCGCATCAGCAACCTGACCGAACATCTGAAAATCCACGCCAAGGACTTCCATTCCCGCCGTGGCCTTCTGATGCTGGTCGGTCGCCGCCGCCGCCTGTTGGACTATGTGAAGCGCAAGGACCAGAAGCGCTACGAGACGCTGATCGGTCGCCTCAGCCTCCGCCGCTGACGGATGACGGCTCTTCCCCCACCAGGGGGGAGGGCCGCTTTCCCAACAACGTGATGACGAACGCGCACCGCACACTATATGATGCGGTAATCGACCCCGCGCCGCGATAAGGCACGGGCACCAACCGGGGGCGGGTTTCAGCCCCACTGCACCGCGACACGCGGTGGATCGACAGACCGCCGATCCGGCCAAACCCACGAGAGAGGGAACCGCGACGGCGTTTCCGGCCACATGGGCCGCGGCCCCGCAACGGGCCCGCCCTCCATGCCGCCCGAGACGCCGCCTCCCGCTCGAACAGGGTCTTACGGATCGCCCGGCGCGCCGGACGCCTCGTGCCGCGCATCGAAGGATGCATGGATGTTCAACTACTTCCGCAAGGAAATCGAATGGGGCGGGCGCAAGCTCGTTCTCGAAACCGGCAAGATCGCCCGTCAGGCCGACGGCGCCGTCATGGTCTCCTATGGCGAGACGATCGTGCTCTGCACCGCCGTGGGCGTGAAGACCGCCAAGCCGGGCCAGGACTTCTTCCCCCTGACCGTCAACTACCAGGAAAAGGCCTTCGCGGCCGGCAAGATCCCCGGCGGC
>DIUL01000041.1 GCA_002422345.1 Acetobacteraceae bacterium UBA6159
GTCGCACTTCGACGTGATTCCACGCCTCGATTTCGGCCTCGGCCACCGAGGTGACCGCGAAGTCGCCGCCGGTGACCTTGGACATCACCGAGCCAACACCGTCATCGACATTGGCCGCGGTGGCGCGGGCGGCAGTCAGGCTGACCGTGCCGCTGTCGGACACCGCGATGCCCTCGATCAGCGCGCGATGCGTCACCAGGTCGGACCCGACGGTGGCAAGGTCGGCCGAGATCGCGCTCGCAACGTCGGAGACCAGGATGCCGTCGGGCACGACGCCCATGGCGGCCAGGTCGGCCACGTCATCGACGGTCGCGCCGGTCACGGTGACCGTCCCGCCGGTCATGATATCCAGCGCGGAGCCGTCGCCGCCATTGACGCCGGCGGCCTCGATCTGGGCCACGGTCAGTTCGATGTCTCCGGCATCGCTGACGATGATCTGGCTGATGAACTGCAACACACCCAGCATGTAGGACGATTGGCCATTGGCCAGGTCGGCCTCGATATTGGCGGCTGTATCACTGACTTGCAGCGCGAAGCTGGACCCGATCAGGCCGAGCACATCGCGGGCGGAATTGAGCTGCGCGACCGAGACGGTGAGGGTCGGCGTTCCTCCGTCGCTGAGCACGATCGCGGTGACCACCCCGCCGTCTTCCGCGAAGGAGACGAGCGCGTCGAGCCGGGTATTCACGTTGGCGGCGCTATCCAGGATGGTCGCATGCGCGCCCAGGCTGTTCAGGACCCCGCCATTGGTGACAATCTGCTGTGCGGTGGAGTCGGGCGCGGTGATGGCCGAAATCCGGCTCTGCCCCAGCAGGGTGGTGAGGCCGCTGGACTGGGCCGCGATGTTGGCGGCCGTGTCGGTCACGGACACCTGCATGCCCTGGCCCAGGTGGTCCTCGATCGGCAGCAGCCCGACCGCGATGGCGGCGGTCAGGTCGGTGCCGCCGGAGATCGAAACGACCCCCAGCAGGTCGCCCAGGTCCACCAGGTCGGAGGCAACGGCCACAAGGGCGGCGGCCGTGTCGGTCACGTTCAGTTGCGTGTTGCCGGCGATGTTCGCCAGGACGGGCAGCAGGTCGGCCGCCACCTCGGCCGTGACCGGCACGGAGTCCGTCAGGCTGATGGACAGGCGGCCCCCGAGGGTCTGGATCGGGTTCTGACCGCCGGCGACCGCACCGATCGCCGCCGCGGAGTCGGTGACCTGCACGGCGCCCAGATTGTTGCCCAGGGCTAGCAGGTTGGTGATGTTGGCGGCCACGTCGGCGGCGTCATCGGCCACCTCCAGCGGGTCACCGGTCAGCAGGTCGGCCAGTTCATGCAGGCCGGCCGCGGCGGCCGCACTCAGCGCGCCGGAGTCGGTCAGCGTGACGGAGGCCAGGTTGGTGACGGTCAGCAGCCCGGTGCTCTGTGTTCCGATCGACTGGGCGGTGTCGACCACATGGACCGGCACGCCGAGGGTGTTGAGCGCGGAGGCCGCGCCGGCGATGGCGCCCGCGGTGTCGGACACCTCCAGGTCCTGGTCACCGGTGGAGAAATGCGCGCCCAGGCCGGCGAAGACGACCGCCACGGCGGCGGTGACCGTCGCGTTGGCGGAGAGTTCGTAGTCGGGCGCCAGGCTGCCCCAGTCGTGTTCGGCGGCGTCCTCCAGCGCGCTGGCGGTATCCAGGATCGTGACATGGTCGGCCAGAGCCAGGCCTTCCGCGTTATCCTCGTCGGACAGATGGGCGAAGGAATCGACTACGTTCAACTGGTGGCCGGAGGCGAAGGTCAGCATCGCGGCGGTGTCGAGCGGCACCAGCGCATCGGCCTGCGCGACCGTGATGGCGGCCGATTGATTGATCCGGGCGGCGGTCGCGACCGCCAGGATGGCATCGACATTGGCCGCCATCGCCGCGGGGCCATCGACGACGACCAGCAGCATGTCGCCGCTGTCGAAGTCGGGCGTGTCTGCCAGGATCGCGGCGGTCGCCGCGTCGATCGTCGAGTCACCCGACGGTGTCACGGACGCGGCCTGGACCAGCAGCGGATTGCTGGTGTTCGCGGCGATGTTGCCGATGGAGTCGACCACTTCGTACGACGTCGCCACGTCGGCCCAGTCCGCCGTTTCGGAGGCGGCCAGGTTGGCGATGGTGTCGCGTACGACGATCGTCGCGCCGGCATTGGTGAAGGCGGGCAGGGCGGCGAGGTCCGCCGCCTCGGCCGCCGTCAGGACCACGCTGGCGCTGGTGGGCAGGCGCTGGGCGGTGGAGATATCACGCGCGGCCTGCGACAGTTCGATCAGGTTCTCGACACTGTCCTGGATGGTCAGGGTCACGCCATCACTCAAGGCGAGGTCTGGCAGGTCGGCCAGCTCCTCGGCCATGGCGGCCGAGACGGTGGCGGTGGTTCCAAGCGTCTGATGCGCCGCCAGTTCAAGCTCCAGCGTGCCCAGGTCGGCCAGGTTGATCGCTGTATCGACAACCGTCAGGCTGTTGTCATCCAGGTCGAACTTCACGCCCAGGCGGGCGAGGCCGCGCAGTTCGACCGCGTCGATCGTTTCGGATTCCACCAACTGGAGGACGGTCGCCATCAGTAGCGTCTCGCCGGACAGGTCGAGCAGGGCTTCGACGTCGTCCCGCACAGTCAGCATGCGGCCACCGGTCCAGAACCGGTCATCGGCGAACAGCGCCGTGGCCGAGGAGGCGGTCACAACCGCGTTGCCCGACAGGACAAGCATGTCGGCGACGGCCAAGCCGGCGCTGTTGGCCTCGGCGAGGAGTCCCTCGGCGGTGTCGGCGATGGTCAGCAGGTTGTCGCCAAGATCGACGGAGCGGCCGGCTAGGATGGTTGCCTGTTCGGCGTTCAGCGTCGCGTCGCCGGTCATTTCGTAGGCGGTCGGCGCGGAATGCGCATCCGCGGTGAAGTTCGCGATGCGCCGGCCGGTGTCACGCAGGACCAGGTCGTTGCCATCCAGGTCGAACGGCGCGCCATTCAGGTTGTATTGCGGCAAGGTCCGCAGCGCCATGAGCTGAGCAACCGTCGCGACCGTGTCTTCCGACAGCGAAATGGGTGTCGCCTGCAACAGGGCGTTGTTGGTGGCCAGAGTGGTGGACCCCAGGCTCAACAGGTTCGCCAGCGTGTCGCTGATGGTCAGCGCCGCATTGGCATTGACCTGGAAGGTGGATGTGCCGACCAGGGCCACCGCATCGGCGACCGACAGGGTGGTGGCGGTGCTGAGCTGGATGTGATCCGCCAGCGCCAGGCCGGCGTCGAAGCCGGCGAATGCCAGGGCATCGGCCGTATCGCTGATGGTGACGACGGCGCTGCCCTTGGTGAAATCATCGATCGCGACCAGTCGCATCGCCTGCGCCGCGGTGATCGTCACCGCCCCGCTGGACAGGCTGACGACATCGGCGATTTCAAGCGCCCGGACGTTCGCCGCGTCGAGCAGTTCCGCCGCGGAATCCCGCAGCGTCAGCGTATGCGTCCCGGCCGAGAAACGGCTGCCGAGAGACGCGAGATCGGAGGCGTCAGCGGCGGAGACGATCGCGTCCTCGGACAGTGTGACGGTGCCGGCGATCAGCAGGCCGTCCCAGTTGTCCGGATCGTCCTGGCTGTTCGTACGGAACAGCATCGCCTCGGCCGTATCCACCACCGCAATACGATCGGCTCGGCCGTTGAAACTGGGCAGTTCCGTCAGCGCCGTGGCCTCTGCGGCCGTCAGGCTGGCGATGCCCTGCAGCAGGGTGATCCCGATCAGCGAGGTGTCACCGTCCAGCGCCAGCAGGTTCTGGGCGGTGTCGCTGACGATCAGCATGCGGCTGTTCAGGCTGAAGTTCGGCAGGTCGCGCACGGCCTCGAACTGGGCCACCGTGATCAGGCTGTTGCCGGCCAACTGGATCGCCGTGGCCATCGCGGCGGTGCCCTGGTCCAGCGTCGCCAGGCGCGCGGCGCCATCGCTGATGATCAGGTCGTGCGTGCCGGCCGAGAAATTTGCGATCGCATGCAGGGACGTGGCGACCGAGGCGATGACGGTGCTCTCCGCGGACAGCGACACGGCGCCGGACAGTGCGAGGCCGGCGCCCGCACCGGGGGCCAGCAGCGCGGACACGCTGTCGGAGACGGACAGGCCCGGTCCCACATCAAGGTTGGGCAGCATGGCGAGCGTCGCGGCCTGGGACGCGGACACGACCCAGGGCTGGGCCTGGTCCGCCAGTTCAAAGCCGGTGATCTCTCCGGCCAGGGCGGTCCAGGCACGGGTGACGGTCAGCGCGTCGGGTGTGTCGCGTACGACCAGGTCGTGCCCGCCATTGCCGAAGCGGGCGCCCAGGCCCGCGAGCATGGCGGCTTCCGCGGACGTGACGACCGCGTCGGCGGACAGGACGACTTGGTCCGCGACCATCATGACGGCCCAGGCATCGGGCTCGGTGGCGCCCTGGGACATGTGCAGCAGCGCGGACGCGGTGTCCTGGATCGTCAGGCTCACCGGACCGGATTCGAAATGGGTGAACCGGGCGAGCGTGGCGGCGTCGGCGGCCGAAGCGGTGACCGCGGCCGACAGCATGACCGGTCCCGTCCAGCCGTTCACCACCTGCAAGGTGGAGGATCCCGCCAGAGTGAGCAGGTCGCTCAGCGTCGCGGCGACGGCGATCGCGTGATCCTGCGTGTCGAACACGGGACCCAGGGCGGCCAGGCGGCCCGCCTGCTGGGCGTCGATCAGGGCGTCATCCGCCAGCACGACGGAGGTGGCGACCAACAGGCCGGCGGCATTGGCCTGATCGGCGAGGGCGGCGGCGTGGTCGCTGACGACCAGGTCCACGCCCTGGGCCAGCGCGAAGCCGGGCAGCGCAGACAGCGCCAGGGCGTCCGCGGCCGACACGGTGGCGTCGAACCCGAGGCGGGCGGTCGCCCCTTCCTCGAACGCCAGCGTGTCATCCAGCAACTGCGCCGCGGTGGCGTCGAACACGCCGGATGCCACGGTAATGGCCAGGAAGCCCCGGCCGAAGATGTCGTCCGCGACGGCGGACAAGGCGGATCCGGTGTCGGCGACCGACAGCGCGAACAGGGCCGGGTCGAAGTCGGGCGTGCCGGCCAGGGTGGCGGCGGATTCCGCGTTCACGGTGCCGCCATTGTCGGTCGGTGTGACGGCGACCGGGCCAATCTGGCTCAGTTCCGCCAGCATCTGGCGCGCCGCGACGAGGTTGACGAGGGTGTCGGAGATGCGGAGGGCGGGGTGGTCCTCGGAGCCCACCACCGTCATTGTCACCTGGTCGGGCACCAGGGCGGCCAACGCCTCGATCTGCGCGACGGTATAGGTGCCGTTGTCGGCGAGCAGGCGGATGGCAGTCACGCCGGACGGAATCTGGGAGGCGGCGACCAAGTGGGCGGCGGTGTCTTCCAGGATGATGGCGGTGGCCAGCGCCTTCAGGTCGCTCGCCAGGGGGGTCAGGGCGGCGAGTCTGTCGGAGATCGTCAGGTTCGTGCCGGTGGCGATCTCGACGCCGAACCGGCTGGCGAGTAGAATGACCTGCTGGGTTGAGAGCGTGGCGGGGGCGGACAGGGTCGCGTTCTGGGCGAACTGCGCGTCACCCGCCGTGACGGCCAGCAGGTTGGCGGCGGTATCCTGGACGGTGACTTCCTGTCCGGCGGCCATCGAGAAGTTCGGCAGGTCGGCCAGGACGACAAGCTGGGCCGCCGTGACGGTCGCGCTGTCGGTGGCCTGGGTCCGGAGGGAGGGGACGGAAACAGCCAGCGTCGCGATGCTGCTGGCGCCTTCCAGCAAGGTGGCGACGGCCTCGGTCACGCGGATCACGACCCGGGTGATATTGGCCAGGGTCGGCAACTGGGAAACGACGCCCTGCGCCGTCAGGGCGGAGAGCGTGTCTGAAACGGTCAGGGTGGCATTGGCGGCGACCGAGAAGTTCTGCAGCGCCGTGACCTGAAGCGCCGTGCTGGCGGTGACGGTGGAATCAACGGCGACCTTGTAGGCCTGGAGCGCTCCGCGCTTCTGCCCATTGGTGATGGCAAGCAGGTTGGCGGCGGTATCGGCCAGGGTAATGATCGCGCCAGGGTTGACCGAGAAGGACGGCATGGTCGTGAAGGCGATCATCCCACCCAGTGAGACATCCGCGCTGGATGACATCACGACGCTGTTCGCGCCGGTGATCACGGGCTGGGTCGCCGCGGCCAGGATATTGGCGGCGGTGTCGAAGACCGCCTTGATGTTCGCCAGCGTGAGACCCGCGGCGTTCGCCGGGTTGGTCAGGTCGGCAACCGAGCCCCGGACCGTCAGGGTGAAGCTATTCTTGGAGAACAGCGTGCCGAGACCGGCCAGCAACTTGGCATCGCCCGGTGACGTCGCCCCATTCGCGTTCATGTTGAACGCGGTTACCCGCGGCAACAGGCTGGCGGTCAGGGACCCACGCGCGATGTTGGTGGGGGTATCGACAATGGTGATCCCCGTCGCGGTGGGGGATGCCAAAGCCTGATCGATCGTCATGATTGCCATTTTGCCGTCTTCCCTAGCCTGGTCACACAAGGTCGGCGGCTGCATGTCGACACACTCTGGGTCAGCATGGTCCGCCGGATGGTCCTGACGATGCCACCCAAGGTTGAATCAAAAGTTAAATTCAATCGTATGGATTGCGATTTTCCACTGGCTCCAGCACGAACAAAACTGGAATCCGTCAACGAACGGATAACCGGACGGTCTCTGGCAGGGGAGGCGCGGGCCTGATACACGGCGCCGCATGAGTGGTGCTTCTCCCCCACATTCCTCTGGGCATCCCCTGGGACGTGAGCGTGACGACACGCGCGTGCTGCTGGTTCGGCTGTGGCGGGATCATCTGCGCGACCATCGGCCGCGCATGCTGCTGATCCTGGTGCTGACCATGCTGATGGCCGGCACGACGGCGCTGTATCCGGTGGTCATCGACCACGCGTTCCAGATGTTCACCAACAAGGATCCCGCGATCCTCTATCAGATCCCGGCTTTGGTCGTGATCGTGACCCTGGTGAAGGCCGCCGCCCAATACTTCCAGACCGTGCAGGTGCAGCGCATCGTCCTGCTGGTGATCCGCGCCCTCCAGCTTCGCATGTTCGCCCACCTGGCGCGTGCCGACTTGGCGCGGGTGGAGCGGGAGGCACCGGCCCAGCTCACGACCCGCTTCACCACCGACGCCGCCACGATCCGCGAGGCGCTGACCCGGGGCGTTAACGGAGTGTCGGATGCGATCACCGTGGTTGGGCTGGTCGCCTCGATGCTCTATCTCGACTGGGTGCTCTCCCTGATCGCGGCGGTCATGTACCCCATCGCAGCCGTGCCGATCGAACGCCTGGGCAAGCGCATCCGGCGCGCGTCTGGCGGGATGCAGGAACGGATGGGCGAGGCGGCGGTGATGCTGAACGAGAGTTTCACCCAGGCCCGCACCGTCCGCGCCTTCCGGCTGGAGGACACCGAGGTTCAGCGGGCGGATGGCGTCTTCACCCAGCTCTATCGATCGCTGCTGCGGATGGCGCGGACCCGGGCCGGCGTCGATCCGGTGCTGGAGGTCCTGGGCGGCTTGGCCGTCGCCGCCGTGATCGGGTTCGAGGGCTGGCGCGCCGCCGTCAGCGACCACACGCTGGGCAATTTCACCGGCTTCGTCGCGGCGCTCCTGATCGCCTCCCGCCCGCTGCGGGCGCTCGGGTCACTGAACGCGGCGGTGCAGGAGGGTCTGGCGGGCCTCGCGCGTGTGTTCAGCGTGCTGGATGAAAAGCCGACGATCCTTGACCGGCCGGGGGCCGCATCCCTGCCGGCGGGGAAGGGGCATGTGGTGTTTCAGGACGTGCATTTCCGTTACCCGGACGGGCGGGTCGGGCTGGCGGGCCTCAGTTTCGAGGCTTTGCCCGGGCGCACCGTCGCGCTGGTCGGGCCGTCGGGGGGTGGCAAATCCACCGCGTTGGCGTTGATCCCCCGGCTGCATGACGTGACGGACGGGCGGGTGCGGATCGACGGGGTCGACACGCGCGAGGTCTCCCTCGGCAGCCTGCGCGGGGCGATTGCCTACGTCGCGCAGGACTCCCTGCTGTTCGACGACACGATCGCGGCGAATATCGCGATGGGGCGGCCAGGGGCGGATCGTGCGGCCATCGAGGCCGCGGCCTCCGCCGCCGCCGCCGCCGACTTCATCGCCGCGATGCCGGATGGCTATGACACGCGGGTCGGCACCGGCGGGCAGCGTCTGTCGGGCGGGCAGCGCCAGCGTGTGGCCCTGGCGCGGGCACTGCTGCGCGACCCGCGTATCCTGCTGCTGGATGAGGCGACCAGCGCGCTCGACACCGAAAGCGAGGCGGCGGTGCAGGTGGCGTTGGCCCGCCTGCGGAAGGACCGCACGACGATCGTGATCGCCCACCGGCTGTCGACCGTGCGCGACGCCGACCTGGTGGTGGTGATGGCCAACGGGCGGGCGGTCGAGACTGGCACCCATGCGGGGCTGATGGCGGAAGACAGGTTGTATGCCAGACTGGTGCGGAGCCAGACGCTGGCGCAGTAGCCATGTCCAGAACGACATAGACGGAGGAAACCATGGTCGCGAACATCAAACGCCTCGCGTTCTTCGAGGAATTCATGGACCCGATCGCCCTCCGCATCCTGGCCGGCCGGCCGGATATCGAGGTGGTACGGCTGGAATATGCCTCTCCGGTCGATGACAACTGGGGCGAGATGACCCGGTCGCACGGCTACCAGATCCAGTCCCGGACGGAATTGAAGGAGCCCTGGTTCGGCGACGCCGCGCTGCTGGCGCGCTGCCCGAGCCTGCTGGCCATCAGCTCCACGGGCGCCGGGTATGACATGGTCGATGTCGATGCCTGCACCGCGGCGGGCGTCGTAGTGATGAACCAGTCAGGCACGAACAAGGAAGGTGTCGCGGAGCACGCGCTGGGTCTGATCCTGTCGCTGTCCAAGAAGATCGCGGTGTCCGAGCGGGCGATGAAGACCATCCCCAACATGGACCGGCGCGCCTACGCGGGGAACGACATCAAGGGCAAGACGATCGGCATCGTCGGCATCGGCAATATCGGCACCCGCGTCACCGAACTCTGCCACGGCCTGTTCGGCATGACCGTCCTGGCCTTCGATCCGAACCTGACGGCCGACCAGATCGCCGCCAAGGGCGCGACCAAGGTCGGGCTGGAGGAGTTGTTGCAGCGGGCGGACTATGTCTCGGTCCACTGCCCCCGCACCAAGGACAGTTTCGGGATGTTCGGGCAGGCGCAGTTCGCCCTGATGAAGCCCACCGCCTATTTCGTGAACACCGCGCGCGGCGGCATTCATGATGAGGACGCCCTGGCCGAGGCCTGCCGCACCGGCCGCATCGCCGGCGCCGGTCTGGACGTCTTCCTGAAGGAGCCGCCGGACCTCGACCACCCGTTGCTCGCTTTGGACAACGTGATCGTGACGCCGCACACGGCCGGCATGACCGCGGAGTCGATGCTGGAGATGGTGACCGCCACGGCGCACCAGTGGATCGACCTGTTCGACGGCAAGGTGCCGCCGCGCATGGTCAACCCCGAGGTATGGCCGCTTTATTCCCGCCGGTTCACCGAAATCCTGGGATTCGCGCCCGCGTCCTTGTCATAGGATCTGCCCGGTCAGCAGGTCGTCCCAGGCGGCGAACATCTGGTCCTGGTTGAACCGCGCCTCCGCAGTGGCGCGGTTGGCGGCGCCGAGGTCTGCGCGCATGGCTGGGTCCTGAACCAGGCGGGTCATGACCTGGGCCAGACCCTCCGGCGAGCCATCGCCGATCAAGGCGGCATTCGCGTCGGAGAGCATGATGCGGATGTCGCCGACATCGGTGGCGACGACGGGGATGCCGCTCGCCATCGCTTCGAGCACGACAATCGGCATCTGCTCGGTATCCGACGACAAAGCGAAGATGTCGAAGCGGGCGAGTTGCGCGTGGACGTCGTCCCGGTGGCCCGTGAACTCCACGCGGTCGCGAATGCCGAGGCTGGCGGCCAGCCCGTGCAGTTCGTCCCGGCAGGCGCCATCGCCCACGATGACCAGACGGGCTGGCAGCGCCGAGTCCAGGCGCGCGAAGGCCAGCAGCAGGCGGGCGATGTTCTTCTCGGGGCGCAGCGCGGCGACGGTGCCGATGACCACCGGCTTCCCCGGTTCGGCGATCCGGCCAGGGCTGGAAAACCGCGCCAGGTCGATCCCGTTCGGGATGTAGCGGACGGTGGCGGGCGGCAGGCTCCATTCTTCCGTCAAAATCGTCCGCAGCGTGACGGAGGGCACCACGGTCGTGCTGTTCACCAGGGCCATCCGGTTGGCAATGATGCGGCGGCGCAGGCGGACGAAATACTCATCGGACCCGAAGCCGTCGATGACATGGATATGCGGCACGACGGGGATCAGGTTGGCGAAGGCGAACTCGATCGCGCCCCAGTTGTAGGTCAGCATGCAGGCCGGCCGCCATTCCGCCAGCAGGCGGCGATAGGTCAGGATGCTGCTCAGGAACGCGTTTTTCCCCCCGCAGGGCGAGGGCCAACTGACATCCCGGTCCGGCGAAAGGCGCACGCTTGCGTCGGTGCAGCCATCCAGCGCCAGGATCATGTGCCGGAACCGAGGCCCCTGGAAATTCGCCAGCGCCGCGAACCGCGCCTGCGCACCACCGACCGCGAAGGTCGGGAACACGTGGAGCAGAAGCGGCGCGGGGTCGGTCATCAAGCAGCAGCCTTCCTGGTCCTGATCTCACCCCGGGGCATGACAACCGCCCCACAGCCCTGAATCCGATGAACGCGCGCAGGTAACACATCATTCGCCCCGGTCGAACGATTTTCCCGCGCCAATCCCGCGCCCATCAGCCTCATACCGGGATAGGATGCGGCCAACCCCGCCCTTGGCGCGGCGTTTGCTTGTCCCCTTCCCACAGACCCAGGAGAACCCATCCATGGACATCAACCTGCCCGAGATTGTGACGGAGGTGGAGGCGGCCTTCCAGAAATACGAAGCCGCCCTGATCACCAACGACGTGGACACGTTGCAGGCCCTGTTCTGGAACAGCCCCCTGACCATTCGCTACGGCATCAACGAAATCCTCCACGGCTGGGACGAAATCGGCGCCTTCCGCTCCGGCCGCTCCCCCGCCGGGCTGATGCGGACCATCTTCCGCACGGTGATCACGACCTACGGCCGCGACTATGCGACCGCCTCCACCCTGTTCCAACGCGACACCATCCCCGGCAAGGTGGGCCGCCAGATGCAGACCTGGGCGCGGATGCCCGAAGGCTGGCGCATCGTCGCCGCCCATGTCTCGATGCTTGACGATCCAGAGGGGACCTATCGTGGCTGAGTATGACCTCGTCATCGCGGGCGGCACCGTCGTTACGCCCGCCGACATGTTCCGCGCCGATATCGGCATCATCGGGGAGCACGTGGCCGCCATCGGCACCAACCTGAAAGGGGAGCGTCGCGTCGATGCGGATGGCCTCTGGGTCATGCCAGGCGGCGTCGATACCCATTGCCATATCGAGCAGTTGCAGGAAGCCGGCAGCGCTGATGAGGAGAGCTTCGTCACCGGCAGCACCGCCGCCCTCGCTGGCGGGACCACCAGCGTCATTACCTTCTCCACCCAGTTCAAGGGTGGCGGCCTGACCGCGCCCCTGGCCGAGTATCGACGCCGAGCCGCACAGGCGATGGTGGACTACAGCTTCCACCAGATCATCACCGACGCCACCGATGATGTGATTTTCCGCGAGGTGCCTGAAATCGTCGCACAGGGCGTCCGCAGTCTGAAGGTCTTCCTGACCTACGACCCGCTGCACCTCGACGACCGCCAGTTCCTCCGCGTCCTCGCCGCCGCCCGCCGCACCGGCGCGCTGGTCACCGTCCATTGCGAGAACTACGAGGCGATCCGCTGGCGCACCGCCGCCTTGCTTGCCGACGGCCGCACCGCCCCGAAATACCACGCCTGGTCACGCCCCAGCATGATCGAGCGGGAGGCGACCCATCGGGCGATCGCGCTGGCCGAGATGGTCGATCAGCCGATCCAGATCTTCCACGTGTCCTGCCCCGAGGTCGCGGAGGAGATCGAACGCGCCCAGCGCCGCGGCGTGAAGGTCTGGGGCGAGACCTGCCCGCAATACTTCGTCCTGACCGCCGCCGACATGGACCGCCCGGGGTTCGAGGGCGCCAAGTTCATGTGCAGCCCCGCCCCGCGCGACAAGGCCGCCAGCGAGGGCCTGTGGGACGTCGTGAAGCGGGGGACGCTGGACGTCATCTCCTCCGATCACAGCGGCTGGGGCTACGACACACCGGCGGGCAAGCGGGTGAACGGCAACGATGCCTCCTTCCGCGACATCCCCAACGGGGTGCCTGGCCTGACCGCCCGTCTGCCGCTGATCTTCAGTGAAGGCATCAGCGTGGGCCGCATCGACCCCTGCACCTTCGTCCGCCTCACCGCCACAAATCCCGCTCGGCTGTTCGGGCTGTATCCGCGGAAGGGCACGATCGCGCCGGGAACGGACGCCGACCTGGTGCTGTGGGACCCGAACCGGAAGGTCACGCTGAACAATGCGGTGATGCAGCACATCATCGACTACACGCCATACGACGGCATGGAGGTCACCGGCTGGCCGGTCGTGACCGTGCGGCGCGGAGAGGTGGTGATGCGGCACGGCAAGGTGCAGGCGGAACCGGGAACCGGGCGGTTCCTGGCGCGGGATCCGTACGACTTCATCAAGCCGACGGGGAACCTGCCGGATGGGTTCGACGCGAGCGCTTTTCTGGTTTGAGAGGGGTTGGGGAAGACAGACTGGAGTGCGCGGCGCAACCGATGACCCGAGGACGGTGCTACCCCGTCGTGGCGAGCTTTCCGGCCAATAATCCAATTCCGGACGGACATACCGTTCTGATTTAGCAATTTCCTACCTGCGCGACCGGCGTCTTCTCGATTCTCTCTCCTGGACAGCCAGTTGCCCCCGATCAGCGCGCGCTTGGTGTGGGCATTCGCCCAACCCCTGGACCTGAACGCATTCCACGCCCGGATCAAGACGCGTGACGACCTAAAGCAGGGGAATCGGGGAACGCCTTACAGTCTGATGATCGCCGCGTATCAGGAGCACGCTTGACGAAACGGACCCGCCGGAATCACAGTCCGGCCTTCAAGGCGAAGGTGGCCCTTACCGCGCTGAAGGGGGAAAAGACACTAGCCGATCTGGCCCAGCCGTTCGACGTCCATGTCAATCAGATCACGCAGTGGCGAAGTTAGTATTACAGTTGCATTTTTTGTTTGAGATGCGCCTTCCTCGCTGCC
>DIUL01000166.1 GCA_002422345.1 Acetobacteraceae bacterium UBA6159
AAAAGGGCTTCACCCGATTCCCCTGCGGTTGATGGACGCGCAGGGCGATCGGTCGTGATGGCGCGTTGGCCGTTCTTCCCCCCGCCACCCCCGGGCCGGGCCCGGGGCATGACGGTTCGGAACCTACCCCCGCGCGCCGGTCAGCCGGGACTGGATGCTGCCCACGATGCCCTGCGGCAAATAGATGATGAACAGGACCAGCAGCACGCCATAGACCAGATTGTCCCAACCCACCGCGGCGGTACCGAAGAAGATGCGCAGGCTTTCGCTCAGCATGATCGTGATGATCGCGCCCACCGTCGGCCCCATCAGCACATACAGCCCGCCGACGACCGAGGCGAAGACCATCTGCAACGACACCGAGATGCCGCTGACGGTCTCCGGTGAGATGAACATCATGTACTGGCAGTAGATGCCGCCGCCGAACGCCGTCATCGCGGCGGACAGGGCGACGGCCTTCAGCTTCTCGGCGGTCACGTTCACACCGGCGGCGCTGGCGGCATCCTCGTCCTCGGCGATGGCTTCCAGCGCATGGCTCATCATGCTGCGGTCGACCCGCCAGCGGACCAGCAGCATGATCCCCCAGACCGACAGCGCGATCAGGTACCAGGTCGCCTTGTCGTTGAACTGGAAGGCCAGGATGCTGCCGTGGTCGCCCGGCACGCGGTTGGGCGTGTAGCCCAGGGAGCCGCCGGTGATGTCGCGCGTGGCGGTGATGACCTGGAGAACGATCGCCGACAGCGCCATGGTCACGAGCGCGAAATAGTGCCCCGTGATCCGGAAGCGCGAACAGGGATAGGCGACCAGCAGCGCCACGCCCACCGCCATGACCATGGACAGCGGAATGCCGATCCAGGGCGTCAGGCCGAAATTGTTCCACAGCAGCGCGCAGCCGTAGGCACCCACGCCCATGAACCCGCCATGGCCCAGCGACACCAGGCCGAACCGGCCCATCATCGACCAGGCGGTGTAGACCGATGACCACAGCAGGATCACGATCATCAGATGCAGCGGATAGGGCGAGCTGTAGAGGAACGGCACCGAAACCAGCGCCGCCCCGATCAGCCAGGGGTAATAACGGATCATGAGCGTCGCGCCAGAAGGCCCTGGGGCCGGATGAACATCATCGCGATGAAGAAGCAGAAGGCGAAGACATAGCCCCACTCCAGGTCGAGGTAGAGGCCGCCGACCGAGATGATCTCGGCGAACAGGAAGGCCGCGATGAAGCCGCCGATCATGTTCCCGAGCCCGCCCATCACGCAGATCATGAAGGTGATCGGCCCGAAGGTCAGGCCGATGAAGGGATGCACGTCGTACTGCAGCACCAGCAGGCAGGCGGCCAACCCGGCCAGCGATCCGCCGACCGCCGAGGTGATCATGTAGATCCGGCGGCTGTCGACGCCCATCAGCGGCATCACCTGCCGGTCCTGCGCGATGGCGCGGATCGCCGTGCCGACATAGGTGCGGGACAGGAACAGGAACAACGCCACCATCCCCGCCAGCGCGACCAGGAAGGCCAAAAGGCGGGAGTAGGAGATGAACATCTCCGACACCTCCAGCACCGGCAGGCGGATGCCCAGGTTCTTGAAGTCGATGCCGAAGCCGATGGTCGCGGCACTCTGCAGGAAGGCCAGCACGCCGCCGGTCGCCAGCAACTGGTTGATCGGCGCCGCGGTCAGCAGCGGCTGGATCACCACGACATGCAGGATCACGCCCAGCACGCCGACCCCGCCGATCGAGATGATCGCGGCGACCACAAAGGGCAGATGGTAGACGCTGTACAGGTAGTACATCGAATACATGCCCAGCATGATCAGTTCGGCGTAGCAGATCCAGACGACGTCGATGACGCCGAAGATCAGGTTCAGCCCCAGCGCCAGCAGCGCCAGCACCCCACCCAGCAGGACGCCGTTGATCAGCGCCTCCACCAGATAGATATCGAAAATCTCAGACATGCGAGGCCCCCCTCGACCTGGCTTGATCAGACGCCAAGATAGGCCTCCCGGATCGTGTCGCTCTGCTGCAGTTCGGCGGCGGTGCCGCTGGCCCGGATCGTTCCGGCTTCCAGCACATAGGCGCGGTCGACGACGCGCAGCACCTGATGGACGTTTTGTTCCACGATCAGCACGGTCAGGCCGGAGGCGCGGATGCGCTCCACCAGGCCGAACACCTGCTGCACGATGACGGGCGCGAGGCCGGCGGACGGTTCATCCAGCAACAGCAGGCGGGGTTCGGACATCAGGGCCCGCCCGATCGCGCACATCTGCTGTTCGCCACCCGACATGGTGCCGGCCAACTGGTTCCGGCGTTCCTTCATGCGGGGGAACAACTCGTAGACGAACTCCAGCCGCTGGGCGAAGCGCGCCCGCGCCGAGGGGATGTAGGCCCCCATCCGCAGGTTGTCCTCGACCGTCATGCGCGGGAACAGGCGCCGGTTTTCCGGCACATGGGCGATGCCGAGTTCAAGGATGCGATGCGGCGGGGTGGCCAGGATGTCCGTGCCCTCCATCCCGATCGCGCCCTTGGTCGGGCGGATCAGGCCGGAGATCACGCGCATCAGCGTCGTCTTGCCGGCGCCGTTGGGGCCGATGACGCCCACGGCCTCTCCGGCCCGGACGTCGAGCGAGACGTTGAACAGCGCCTGGAACGTGCCATAGCCGGCATCGATCCCGCTGAGGGAAAGCATGGCTGTCATGAACGAGGAAGCCTTGAGGATTCGGGGCGGAAAAACGCCATCTTGTCAGCCGCGCGCCGAGGCGACGGCATGCGCCGCATCGGCGTCGGCGCCGAGATAGACCTCGATCACGCGCGGGTCCTTGACGACCTCGGCGGGCAGGCCCTCGGCGATCTTCTCGCCATGGTCCAGCACCATCACGCGGTCCACGACGCGCATCAGGACGCCCATGATGTGCTCGACCCAGATGATCGTGATGCCGAGTTCGCGGCGGATGTTGTTCAGCATGTCGGCGGCCTGGTCCATTTCGGACTCATCGAGCCCGCCCAGGCTTTCATCGGCCAGCAGCAGCTTGGGATTGGTCGCCAGCGCCTTGGCCAGTTCCAGCTTCTTCAGGCCGGCGGCGCCGAGGCCGGTGATGTCGGCATGCCGGTCTGTCGGCAGGCCCACCATGGCCATCGCCTTCTCGGCCGATTCATAGGCCTTGCTGCGCGATGCCCGTCCCTGCCCGTAGTAACCGGCCAGGGCCACGTTCTCGAACATCGACAGCCGCTTGAAGGGGCGCGGGATCTGGAAGGTCCGGCCGATGCCGGCATTGATGATGGCATGCGGCGGGGTCCCCCCGATCTCCCGCCCCTGGAAGCGGATCGATCCGGAGGTGGGCGGGAAGGTCCCCGACAGCATGTTGAAGATCGTGCTCTTGCCCGAGCCGTTTGGGCCGATCAGGCCGAGAATCTCGCCCTGATCGACCTTGAACGACACGTTGTTGACTGCGGTGAAGCCGCCGAAACGCTTCACCAATCCGGCGACTTCAAGCACTGGACTACTTCACGGCGTAGGGAGAGGAGGACGGCAGCGGCAGGACGGCCGGCTGCTGGGCCAGCGCCTGCGGCCACACGACCTTCGCCTCATCGTTCACGTATTGCACGATCACCGGGGCGCCGCGGGTGTTCTGGCCGGCCATGACGGCCGCCTCGGGCTCGAACTTCGCGCCGAAGCCCAGCATGGTGCCGCCCTGCGCGATGTCGACATCCAGCGTCGCCTTGCGCAGCGCTTCGCCGTCGACGCCGCCATACTGCTTGATCGCGCGCGGCAGGATTTCGTTCATGAACAGATAGGTGTTGGACGCGGCCATGCCGACATGCGCCGACCGGATCTTGGTGTCGGGCTTCGCGCGGTCATACTCCTCGCCCACCATCTTGATGACCGGCAGCAGTTCCGGCTTCAGCGCGGCGGGGTTGGCCAGCCAGATGGAGATCGGGTCGACGTTGAAGAAGTAGTTGACGTCGTTGCCCAGCGATTCCTTGAGCTTGGAATAGACGCCATAGCCGGCGCCATGGCCGATCAGGGCCTGGAACCGCAGGCCGAGTTCGCGCGCCTGGCGGAGCAGCAGGGTGATGTCGGGGTTGTAGCCGGTGTGCAGGATCACGTCCGGGCGGGCACGCTTGATCTTGGTGACCAGCGAGGACAGGTCGGGCGCGGTCGCGGCGTAGCCTTCCTTCATCACGACGTTCAGGCCGGCCTTCTTGGCGGCCAGCTCGTTGCCGCTGGCGACGTCGACACCATAGGCGCCGTCTTCGTGGATGATGACGACGCGCAGGTCCTTCGGGTCCTTCCCGAACTTCTCCTTGGAATTGGCGTTGATGAAGTTGACCGACATCTCCCCGAACTGCTGCCCGGACGGCTGCGGACGGAAGGCCAGGCGGAAATGCCGGTCCTTCAGCACCGCCGAGGAGATGCACGTCGTCATCCACAGGTATTTCTTGTACTGGTCGATCCGCGCGGCCACCGGCACGCACTGGGCGGAGGAGAACATGCCCAGCAGCATGTCGACCTTTTCCTGCTCAACCAGGCGGACGGCTTCGTTGATGGCGACATCGGGCTTGGACTGGGCGTCGGCGTAGACCGCCTCGATCTTGTAGCCCTCGACCCCGCCCTGCTTGATGAAGTGGTCGATGATGATCTTGCTGCCGAGGTAATGCAGCTCGGACCCGCCGCCGGCCAGGGGGCCGCTGAGGTCATAGATCACGCCGATCTTGAGCTTCTTTTCCTGCGCGTCGGCCGCGGTCGCGCCGAACAGCGTCATGGCGCCCGTCAAAAGTCCGGCCATGAACAGGCCAGTGCGGCGGCGTATCATCGTTTCACTCCCTTTGTTGGCGTTGTCGTCAACTTGGCCGCACGTTTGGCTGCGGCGGGATCGCCTTGTCAACGGGGGTCGTGATCGGGCCGCGGGCTATCGTCCGAGCCACCAGGTCCCGAACGCCAGCGTGACAAACGTCAGCGGCATGCCAATACGCGCGTAGTCCCAGAACCCGATCGCGACGCCGCGCCGAGCGGCCTTCTCCACGACGATCAGGTTGGCGATCGATCCGAGGACAGTGAAATTTCCCGCCAGCGTTGATGCCATTGCAACGACCAGCCAGGCATGCGCCTGGTCGGGCAGAGCCTCGATGAACGGTTTCAGCATCAGGACGGCGGGAACGTTGCTGACGATGTTGGACAGGACCGCGGTGATGCCGGCCAGGACGGGGATGCGATCCAGATGCCAGGCGGCGACACCGGCCACCATCTCGGGCGTCAGCAGCACGCGTTCGGCGCCGGCGACGATGATGAACAGGCCGGCGAACATCAGCAGCAACGACCAGTCGATCTCGGCATAGACCCGGGCGCTGCGCATCCGGCGGGTCAGCAGCAGAAGCCCGCCCAGGATGATGGCGACCTTGGCGGGGGACTGGCCGGCGAAGAACAGCGCGATCAGAGCGCCGGTCGCGAGCAGCGACCGCCAGACCAGCGCGCGGTTGACGCGGACGCGGACGGGCTCGACCCGCAGCCGGTCGCGCGTCAGGAACTCCCGCCGGAAGGCCAGCGCCAGCAGGACGACGATCGCCACCAGCCCGAAGGCGGCGATCGGAGACAGTTCGGCAGCGAACCGGGCATAGGGAATGCCGGACAGGCCGCCGATCATGATGTTCTGCGGATTGCCGGTGATCGTTGCGGTTGATCCGACATTCGACGCCATCGCCACGGCGAGCAGATAGGGCACGGGGTTGCGCCGCAGGCCGACCACAAGCTCCACCACCAGGGGCGTCAGCACCAGGCAGATCGCGTCATTGACCAGGAAGGCGGAGGACACGCCCGACACCAGCGTGATCGCCGTCAGCAGGGCCAGAGGGTGATGCACCCGGCGCATGATCCAGGCGTTGGCCAGCGCGAAGAAGCCCGACAGCCGCAGGGTGGCGACGATGATCATCATCCCCAGCAGCAGGGTGATCGTGTCGAGGTGGATGGCGGCGTGCGCCTGCTCCAGCGTCAGGGCCCCGGCGGCGACCATCAGGCAGGCGCCGACCAAGGCGATGCCGGCGCGATCGACCGCCAGACCGGGGATGCGGCCCAGCGCCAGCGCGGCGTAGCTGGCGACGAAGATCGCCGCGGTGGCCGCGACCGGCAGGCGCGGATCGGCCGCCGGCCACAACGCCGCGAGCCCGGCCAGCAGCATCAGCGCCGCGACGCCGAACCGGCCCAGATGATGCGACAGCGGTCCCGACATGCTCCCGATATTCCACGCGTTCGGCTGGAAGGCCATGGCACCCCAGGGCCATCGCGCTTGACCCCGGAACGGCTCCTACGGTCCTGGCCGGGCTCGACCCGGCCGTCGTCAGGGACTCCGTTGATGGTGTCTTCGCATGATTCCAACCGCCTGCGTACCTGGCGATGGGCGGGTCAGGCCCGCCCAGGACGGAAAGCGGCCCGGTGCGATGACCCCGCATGGTCCCCCATTCGGCCTAGGCCGCCGGTGGCCATCCGGCCGAATGGCGGGGACGCGGCGGCGCGGACAGTATCGGCGCATGCTCGACCTGCACCCCCTCGCTGAATCCCCCGGCGCTGAAGCCAGGCAGGCGCCCGAAGCGGCGGCCTGCGAACTGACCATCCTCATGCCCTGCCTGAATGAGGCGGAGACGCTCGCGATCTGCATCCGCAAGGCGCGCGACTTCCTGACCCGGGCCGGCGTGGAGGGAGAGGTGCTGATCGCCGATAACGGCAGCACCGACGGGTCGCAGGCGATTGCCGTGGTGAACGGCGCCCGCGTCGTCCCGATCGCCGCGAAAGGCTACGGCAGCGCCCTGATCGGCGGCATCCGCGCAGCCCGGGGGCGCTACGTCATTATGGGCGACTCCGACGACAGCTACGACTTCAGCCGGCTGGAAGCCTTCGTCGAGCGGTTGCGCCAGGGCTATGCGCTGGTCATGGGCAATCGCTTCGAGGGTGGGATCAAGCCGGGCGCCATGCCGCCGTTGCACCGTTACCTCGGCAATCCCGTCCTGACCGCGATCGGGCGGTTGTTCTTCCGTAGCCCCTGCGGCGACTTCCATTGCGGGCTGCGCGGCTTCGACCGGCAGGCGATCCTGGACCTCGACCTGCAGGCGCCGGGGATGGAATTCGCCAGTGAGATGGTGGTGAAGGCCACGATCCACGGCCTGGCGGTCACCGAGGTGCCGACGACATTGTCGCCCGACGGCCGCTCCCGCCCGCCGCATCTGCGGAGCTGGCGGGATGGCTGGCGGCATCTGCGCTTCCTGCTGCTGTTCAGCCCCCGCTGGCTGTTCCTCTATCCGGGGATGGCGCTGTTCCTGGGCGGGGTCGGGCTGACCGGATGGCTGCTGCCGCATGCCCGCGTGGTGGCGGGTGTCATGCTGGACATCCACACGCTGTTCTATGCCTCGATCGCCGTGGTGCTGGGCGCGCATTTGATGCTGTTCTGGGTCTTCGCCAAGCTGTACGGCATGCGCGAAGGGCTGGTGCCCGAGGATGCGCGGTTCCTCGAACTGGTGCGATCCGTGCGGCTGGAAACCGGGCTGATCGCGGGGGGCATCCTGCTGGCGTTCGGGCTGGGCCTGGGCGGCCATGCGCTGTCGGCCTGGAGCGGCTCCGCCTTCGGGCCGCTGGTGCCGGCGCAGGCGATGCGGATGGTCATCCCATCCGGCACCGCCATCCTGCTGGCGTTCCAACTGGCGTTCGGGGCGTTCTTCCTGAGCGTGCTGGAAATCCGATCGTCCCGGCGGCGGTAGTTCCCCCGATCCCCCCACCAAATTGCCTCGACACCGGCGGCCGACCCTGCGACGCTCCGCCCACCCATGCGCCCCGATCTCGCCTTCACCGCGCTGCACTTCGACCCGCTGATCGATCCCCTCTTCATCGGGTTCATCGGCGCGCTCTCCCTCGCGCTCATCGCGCTCGGCCTGTGGCGCAGGGCAGGGGGAATCTGGCTGCGGGCGCTGTCGTTCCTGGTGCTGGTCGGCTGGCTCGCCGGTCCGCGGCTGGTGCAGGAATCCCGCCATAACCTGAACGACATCGGCCTGCTGGTGGTCGACCAGTCCGCCTCCATGGGCATCGGCGACCGCACCGCGTTGGCCGATGCCGCCCGTGCCCGGATCGCCGAACAGGCCGCCCGCTTCCCCGACCTCGAACTCCGCACCATCCTGGTGCCCGAGGCCGGCAACACCGGCACCAACCTGTTCGCCGCGATCGAGCGTGCCCTCGCCGACATCCCCCGCGCCCGCCACGCCGGCACCATCGCGATCACCGACGGCCAGGTCCACGACCTGCCAGCCGCCACCCCGGGCTCCGGCCCCCTGCATGTCCTGATCCCGGCGAGGCGGGAGGAAACCGACCGCCGCATCCGCATCATCGAGGCGCCGGGCTACGGCATCGTCGGCCAGGCCGTCTCCCTACGGGTCGTGATCGAGGATCTGGGTGTCCCCGCCACAGCCAACGCGACCGCCACCCTGACCATCCGCCGCGACGGCGAACCGCCCCGCGCCGAAAGCGTCCCTGTGGGTCGGGAACGCCAGATCGAAATCCCGATCGCCCGCGCCGGCCCGACGGTCGTGGAACTCGCCGCCAGCCCGTTGGAGGGGGAGATTTCCCGCCACAACAACCGGCAGGTGATCGAGATCAACGGCGTCCGCGACCGCCTGCGCGTGCTGCTGATCTCGGGCGAGCCGCATCCGGGGGAACGCACCTGGCGGCGTTTGCTCAAGGCCGATCCATCCGTCGACCTGGTGCATTTCACCATTCTCCGCCCGCCGGAGAAGGACGACCTGACGCCGCTGACCGAACTGGCGCTGATCGCCTTTCCGGTGCGCGAGTTGTTCCAGGACAAGATCGGGGAGTTCGACCTGATCATCCTCGACCGGTTCCAGAACCGCGGCCTGCTGCCGATGCCCTATATGGCGAACATCGCCAACCGGGTGCGGCGGGGCGGGGCGCTGCTGCTGAGCGTCGGGCCGGAATATTCCGGGCCGGGCAGCCTGGCCGCCACGCCGCTGGGACAGGTCCTGCCGGCCGCGCCGCTGAGGATGAACGCGGTGATCGAGGGGCGATTCCTGCCCGAGGTCAGCGACATCGGCCAGCGCCACCCGGTCACGGAACGCCTCACGGGCGCCAACCCGCCGGCCTCCCCCGCCGTCACGGCCGAGACACCCCCAACCTGGGGCCCCTGGTACCGGCGTATCCAACCGCTCCAGGCCCGAGGCGACATCCTGATGCAGTCCCCGGATGGGGCGCCGCTGCTCGCGCTGGACCGCGTGGGGGAAGGCCGAGCGGCCTTGTTGTTGTCGGATCAGATCTGGTTGTGGTCGCGGGAGCATGAGGGGGGCGGACCCCAGGCGGAACTGCTGCGCCGCATCGCCCATTGGCTGATGCGGGAGCCGGAGCTTGAGGAAAATGCCCTGACCGCCCGCGTCGTCGATGGCCGCCTGATGCTGGAACGCCGCTCGACCGATCCGGGCGCCGCGACGGTGGTTACGGTCACCGATCCGGATGGCGCCACGCGGACCCTGCCGCTGACCCAGGCCTCCCCCGGCCGGATGCGCGCCAGCCTGCCGGCCCCGATGCCCGGCGTCTGGCAGGCGACGGACGGGACGCTGACCGCCTTTGCCGCGGCGGGCGCGGCGAACCCGATGGAACTCGCCGACCTGCGGGCCACCGCCACGATCCTTGCCCCCCTCGTCCGCGCCTCCACCGGCGGCACCCAGTGGCTCGGCACCGCCGCCAGCCCCGACCTGCCCGACCTGCGGCGGGTGGAGGGCGGCCGTTCGGCCGCCGGCGGGTCCTGGATCGGTTTGGAGAAGCGGCGCGATCACGTCGTCACCGGGGTCTCGGCGCTGACGCTGCTGCCCGGCTGGGTGTCGCTGCCGTTGATGCTGGCCCTGCTGGTCCTGGCCTGGCGTCGCGAGGGGCGCTGATACTCGGGTATGTTTACGCTTCGTTAACCTTTCCGCGTGACACTCCGGTGATGGATCGGAGTCCCACGCATGCACACGCTTTCTCTGTCGGCTGCTCCATCTGGCCAGCCATGGCACCAGGCCGAGGCCGTGGCCCGCGCCCGTCTGGCGGCCACGCCGGATGACGAGGAGGCGATGCTGATGCTGGGCCTCGCTATCGCGACGGGTGGGGAACCGGAACGTGCGGCGCCGATCCTGGCCGAGGTCGCGCGCCTGCGCCCCGATCGGCCCCATCCGTGTATTGCGCTCGCCGAGGTGCTGGAGCGGGAGGATGCCGACCTGCCGGTCCGGCTGTTTCGCGCGAGTGTCCGCCTCGATCTGACCTTGCGCCCGGCCTTCGCCGCATGGCTGCTGGATCACGACGGGGCAGCCGAGGCGCTGGCGGTGCTGCGCGACGTGCCGGAGACCGCGGAAACCTTGCATCTG
The DNA here is from genome assembly GCA_002422345.1 of Acetobacteraceae bacterium UBA6159. Taxonomy (GTDB): domain Bacteria; phylum Pseudomonadota; class Alphaproteobacteria; order Acetobacterales; family Acetobacteraceae; genus Rhodopila. Next base: position 10,384 of record DIUL01000166.1, read on the forward strand.
GCCGGGATGGCGCTGGCCGACCAGGGGTCGTTCGCGGCGGCGGCGGAGCGGTTTTCCCGTCTTGTGGCCCGCGCGCCGGACCGGGCGGGTGCGTGGTCGAACCTGGGGATGATGCTGAAGGTCCTGGGCCGGTTCCGGGATGCGATGGCCGCGCATGACCGAGCCCTGGCCCTCGCGCCCGCCGACACCACGCTGCGCACCAACCGCGCCGTCACGCTATTGCAGGCGGGACGCTGGACCGAGGCCTGGCCCGACTACGACGTCCGCCTGCGCGCGCCGGACCGGAAGGGCCTGCCGCTGAGTTCCCTGCTGCCGGACGTGGAAACGATCGGCGACCTGACCGGCGTCACGATCCTGGCAACCCACGACGAAGGCTTCGGCGACACGCTGCACTTCATGCGCTACCTCCCGCTGCTGGCCCAGCGCGGGGCACGGGTCCTGGCCTGGGTGCCGGAGACGCTGTTGCGCGTCGTCGCCCGCCTGCCCGGCGTCACCGCGATCGCGGCTGGCGGGCCGGTGCCGGCGCATGATTTCCATATCCCGATGTTCAGCCTGCCGCGCGCCTTCGCCAGCACGCCCGCCTCGGTGCCGTCCGCCCCCTATTTGACCCCCGATCCGGCTTTGGTCGCCGCCTGGGCGGATGCTTTGCCATGGCACGGCTTCCGCGTCGGCATCGTCTGGTCCGGGCAGGCTCGGCCGTGGCTGCCGGGCTTCTCCGCGCTCGACCGGAGGCGCAGTGCCCGCCTGGATGATTTCGCACCCTTGGCGGCGATCCCGGGCGTGACGCTGGTCAGCCTCCAGGCCGGCGGGGATCGCACCGGCCACCCGAGGCTGCATGACCCGATGCCCGACGTGCGGGACTTCGCGGACACGGCGGCGATCATCGCCAACCTCGATCTGGTGGTCAGCGTCGATACATCCGTCGTGCATCTGGCTGGCGCGATGGGCAAGCCGGTGTTCATGCTGGATCGCGTCGACAATTGCTGGCGCTGGCTGCATGGGCGCGCGGACAGCCCGTGGTATCCGTCGCTGACGATCTTCCGTCAGGAGGAGGCGATGGACTGGCTGACCCCGATGCGCCGGGTGACCGCCGCGGTTGCCGCCCTGGTCGCCTTCAATGCGCCGCCTGAAGCGGCTGGCCGTCCATCCCGGGTGCTGGAACTCGCAGATGCCGCATGATCGTGGGCGCCAGGTCCACGATCCGCGCCGGCTGATCGGTGGCCGCCCCGGCTACGAACCCGGCACCGTCGATCATCAGCACGGGTGACTGCTCGAACACGCCCAGCCCGCCGTGCTGCCCGCAGCCCAGCCGGTCGGCCTTGTCCCAGCGGGGCTTCGCCGCCAGTGACCGTCCCGGGACGCCGTACTCGTTGCATTCCCCGTCTGCCGCCATCGACACCGCGAAGGCCAGGCCTTGGTGATCCGCCTGCCCGATGCGACCGAGGTCGTCCGCGGCAATCACCTCCCCCGCCCAGGCCTGGGCACGCAGAAAGGCGCCCAGCGGCTCGCGGAGATCGGGACGTGACGGATCGAGATAGACGAGGGCCGCGGTACCGTTCGCGAGGCTGACGATATCCGTCGAGTCCGGCCCCGCCTTCAGGCCGGCGGTGATCAGTTCGGCCTCTACATCGATCACGCCGCTGACGGTTTCATGTCCGTGGTCCGAGCCGATGATCAGCATGATCTCGTCGCCGCCTTCCCGTTCCCGCGCCACGGCATCCATCACCATGCCGGCGTGACGATCGGCCTCCCGCAGGACGGCCAGGTGCTCGGGGGAGCCGAGGGGGACATTGTGCTGGATATGGTCCGGTTCGCCGCACCACAGCAGGGCGAAGGGCGGGCGGTTGGCATGCACGGCCTCGGCCAGGAAGCGTTCCGTCATTGCGCGGTCTCCCGCGGCGTCGAGCGTGACGCGCAACGGATCGGCGGCCGGGACCAGGCCGGGGCCGAGGGACACCACGCGATGGTAGACCAGCCCGAACCCGTCCGGATCATGCGCGCGGGCGGCGCCGGGGGAGACGTTGTTGAACACGACCACCCCGCCATGCGGCGCCAGACGTTCGGCAAGGGTCGGAACCGCCAGGGAATGGCCGGTCACACGCTTCTTGTGTTGCAGGAATTCCGACCGGCCGACGTCATGCGGCACCAGGACCCCGTCCTCCAGCAGCGCGACGGCGTTGCCCTGCAACGTATGACGGGCAGGGTGGCAGCCGGTGGCAAAGGTCGCGGACACGCCGCGCGTCGCCGAGGGGAAGGCGCTGCGAAACGCCTTGAACCATTGGGCCTGCTGGGCAAAGCGCATGAGGTTGGGGGTCTGCGCCTCGGTGACGAAGTCCCGCCGCAAACCGTCCAGGATGACCATGACGACGCGCCGCATTGCTGTTTCCTCCCGCCTGGTTGGTTGGGAGGGATGATGGCACCGGCCGGGGCGGCTGTCGCGTTACGGATCGACGGTTTCCGGATGGAAGGCGGACCTTGCCCCCGAGGGCGCGATGTCGTCTGGGCGGCAATCAGTCCGGAAAGGCGCTCGCCAGCTCGTCCAGCACCTTCTGTTCGGCGGCCGAGACCGTGCCGATGCCCAGGAACCCGCCGGCCGACTCCGCCACGCCGCGCGCGCGGTCCAGCACGCGCCCCTTGAAGAACCGCCTGTCCTCCGCGCTCATCGTCTCCACCAAGGCCCGGACATAGTCCTTCCACATGCCGAGGAGATTCGCGGGGGGGCGCTCCGAAAGCCAACGCTCGAACAGGTCGTGGCTGACGTCGCCCTGCGTCACGCCCTCCTCCTGGGCCTTCACGAACATCGCGGCGCGCTCCTTGTCGTCGAGGCTGCCGTCGGCCCAGGCGATCGCGATCAGAGGCACCAGCGCCAGCGCGGCCACGGTCTCACTGCTGATGTTCAGCGCGGCCAGCTTCTCGAGCACGGTGTCGTTGGTTATGCCGGACGCCGCCGCGAGGGCTTCCTTCTTCCGCTTGGTGGTGTCCAGATCGCGAAGCTGCTGGCGCAGTTTCTCGTTCTCGCGGGCGAAGAAGGCCTCTTCCAAGGCGACCCTGGTATCGCCGAGATTCCTGTCACTCACGAACACCTCCATTAACCGGAAAGCCCGTCTGCCCTGCCGGAACGGTCCAGCGCGACGCGACGAGGTCCTTCGTGAAATGAGGCTGGGCCGCGAATCATCAACCGCCGGACCCGCCTGGTCCATATGACGATTCGGTAACCGCATGGGCTCGATCGCGCGTGCGGCACGGCGGAACGTCGTCGGCATCCGCATTTGGGTAAGGACACACCTTGCCCGAACCCCCGGCCGCGCTACGATCATTCCACCGTCAGCAGGGGAAGCCGCATGGACTCCGAAACCCTGGGCTTCATGCCCGCCACCGAGGCCGCGGAACTGATCCGCACCAAGAAGCTGTCCCCCGTGGAATACATGGGCGCCCTGCTGGAGCGCATCACGGCACTCGAGCCGAAGGTGAACGCCTTCGCCCATCTGGCCGCCGACCAGGCGATGGACGGCGCCCGCAAGGCGGAAGCCGCCTTGATGTCGGGCCAGCGCCTCGGGCGCCTGCACGGAATCCCGGCCACGATCAAGGATCTGGCGATCACCAAGGACATGCCGACGCAAAGCGGCAGCAAGATCTTCGAGGGCAACCGCCCGACCGAGGACACGCCCGTCGTGCCGCGCCTGCAGGAAGAAGGCGCGATCATCCTGGGCAAGACCACGACCTCGGAGTTCGGCTGGACGGGCGTTTCCCGCTCCCCTTTGACCGGGATCACGCATAATCCGTGGAAGCATGGGATGAACGCCGGCGCGTCCTCGGCGGGGGCGGGCGCGGCTTCGGCGGCCGGGTTCGGGCCGTTGCACCAGGGCAGCGACGGGGCGGGCTCGATCCGCATGCCATCGCATTTCTGTGGGATTTTCGGGATCAAGCCGAGCTTTGGGCGGGTGCCGTATTATCCGGTGAGTACGGGGGACATGACGTCGCATATGGGGCCGATGACCCGCACCGTGGCCGACAGCGCGCTGATGCTGGAGGTGATGGCGGGGCCCCATCCGCTCGACTACACCACCCTTGAAGCTGGGCCGGCGCATTATCTGGCGCGGTTGCATGAGGGGGTGAAGGGCAAGCGGATCGCCTATAGCCCCGACCTGGGCGTGGCCCGCGTTGATCCGGAGGTCGCCGATCTGGTCAAGGCCGCCGTCGCGCGGTTCACGGAACTCGGCGCGATCGTGGAGGAGGTGAAGACCCCCTGGGCCGCGCCGGGGCCGGAGCTGATCCGGTTCTTCTGGTCCGCTCACATGACCCGCCTGAAGCCGCATCTGGCGCGGTGGGAGAACCAAATGGACCCGGGTCTGGTCGCCTGCATCAAGGCGTCGGACAATGTCTCGATCGCCGACTACCAGGCGGCGCGGGAACGGAAGATGCCCTATATCGCGTCGATCCATCGCTGGTTCGAGGATTGGGACTTCCTGCTGACCCCCGCGGTGTCGGTGGCCGCCTTCCCGGCCGAGAAGCTGATGCCGGATCATTGGCCGAACCATGCGTGGGATTGGGTGAGCTGGGCTGAGTTCTCCTACCCGTTCAACATGTCGTGGAACCCGGCGGCCAGCGTGCCCTGCGGGTTTACCCCGGCCGGGCTGCCGGTGGGATTGCAGATTGTCGGCAAGCGGTTTGATGACCTGGGCGTGCTGCAGGCCTCGGCGGCGTTTGAGGCGATCCAGCCTTGGGCCGATAAGCGGCCCAAGCTGTAGGTGACACTTGGGACGCGGAAGCGTCCCAAGCTGTGGTATCGGGGCGGTAGAATCTGGCGCAACGACGGTGCCCCCTATCCGTCATGGATGGGCTTGACCCATCCATCGCCAGGGACTCCCGTGATGGGTTTTTCACCATGATATCAACGGGCCGAGTCCTTGGCGATGGGCGGGTCAGGCCCGCCCATGACGAAAAGGGGCACGCGCAATCGCACAACGTCCGATAGTCCCCCGGGCCAACAAGTGCCCCCAATCGGATGAAACGGTTGACGCCGGGCGCATGGTATCGCATCCCGGCGGCGTAAGGAGAGCGCGTCATGCTGACCGAAGACCAGATCCGCCAGTTCCACACCGAAGGCTATCTGTTCCTGCCGGAAACCTTCTCGGTGGAGGAAGTCGCCTGCCTGCGCGCCGACGCCGAGGCGATCTATGCCCAGGAACGCCCCGAGGTCTGGCGCGAACGCTCCGGCGCGCCGCGCACCGCCTTTGCCGCGCATCTTTATAACGAGGGCTTCGGCCTGCTCGCCCGCCACCCGGCGATGATCAAGCCGATCGAGCAGCTCTTCGGTGAGCAGGTCTACATGCATCAGTTCAAGGTGAACGCGAAGGCGTCATTCACCGGCGACGTGTGGCAGTGGCACCAGGATTACGGCACCTGGGCGCGAGACGATGGCATGCCCGAGCCGCGAGCGATGAACATCGCCGTCTTCCTCGATGAGGTGATGCCGATCAACGGCCCGCTGATGCTGGTGCCGCGCAGCCATACCGCGGGCGTGCTGAAGGCCGAACACGACCTGACCACGACGTCCTATCCGCTTTGGACGCTCGATGAGGAGACCGTGACGAAGCTGGTCGACCAGGGCGGGATCGTCGCGCCGACCGGCAAGCCGGGCGGGCTGCTGATGTTCCACGGCAACCTGGTGCATGGATCGGCCGGCAACATCACGCCCTATCCGCGCAAGATCGTCTATCTGACGCTGAACGCGCTTTCCAACTACATCCGTACGCCGACGCGGAAGGAGTGGATCGCGCACACCGACTTCTCCCCGATCATCCCGACCGATCCGGGCGCGCTGACGCGGTATGCGCAGGGGTTCCGGCAGGCGGCCGAGTAGGACCGAGTGGTGGATTGCGATGAACGTTCGTCCCCGGGCAATATCGGATAGAGACTATCGAACGACAGCAGTCATGGTCGCCCTATGACAAGTGTTTATCTCGATATTGCCGCGCAGATTTTGAGACGGGAAAGGAGGCCGTTGAGTCCGCGGGCGATCCTCGCGGGTGCTTATAGCGCTGGTATCGTCCCTGGGAGCCTTCACGGAAAGGCGCAGCACAAGACACTTCAGGCTCGAATAAGTGAAGATATAATCAGAAAACGAGAATCAAGTCAATTTTTCCGGACATCGCCGGGGCGTTACTTTCTGCGGGATTTCCTGGGTGACCAGACCATCCCTGCTGATTTTCAGATGCCGTTCCATGCTCGGAGACGGCTCCGAGAACTAACTCGTGGCCCGGTCCTGGCGATCTCATCTAGTCAACTGTCTAAAGCGGTGCGTGGTGAATCGACGCTGCCGCCATCTGAGATGGTGAATCTGTTCACCCCAGGAGGCTTTTCTTATATAAACCTTCGTAAGGATAGAGATCAACACTACATTGTCCGGCCGTTCGTTTGTGTGTTTAAGGGTTCTAAAATGCTGACGTATCGTGTGGGTCAGTATCGCGATAATAGGGAGAGTTTTCTATCAAAGCGATCGATTGGCTTCTCTGCGGTCGTGAACCCTCATGATATAACTCTCTTCACTGCTGTCCGGTCAATCAC
>DIUL01000108.1 GCA_002422345.1 Acetobacteraceae bacterium UBA6159
GTCAGCGTTGAACAGCCGTGCGGTCCTGGGACCCTTGCCTTGTCGGGAGGCGGCGACTTCCTCATCGGCAATGCTGTCACGGCGACGGTGGATTTCGCCAAGGCTGACGGGACGCTGATCATGGGGCGCGATGAAGCTCCGGTCGGCACGGACATCACCATCATCAACTTTGGTATGGACGATATCATCCGGTTGCCCAGTGCAATCACGTCGGCCAGCTATACGACACTCTCGGCCTCTCAAGGGCGGCTCGACATCATCACCGACGCCGGCGCCATCAACTTCATCTTTGACGGGCCGTACACCGCGGCACCGTCGTTGCAATTCGCGTACGGAACGGAAATCCGGCAGAGCAATTTCCAGATTCACGGCGACCTTCCCCGCCCCATCCCTTGCTTCGCAACGGGCACAAGGATCATGACCTCCACCGGCCCGGTCGCGGTCGAGGACCTGCGGGAAGGCAACCTCGTCAGGACCGCCCGCACCGATGGCTTCCGACCCATCATCTGGATCGGCCACCGCCACGTCGACCTGGCAGCCCACCCGACCCCCGAGGCCGTGATGCCCGTCCGCGTCCACTCCGGCGCCTTCGGCAAGAACCTGCCCGAACGGGACCTGTTCCTCTCCCCCGATCATGCCGTGTTCCAGGAAGACGTGCTGATCCCGGTGAAGCACCTGCTGAACGGCACCTCGGTCGCGCGAGTCCCGATGCAACGCGTCACCTACTGGCACGTCGAACTCGACAGGCACGACGTGCTGCTGGCCGAGGGGTTGCCGGTCGAGTCCTACCTCGACACGGGGGACCGATCCTCCTTCCAGAACGGCGGGGCGGTCGTGGCGATGCACCCGACGTTCAACGCCATCAGCCGCGATGCCGGCGGCTGCGCCCCGGTGGTCATCACCGGCCCGGAACTGGCACGGACGCAGGCCACCCTCGTCCAACGCGAATCGGCGCGCGCGGCCTAACTCAACTGCCTTGACCCCACGGGCCGTCCTGAACAAGGTGCGCCGCCATGAGCACCCATGTGATTGAATACGAAGCCGTGGTCCTGCCGGAGTGGATCGACTCCAACGGCCACCTCAACCTCGCCTACTACGTCGTCATCTTCGACCTGGCGACCGACGCGTTCTACGACGCGCTCGGCATTGGCAATGCCTACCGGGAGGAGACGGGCAACTCCTGTTTCACCGCCGAGACGCATACGGTCTACGAGCGTGAAGTCCATGTCGGCGACAAGGTCCTCGTCCGTTGCTGGCTGCTCGGCGCGGACAGCAAGCGCCTGCATTATTTCCACGAGATGTTCCACGTGGAGAGCGGCGACCGCGCGGCCGTGCAGGAGCTGATGGCCCTTCATATAGATATGAGTGTCCGCCGGGTCGCGCCCTACCCACCCGACCGCCAAGCGATGCTGGCCGATGCGGTGGCGAAATACGCGCCGGCCGAACTGCCCAAGGGCGCCGGCCGGCGGATCGGAATGCCCGGGAAGTAGCCTCCGGGCTTAGTGCGCCATCAGCACCGGGATCGGCGCGTTTTCCAGCACCGCGCGGGTGAAGCCGCCGAACACGGCCTCCCGCAGGCGGGTGTGGCCGTAGCCGCCCATCACCAGCAGGGTCGCCTTGGCGTCGCGGGCGGCGTTCATCAGCACCTCGACCGGTTCCGCCGACCCGCGCGGCAGGACCTTGATCTCGACCGTGTTGTGCCAGCGCAGGGCGGCGGCGAGCCTGGCGGGCGAGGGATCGGGGTCGGAGTCCGCGGACTCCTGGACGGTCAGGATGACGACCTTGCTCCCCTTGCGGATGAAGGGCAGCGCGGCGGCGACACCCTTGGCCGATTCGCGGGTGTTCTTCCAGGCCACCACCACCGGGCCATCCAGCCCCGCCGGCGCCTGGTCGGGCGCGACGATCAGGGGCTTGCCGCTGTCCATCAACGCGGCTTCCAGCACATCCATGGCCACCAAACCGCCCTCGCGGCCCCGTCCGGCGATCACGAGGTCCGAGGTCCGGCCGTGTTCGGCGAGCCAGTCGGCCTCATTCCCCACCTCGGTCCGCCATTCCCCGGTGACGCCGGGCGCGCCGGGCGAATCGGCCAGGGTGACGTTGTTCGCGGTGCGAAACGCGTTCCAGGCCTGCATCGCCGCCTGCTCCCGCGCCTCGGATTGCCCCTCCAGGTCCGCGATCATCGTATCGAGGCCGGCGGTGACGCCCATGTCGACCGAGGCCATGGTCGCGATTTCCCGCCGCACATCCGGACGGACATGCAGGGCGACCAGATGGCTGTCGAACAGGCGGGCCGCGGCCAGGGCGGTCCCGAGGACGGCGGTGTCGTCGCTCGTGCCGGTTACCGGTACCAGGATCACTTTGGGCATTGTGGGCTGCTCCCTCGCATTGGCCGGCAGGTTGGCAGCTTCGGCGCCGGCCCGCGTTGACCCACGTCAACCGCGGTGCGGCAATGCGGGCTTTCCCTTGCGGCGGCCACGCGCGACACTGAGTCCATGTCGGATACGCCGCCAGCGCCCCCCACGACTCGGATCAGGACCACGCCGCGGACCCGGCTGACCGCGGTGATCGTCGCCTGCGCGCTGTTCATGCAGAACCTCGACTCGACGATGATCGCCACCGCCCTGCCGACGATGGCGGAGGCCTTCGGCTACGACCCGGTGCGGATGAATGTCGCCCTGACGTCCTATCTGCTCAGCCTGGCGGTGTTCATCCCGGCCAGCGGGTGGATCGCCGACCGCTACGGCGCGCGGAACGTGTTTCGCGCCGCGATCGTCGTGTTCACCCTCGGCTCGATCCTGTGCGGCCGGTCGCAGAGCCTGGAATTCCTGATCTTTGCCCGCATCCTGCAAGGGATCGGCGGGGCTATGATGGTGCCGGTCGGGCGGCTTCTGCTGCTGCGCACGGCGGCGAAGACCGAGCTTGTGGCGGCCATGGCCTGGCTCACGACTCCGGCGTTGCTGGGCCCTGTCCTGGGGCCGCCCATCGGCGGGTTCATCGTCACCTATCTGGACTGGCGCTGGACGTTCAACATCAACATCCCCATCGGCGTGTTGGGCTTTGTCCTGGTGACGATGTTCATCGAGGATGTGCGGGAGCCTCCACGGGGCGCCTTCGATGTGCGCGGGCTGATCCTGTCGGGCACCGCGCTGGCAGGGGTGATGTTCGGGCTGGAGACGCTGGGGCGCGGCATCACGCCGCCCGGCGTCAGTGAGGGCATGATCGCCACCGGCCTGATCGCCGGCGTCCTGTATGCGTGGCATGCGAGGCGGCACCCCGCGCCGCTCCTGGATTTCACACTGATGCGATTGCCGTGCTTCGGCGTGGCGTTCACGGCGATGATGCTGTTCCGCACCGGCATCGGGGCGATCCCCTTTTTGCTGCCGCTGATGTTGCAGGTCGGATTCGGCAAATCGGCGATCGAAAGCGGCCTGATCACCTTCGCGAGTTCGGCCGGCGCCCTGCTGATGAAGCCCGCCGCCCAGACCGCGTTGAGAATGTTTGGTTTTCGCAACACGCTGGTCTGGAACGGGCTGTTCTCGGGCATCATGCTGGCCACCTGCGCGGCGTTCCGCCCGACCTGGCCGGCGGCGGCGATCTACGCGATCCTGCTGGTCGGCGGGTTCCTGCGGTCGCTGCAATTCACCGCCTACAACACGCTGGCCTATGGCGACGTGCCGCGGGCGCGCATGAGTTCGGCCACGAGTCTCTACACCGCCGGCCAGCAGCTCGCGGCGACGATCGGCGTCTCGGCCGGCGCGGTTTCGCTGGAGCTGGCGCGGGTCTTCTCGGGCCATGTGGAGGCGGAACCGGCGGATTTCAGCGTCGCGTGGCTGGTCGTGGGCGGGCTGACCCTGGCCGCGGCGCCGGTGGCCTTGCTGATGCCCAGGACGGCGGGCGATGATCTGACGGGCCGGCAGACAGCCCCGAAGGCGGGGGAATAGCGCGTGGCCGCGATGCCACATGATGGGAAGCGACGGGTTTTGACCATCTCGGGCGGGGAAGCATTCTTGACACTCGTCACCCCCCCTTGTAGCAAGCCCGCGCCTTCCGGAAAGGGGATGATCGTTCGAACATCCCGGGGGTGGACATGACTAAGGATGCGGGCGGAGAGAAGCACTCCTTCGAGGAGCGTTTGAAATCCGCTCGAGGCAAGCAGGGGATGGATCCCCCACCGACGGCAAAGGGCAAGGAGCCTGATGTCCTAGGCTCGAACCCCCTCGGGGTTGGCTTGCGGGTAGGGCTGGAGCTGGTTTCGGCGTTCCTGGTGGCGGTTGCCATCGGTTATGGCCTGGACAAGCTGTTCGGTACCACGCCCATCCTGATGGTTCTGTTCATTCCACTGGGCGGCGCGGCTGGGGTGTTCAACGTGTATCGTTTGATGGCACCCAAGCCGAAGGACGAGTCGAAGACGGGAGACGTGTGACGTGGCGAGCGGATCAGGGGGCATCGACGCACTGGGTCAGTTCGCGCTGACCACGCATTTGGGCCCGATTGGCGCCTCGGTGAATTTCACCCAGTCAAATCTCATGATGCTGGTCGCGGCGGTTCTGACCGTGGCGCTCATGTGGATCGGCATGCGCCCTCGCGCCATGGTGCCCGGGCGGCTGCAGGCCGCGGCCGAGATGGGTTACGAAACGGTCATGTCGATGTGTGTCGACACGATCGGAGATGAGGGGAAGAAATTCTTTCCCATCGTGTTCACGCTCTTTTTCTTCATCCTGTTCGGCAACCTGCTGGGCGTGTTCCCCTACTTCTTCACGTTCACGAGCCACATCGCCGTTACCATGGCGCTGTCGTTGTTCGTGTTCATGCTGGTCACCGTGGTCGCCCTGCGTGAGCATGGCATGCACTTCTTCAGCTATTTCGTGCCGCCGGGCGTGCCCGGGCTGCTGATCCCGCTGATGGTGCTGATCGAGGTGATCTCCTACCTGTCGCGCATCATCTCCCTGTCCGTTCGTCTGTTCGCGAACATGATGGCCGGCCACGTGATGTTGAAGGTGTTCGGCAGCTTCATCGTCATGCTGGGTGGCCTGGGCGTGATCGGTTATCCCGCCGCTGGCCTGTCGCTGGCGGTGAATACGATGCTGATCGGCTTCGAACTGCTGGTGGCGTGCCTGCAAGCCTATGTCTTCGCGGTGCTGACGTGCATCTATCTGCACGACGCGGTCCACCTGCACTGACACCGAATTCACCCTGAATGGTGCGGGCGAGGATCCTTGCCCGCCGCAACCGGATAACGAAAGGATACCGGACTATGGACGTCGCTTCCGCCAAGATGCTGGGTGCCGGCATTTCCATGATCGCCCTCGCCGGGGTCGGCATCGGCATGGGCACGATCTTCGGCCAGCTGGTTTCCAGCGTCGCCCGCAACCCGGCCGCGCGTGATCGCGTGTTCGGCCTGGCGATTCTGGGCTTCGCGCTGACGGAGGCCGTCGCGCTGTATGCGCTGGTCATCGCCTTCATCATTCTGTTCGTCTGATCGGGGGCGGGCGCGCCACCCGCGCGCGCCCGTAGCAGCGCCATGCTGACGTTCCGTCACATCGCCACCTTCGCTATCGGGGGGGCGACGCTGCTACCAGCTTCCGCCATGGCGGCTGGTGGCATGCCGCAGCTTGATTTCGCGAACCCACTGACGATCAGCCAGGTCGTCTGGGGCGCGATAATCTTTATCGTCCTCTATCTCCTGCTGTCCCGCTTCGCTCTGCCGAAGGTGGGTGAGGTGCTGGCGGAACGCGCGTCGCATATCGCGCGCGATCTGGAAGCGGCTCGCGCGTCGAAGGAAAAGGCCGATTCCGGCATGGCGGACGCGACGCAGGCCATCGCGCGCGCCCGTTCCGAGGCCCAGGCCGCCGTGGCGGCCGCGCTCGAGGAAGCCAAGTCCGCGGCAGCCGCGCAGTCCGAGTCGCTGAACCAGCAACTCGACGTGAAGCTTAAGGCGGCCGAGGCCCAGATCGCGCAAGCGCGTGGTCAGGCCATGGGTGCCCTGCGGCAGGTCGCGTCGGAAACGGCCGGAGAGGTCGTGGCCCGGTTGACCGGTGCCTCGCCCGATCAGGGACGCGTCACGGCGATCGTCGGCGACGTCATGACGTCCCGCGGCGTCTGAGGGAGCAGGGCCATGCATCACTACGAAGGCGGCTTCTTCGCCAACCCGGCGAACTGGGTTCTGATCGCGTTCCTGCTGTTCTTCATCCTGTTTGGCCGCAAGCTTTGGGCGGCCATCACGGCGATGCTGGACGACCGGACCGCGACGGTGAAGGCCGAACTGGAAGAAGCGGCAAAGCTGCGGCGTGAAGCCGAAGCCATGCTGCGGGAAGCCGAGGCCAAGCGTGCCGAGGCCCTGGCTGATGCCAAGGCCCTGGTGGATGGCGCACGAACGGAAGCCGCGCGTGTCACCGCCGCGGCGACAGCCGAAGCCGAAGCGGCGGCCAAGCGCCGCACGCAGATGGCCGAGGACCGGATCGCTGCCGCAGAAAAGGCCGCCGTCGACGAGGTACGTCACCTCGCCGCCGAAATCGCGACCACGGCTGCTCGGCAGATCATCGCCGATGGGCTGACCCCCGAGGTCGGGGCGAAGCTGATCGACACGGCGATCTCCCAACTACCCAACGCACTGGCGGTCCGCCGAGCAGCCTAGGCTGCAAGGAGGACGCTGGACGACGATACGAAGGGGGCCCTTGTGGCCCCCTTTTTCGTTGGACCCGTGCAAAGGCGGCCGGGGCCGCGCTCCCTCCCAGCGGCAGCCGTCTGATCGGGCGCGAGCGGCGGCCTCCACGCGGCTGTACGGGGCTGTGCCGGTCCGTGGCCAAGGCTGGTGCTCCTCCTGCGTCCAAGCCCTTGGAGGCTTGCCGAGGGGCTGGTGCGGCGCCCTGAACCCGCGCTATTCCGCCTGCGTCGGCTGCTGCGTTTGTCGTTTATCAACATTCAAATAATGCGATAAGTCAAAAACCTACTATACTGTGGAAAACGGCTCCTCCAGCGGCCAAAAAACACACGGAATCCGGTATGCCGCACCACGCAGGCAACCAGGATTCGCCATGGACCGGGACGATATCGTTATCAAATTGGCGTATGATATATTTGCGATTCAGCAATTTTCTGCGGGACCCCGGAGAATATGACCAACGTCAAAATATCCTAGTGTTATCAATTATCAATATGATTTCTTGTGTTACTTACTGGCCACACCACCCCCGCAAAACTGCAACGTCCGACGTTCCCGGGTTGTCAACAAGTGTCCCGATGAACGATAGAATGTCTCCTGCACGACAGGCCACATTCCCCCGCTGGGGTTGACCGGGCCAACCGGAAAACGAAACGACGAGTATTACCGGAGGACATCATGCGTAAATTCTTGCTCGCGAGCGTCTGCACGCTTGGAGCGTTCGGCTTGGCCGACACGGCAAGCGCCCAGAACCCGACCACCGGACCGATCGGTCAGCGCCCTGGCGACGTCGCCCGTGGTATGGAAACGACGGTTCCGACCCCGAGTGTTCAGATCGCGAACCCGATCCAGGGTCAGTTGATCGCCAAGCCGGGCGCGACCCCGGGTGCC
>DIUL01000223.1:0-14425 GCA_002422345.1 Acetobacteraceae bacterium UBA6159
CGTCAACCGGACAGTAGTGATCTGCCCATAAAATGGATGGTCGCCGCCGGTTGTGCCGCAAAAAACGGACGCCGGACAAGCCAAAATAATTCCACCGAAATTGAAATATAGTAACGTTCCCATCCCCCGATCCCGAGCCTTATCCCGCCCGGGACCAGGGGCATGGGCAGACCGTCAGACGCCCTCGACAATCCGGATTTCGCGATCCGCGCCGTCACCCAGCGCGTCCAGCGCGGCCTTGTAGCCAGGGCTGTCATGCGCGGCGATCGCCTGTGCGACGCTGTCGAATTCGATCAGCACCGTGCGCTGCATCAACCCGGCCTCGTAGACCTTCGCAGGCTCCCCACGCGCCAGGAAGCGCCCGCCCGCCGCCGTGATGGCAGGACCGGCGAGCTTGGCATAGGCCGCCAGCTTGTCCGTGTTCGATACGGAACGATAGGCGCTGACCCAATAGGCTTTCGGCATTCTGTTCTCCTGCGTTTCGATGGGGCGCCAGACCTTTCAGACGGTCCGGCGCCGTTTCATGACCGATCCTAGACCGCGCCGTCGGCCTTGAGCGCCGCCACCGCGGCCTCATTCAACCCCAGCCAGTCGCTCAGGACCTGGTTCGTGTGCTCACCCAGCATGGGTGAAGCTTTCACGCGGGTCGGCTTGCCATCCACGCGGACCGGCCAGGCCGGCATCTTGAACGGGCGATGCACCGGGTGGACCATGGTCTGCATGATGCCGCGGGTCTCGAACGAGGTATCGGCGTTCAACTCATCCGTATCCAGCACCGCGCCGGCCGGGATGCCGGCTTCGCCCACCGCGTGCATGGCGTCGATCTTGTTGCGGGTGCGGGTCCAGGCGGAGATCACCTCATCCACCTCGGCTTCCCGTGCGACGCGGTCGGCCGGCGTGGCATAGCGCTTGTCGCCGATCAGTTCCTCCCGTCCCACCACCTTTAACAGCCGATCCCAATGCTCCGGGTTCGCTCGGCTGGTCATGATGTAGACGTAGTCGTTCGGGCCGCCGGGGGCGCAGGGATACAGGCCCATCGGCGCGTTGTTGATGCCGGGCACCTTGCTGCCGCCGCGCTGGGCGGCCTTGCCGGTCAGGCCCTGGGTCGCGAAGTTGATCCGCATGTAGTGCATGATCGCGTCCTGCATCGCGACCTGGAGGCGATGGCCCTCCCCCGTCTCCCGCCGCTTGTACAGCGCGCCCAGGATGGTGATGGCCATCAGCATGCCGGTGCCGGTATCGCCGAGGGAGATGCCGGGGCGGGTCGGCGGGCCGTTGGCGTCGCCGGTGACGCTGAACGTGCCGCCGCAGGCCTGGGCGATCATGTCGAAGGCCAGGTTCTTCTCGAACGGGCTGCCTTCGCCGAAGCCCTTGACCTGGGCGTAGATGATGCCGGGGTTGATTTCCTTGGCGACTTCATAGGAGAGGCCCAGGCGCTCAATCACGCCGGGGGCGAAGTTCTCGATCATCACGTCCGCCTGGCGGATCATGTCCTTGATCATCGCCAGCCCCTTGGGGGACTTCAGGTTGGCGGTGATGGAGCGCTTGTTGGCGTTGAAGACGTGGAAATAATAGGGGTCGTTGTCGGGCTGGCCGGGGCGCAGGCGGCGGCCGGGATCGCCCATCTTCGGGTTCTCGATCTTCACGACGTCGGCGCCGAGCCAGGCTAGGGCTTCGGTGCAGGAGGGTCCGGCCTCGAACTGGGTGAGGTCGAGGACCTTCACGCCTTGGAGGAAGGTGAAGTCTGCGACGTTGTCGGACATGGGCGTTGCTCCTCGGGTTGCACGGTTGGCCGGGAGGGTCGCACAGGGGGGGCGGTTGGGGCAACTGTTGGGGGTGGTGGTGGAGGATCGCACTGGGCCGACGAACAGATATGCGCGGTTGCCGCCACGCTCCGTGAAAATCCCTGCCTTATGATCCGTGCAAATCCGTGTCTCCTTCGGTGGCCAACTGTGACACTGGTCTCACGATCGGTCCCCCCCGATGGGAACAAGGTTCGGCGTCTCCACGGCACCGCCATCACCACCCGATCACCGCGATAGACAAGGATTTGCACGGATTATAGCGCAGGGATTTTCACGGAGCATGGCGGGAAACGCGCTGACCCACGGCGAAGTCGGGTGGCATGAAGGCCAGGGGCGATGGCCATGGTGGCGTCACAGGATTCTTGCCTCAGGCAGCCGGCATCGGATAAGAACAAACAATGAACAAACGCGCCGGCCCCCTCCGCAACGGCAACCCGCGCGGCAACCCCAACAGCGCGCCCCGCTGCAACGCCGCCTGCCGCACCCGCATGGGGATGCCCTGCCGATCCCCCGCCATGGCGAATGGCCGCTGCCGGATGCATGGCGGCGCCGCCACCGGCCCGCGGACCGAGGCCGGGCGCCAGCGCATCCGCGATGCCAACACGATCCACGGCTTCCACGCCAAACGCCTGCCCGATCCGTTCGACGACCATGTGAAGCTGTTGCTGCGCGCGGGGACCTGATGCTCGCCCTGGGCAAGGCGAACGCGCCCTGGCCGGCGTGGGCGGAGGCGCTCGCCGCCCTGCCGCCATCACCGTTCTCCCCGGCCATCCCGCCGGCGTTCCGACAGGCGATCGAGCGGCTGTGCGATGATCTGGAAGCCAGGTGGGAGGCTGCCCAGGCCCCGCCCGCCGAACCGGCGGAAAACGCATGCGGTGGCACCCCATGCACCGTGAACGAGGCGCCTCCGCCGTCCCCCAGGCTGCGCGCGGAACACTTCCGCCTGGACCGGCGGGTGGAGATCGAACACCACGCGCGCATGCTTTTGGGTGTCGGCAAGACCCCATGCACCGTGGGAAAGCCGCGGCCTTCCCGTGCCATGCGCCCGATTCTGATCCCGCCCATCCTGCACTTCGCCCCCTGGGCCCTGGCGCCGCCGGGGGATCCCTGGGGGATGAGCCAATGGCCGGAGTGGGTCACGGGACGGGGAACGCGGGTGATCCTGCCGTCAGAGATCGGGTAGGCGCCGGGGGAACACCCCGGGTCCGTTCAGGGTTCGGTCGGGCGGCGCGCGGTGTGACGAATACGGAGGATACGCACCGTGTCGCCGGCGACACGGTAACGAATGATGTAGGGTGCCCTGGTCACCAGTTCGCGCATCGCCGTACCCGGCACGATCCGCCCACGATTTGGAAACGTTGTCAGGCTGTTCCCAGCCTGGAGGAGGTGCCTCGCCAGTTCAGCCCCAGCAGTCGGATGGAACGCCCGGACATAGTCCGTTATCGCCGCCAATTGCCGCAAAGCGCTGTCCGACCAGATGACCCGGATCAACGGGCCTTCGGCCGTGGACGAGGCAGTTCATTCTCGGTGCCCCAGGAGCGGAGCCAGGCGGCCACTTCCTCATGCGGAACAAAAAGGCCGGCATCAATTTCGGCTTCCGCCAGAGCGTCCAGGCGGGCCTCTTCCTCGTCGTCCAGGGCGACGGTCAGCACGGGGGGATTGATGTGGTCGGTCATGATCAGGATCACCAGGGCGCCTTACGGACCCTGAGGTTACCATCTTGCGGCGGTGAAAGCGACGATTGACGGCGCGTGGGAAGCCGCATCAACGAAAACAGCCGGACCCAAGGGCCCGGCTGCTTCCCATCCGATCCCGGAAAGGATCAGACCGAGTAGTACATCTCGAACTCGACCGGGTGCGGCGTGTGTTCGAACTTGTAGACCTCGGTCCACTTCAGTTCGATGTAGCTCTCGATCTGGTCCATCGAGAACACGTCGCCGGCCAGCAGGAACTCATGGTCGGCCTGCAGGGCGCCGAGGGCCTCGCGGAGGCTGCCGCACACCGTCGGGATGCCCTTCAGTTCTTCCGGCGGCAGGTCATAGAGGTCCTTGTCCATCGGATCGCCGGGGTGGATCTTGTTCTTGATGCCATCCAGGCCGGCCATCAGCATGGCCGCGAACGCCAGATACGGGTTGGCGGTCGGGTCGGGGAAGCGGACCTCGACGCGCTTGGCCTTCGGGCTGGTCGCATACGGGATGCGGCAGGAGGCCGAACGGTTGCGCGCGGAGTAGGCCAGCAGCACCGGCGCCTCAAACCCCGGGATCAGCCGCTTGTAGCTGTTGGTCGAGGGATTGGTGAACGCGTTCAGCGCCTTGGCATGCTTGATGATGCCGCCGATGTAGTAGAGGCAGGTCTCGGACAGGTCGGCATAGGCGTTGCCCGCGAACAGGGGCTTGCCGCCCTTCCAGATCGACTGGTGCACATGCATGCCCGAGCCGTTGTCGCCGTAGATCGGCTTCGGCATGAACGTCGCGGTCTTGCCGTAGCTGTGGGCGACGTTGTGGACGCAGTACTTGTAGATCTGCAGGTGGTCGGCCATGCGGGTCAGCGGGCCGAACTTGGTGCCGAGTTCGTGCTGGCTCTGCGCCACCTCATGGTGGTGCTTTTCGATCGCCAGGCCCATCTCTCCCATCGTGGAGAGCATTTCGGCGCGGAGATCGGCTTCGCTGTCGACCGGCGGGACGGGGAAGTAGCCGCCCTTGACGGTCGGGCGATGGCCCATGTTGCCTTCGGGGTAGTCCTTCAGCGACGCCTGCGGCCCCTCGATGCTGTCGAGCTGGTAGATGCCGTAGTTGCCGCCGGTGCCGAACTTCGCGTTGTCGAAGATGAAGAACTCGGCTTCCGGTCCCACATAGACGGCGTCGCCGATGCCGGAGGCCTTGACGTAGGCTTCGGCCTTCTTGGCGGTGCCGCGCGGGTCGCGCGAATAGGATTGACCCGTCGAGGGCTCAATGATGTCGCAGATGATGATCATCTGGGACTTCGCCGAGAACGGGTCCATGACCGCGGTATCGGGGTCCAGCATCAGGATCATGTCGGATTCGTTGATCGCCTTCCAGCCGGCGATCGAGGATCCGTCGAACATGATGCCGTCGCGGAACACGTCCTCATCAATCGTCGAGACGTGCTGGGCGGTGTGATGCCACTTGCCGCGGGGATCGGTGAACCGCAGGTCCACGTATTCCACCGAGTTTTCCTTCAGCATCTCCAGCACCTTGGCCACGCCGGAGCTGGAAGTCGCGCCTGTCGGCTTCTTCGCCATGCCTGTTTATCCCTGTCCTTCGTCCAGATCGCCGTTTCGATATCGTCCCGAGGGACGAACGGCGTGGTCATGGGTCCGCACCACGCGAACCCCATGGGCCGGCCCCTCTACCCGGTTCCGCCAGGGGCCGATAGCGGTTGTTACGGCATCGCGGCCGGTTCAGACGGCGTCTTCGCCGCGTTCACCGGTGCGGATGCGGATGACTTCCTCGATCGTGGAGATGAAGATCTTCCCGTCGCCGATTCGCCCGGTGCGGGCGGCGTTCATGATCGCCTCCACCGCGCGTTCGACGACCGAGTCCTCACACACGATCTCGATCTTCACCTTGGGCAGGAAGTCCACCACGTACTCGGCGCCACGATAGAGCTCGGTGTGGCCCTTCTGCCGCCCGAATCCCTTGGCTTCGAGGACCGTGATGCCCTGCAAACCCACTTCGTGCAGTGCTTCCTTCACCTCATCCAGTTTGAAAGGCTTGATGACCGCCTCGATCTTTTTCATGCGCTTCAAGCCCGGGCACGCCGAGCTTCCCCTCTGTCAGACTGCGTGGCGCCGGCTGACGATCAGCACCATGAACAGTGAGGCTAGTTTGCACGTAGCGTGCCAGTCTTCAATGCGGAACACGGGCCGGGACGCTTTATGCGTCGATTTGCCGGATTTGGGGGTGGCGGCCGGGGTATCGGGCGGGACGGTCCGGGCGGTCGGCGGGCGGACCCGTACTGCCATCGAAATAGCCAGTACCCGGGCGGGCAGATTGCCCGCTTTCCAGGCAGGGCATGAGACGAAATTATTCGCTCCCCCTTGCCTGTTTCACGCGCTGGCGGATCGTCCGCTTGGTCTTTGCAGCGGGCCGCGGAGGCTCTACCACTCCCGCCCCATCACGGAACGGCAGGGCGGCTTCAGAATGCGTTCGGCGAACACCTATCTCGGGTCCATCGGCACGACGATCTTCACGGTCATGTCGGCGCTCGCGAACGAGCATAAGTCGATCAACCTCGGCCAGGGGTTTCCCGATACCGAGGGGCCGGCCGATGTCGTGGCCTTTGCGGCCGAGGCGCTGAAGGACGGGCGGAACCAGTATCCGCCGATGCCGGGCGTGCCGGAACTGCGCCAGGCGGTGGCGCGGGCGAACCAGCGTTTCTACGGGCTGGATGTCGACTGGGCGAGCGAGGTCACCGTGACCTCGGGCGCGACGGAGGCGCTGGCGGCGAGCCTGATGGCGGTGGTCAATCCGGGCGACGAGGTCGTGCTGATCGAGCCGCTGTACGACACCTATGTCCCGATGGTGCGGATGCTGGGGGCGATCCCCAGGCTGGTGCGCCTGTCGCCGCCGCATTGGGACCTGCCGCACGCGGATCTGGAAGCGGCGTTCGGACCAAAGACGAAGGCGATCCTGTTCAACTCCCCCATGAACCCGTGCAGCAAGGTGTTCACGGCCGAGGAACTGGGCTTCATCGCCGGCTTGGTCGAGAAATGGGACACCTACGCCATCTGCGACGAGGTCTACGAACATCTGCTCTTCGATGGCGCTCGGCATATCCCCTTAATGACGTTCCCCGGGATGCGGGACCGGTGCATGCGGATCGGCAGCGCGGGGAAGACGTTTTCGCTGACCGGGTGGAAGGTCGGCTATGTCACGGCGGCGCCAAACCTGACGCCTCTGGTGCAGAAGGCGCACCAGAACCTGACCTTCACGACCGCGCCCAATCTGCAACGGGCGGTCGCGGTCGGGCTGGAGAAGGACGACGCCTATTTCGCCTCCCTGGCCAGCACGTTGCAGGACCGGCGCGACCAGTTGGCGGCGGGGCTGACCGAGATCGGGCTGCGCGTGCTGCCGACCCAGGGGACGTATTTCATCACGACGGACTTCGCGCCCCTGGCGGCCCGGGTGGGCTTCAACGGGGATGACGTGGCGTTCTGCCGGCACATCACGGAGAAGGCGGGCGTGACCGCGATCCCGGTGACGGCCTTCTACGACGGCCCGGACGCGCCGCGGCACTATGCCCGCTTCGCGTTCTGCAAGCGGCCGGAGGTGCTGGAGGAGGCGATCCGGCGGTTGAAGGCCCATTTCGGGGGGTGATGGGGGACTGCTCTCTCACCACCCGGACCCTGCCCCGGCGTGATGCGGGCAACCGCCCCGTCGTCCCGGCCTCGTGTCGGGACCCATCGCGGCAGGGTGCCGAGGACGGCGCTTCATCCGGCGTTGCCAGGGTCTACCGGGGTCAAGCGCGGCAGGGTGCTGGGGATGGTCCCGGCACGAGGCCGGGATGACGGTTGGGGGTGGCGGGGGGCTCACCCCGCCCGGGCGAACCTTGTCCCGGGCGCGGGTGGGGTCTCCGGCGGGCCGGCGAAGCATTGCGCGAGGCTCATCCAGGTCCGGGCCGGTTCCCCCGTCACCCGCAGCGCCGTGTCGGCCACGTTGCGGGTCTGGGTGACCACCTGGCAGAACTCAAGCGCGCTGCCCTCGACGCTGTTCTCGGTCGAGGGATCGTTCCAGGTCCAGTCGGAACCATCCGGCGCGGCCAAACGCACATGCGGCGCGGGACCGGGCACGGGTTGCTGGCGGTTGGCGAACGTCCAGCCATAGGTGCGGACACCGATCTCGGCGATCTGGCGCAGGCGGTCGGTGGCCGGCCGGCTCGCGCCCATCAGGTCGTAGATCGCCTGGCCATGCGCCCAGGTCTCCATCTGGCGGGCGGTCGTGAACATCCGCAGGCTCATGTCGGGCCCGGCCCATTTGAGGCGGGTTTCCGTGGGCAGGGCGGCCAGCCGGTCGGCGAGGGCATGGGCGGTTTCCAGCCAGCGGGCGCGGAGCTTCGGGCCGACCAGGTCGCCCATCCTGTGGCGGGTTTCCTGGATGCGGGTCATGCCCTGGTCGCGGAGCGCCTGGACCTCGGCGCGCAGGCGGGTGAAGGCCTCGGGCGACTCGACCGATGCCGCGGCCATCAGGTCCCCGCTGTGCAGGTGTTGGATGACGTCGTTCACGGTCCAGCGCTTGAACTGGGTTTCGCGGTCCCAGTCCGGGTCGCTCAGCGTGAGCAGCAGGTCGTGCAGCGCGTCCGCCTCGGCGCGGAAGTCGATGGCTTGTGGCAGCATGGTCGGTTCCCCCTGTTTGCGGTCGTTATAGCACCGGGATGCCGCGGTGCTTGGCCTTCTCCTCCGGCTCCACATGGATCGTGACGATCAGGTGGCCCATCTCGGTCCGCAACGCGTCCTCGATCCGGTCGCATATCCGGTGCGACTCCGACACGGTCATCGCGCCGGGAACGACCAGATGGAAATCGAGGAAGCTGATCCGTCCGGCCTGGCGGGTGCGGAGGTCATGCACCTCGATCGCGCCGGTCGCGGCCTCGGCCACGATCTGGCGGATATGGGAAACGATGGCGGCATCGGGCGCGGCATCCATCAACCCGGCGGCGGAACGGGAGACCATCGAGACGCCCGCCCAGCAGACATAGACCCCGGTGAGGCCGGCAACGATCGGGTCGAGGATGACATAGCCGCTGATGACCGCCGCCGCCACGCCCGCGGCGACGCCGACCGAGGTGATGACATCCGACATCAGGTGCATCCCGTCGGCGTTCAGCGTCGGCGACCGCAGGCGGCGGCCGGCCCGCAGCAGCACGAGCGCCCAGGCGCCGTTCATCCCGGTGGCGACGGCATTCAGCGCAAGGCCCAGCAAGGGGGCCTCGAACGCGCGGGGGTTGAGCCAAGCGTCCCAGGCGTGGTCGAAGATCGACAGGGCGGCGAGGACGATCAGCACGCCCTCGATCGTGGCGGCGAAGAACTCGGCCTTGTCGTGGCCATAGGGATGGTTGGCATCGGCGGGGCGTGCGGCGATGCGGAGCGCGATCAGGGCCACGAGGCTGGCGGCGACGTTGACGATACTCTCCAGCGCGTCGGAGTAGAGCGCCACGCTGCCGGTCACCCACCAGGCCGCGGTCTTGAGGCCAAGGACGGCGCACCCGACCGCGATGGTGAAGCGGGCGATGTGTTCGGCGGTCATCGCCGCCTTCGGGCTGGTCATCCGGGCGTCCGTGTCAGCGCCATGCCCACGGCGATGGCGGCGGCGGCCTGGCAGGGCTCGATCACAGGCAGGCCGGTGGCCTGTTGGATCGCGTCGCGGTGATGCGCCATGCCGGTGCAGCCGAGGATCACGGTCTGTGCGCCCATCTCTCCCAGTTCCCGGGCAGCGGCGATCAGGTGGGCGCGCGCGGCGGCGGGGTCGAGCAAAGTGTCCATGGTGGTGTTCAGCGCGACCTCTCCGGCCAGGCGGTGTTCCAGGCCCATGGCGCGCAAGGCGGTCATGTGCCGGCCCTTGGAGGCGTCCACGATCGCGATGACCCCGAATTGTTCGGCGCGGGCGGCGGCGGTGGCGACGGCGGAGCGGAAGACGCCGAGGACGGGACGGTCGGTGGTCGCGCGCGCAGCCTCGATCCCCGGGTCGGAGGCGCAGGCAACGACGTAGATGTCGGCCTGGTTGGCCTCGATATGGCGGCAGAGCGGTTCGACGGCGCTGTGCCAGTCCCGCCAGGAATAGATGGCGGGCGGGCCGTCATGCAGGGTCGCGACGTCGATGGCTGGGCCGCCCATGAAACGAAACGGGGCAACGGCGTCGTCGATGCCGGCGGAGCACGCGGCGGAACGATTGGGATTGATGATGAGGATGCGGGGCATGGGGGGAAGATGCCTCGGGCGTGGGGGCCGGGGCAATGTTCGATGCGGCGGCATGCCCGCTCAGGCGCCAGGTGTTTGCAGGGCGATCAGGCCCAGCCTTGGGAAATAGGTGAGGTATCGGGCGGCGTCGTGGGTGAAGAGGCGGTAGCCGGCGATGACATGGTGACGGCAGGGCATCCCCCCCTACCCAAACACCCGCCGCCCCCCCTTCCAAGTCCCCAACACAACCCCTTCCAAAGCCCGCCCATCGAACGGAGAGTTCTGCGCCTTCCCAGGCAGCTTCCCTTCCTCCACCTTCCAAATCCGTTCCGGATGAAACAAACAAAGATCCGCCACCGCCCCACGCGCGATCCGGCCCGCCGCCGACCCCAGCAAGGCCGCAGGCCGAGCAGTGAGCAGCTCGATAGCGGCGGGCAAGGACAAAGAGCCGTTGTGGACATAAGCCAACGTCACCCCCAGCAACGTCGCCAGCCCGCATCCCCCCGGCGCCGCCTGAGCAAACGGCAGGCGCTTGTCGTCCGCATCCCTCGGCTGGTGGTCGGACGCAATCGCGTCGATCGTCCCATCCGCCAGCGCGGCAAGAACCGCCAGCCGATCCTCCTCCCGCCGCAGCGGAGGCGACAGCTTGGCATAGGTCCGGAACTCACCAATCGCCGTCTCGTTCAGATCAAAGTAGGGCGGCGCGGTATCGCAGGTCACCGCCAGCCCATCCGCCTTGGCACGCCGGATCAGGTCCAAGGCCTCCCCGGTCGAGACATGGGCGAAATGCACCGCCCCACCGGTCAGGGCAGCCAGCCGTATATCCCGCATCACCATCAACGCCTCGGCCGCCGCCGGAATCCCCGGCAGGCCCAACCGCGTGGCGGCCTCGCTTTCCGTCGCGGCACCGCCGGCGGACAACGACGGGTCCTCGGGGTGCTGGATGATCCGAGCGCCGAAGCCGCGCGCATAGGACAGCGCGATCCGCATCAGCCGCGATGACCCGATCGCCCGCCCGCCATCGGTGAAGCCGATCGCCCCGGCCTCATGCAGCAGGCCGAGTTCCGCCAGTTCCTCCCCCTTGCAGCCGCGGGTGACCGCGCCGTAGGGCAGGATGGTCAGGCTGCCGGTGTCCTCTCCGCGCGACACCAGCAACCGCACCAGCGCCGGATCGTCGATCGCCGGCTTGGTGTCCGGCAGGGCCGCCAGGGTCGTGATCCCACCCGCCGCCGCCGCGATGGCGGCCGAGGCGATGGTTTCCCGGTACTCATACCCAGGCTCCCCAAGCGCCGCGCGCATGTCGACAAGCCCGGGGCAAAGCACGGCCCCGTCCTCATGCACCACAACCGCGCCATCGGGACGACCCAGGGACGGGCCGAAATCCACGATCACCCCGTCGCGAACCAGCAGATCGCCGGTCAGATCGACGCCGGCGCCCACGATGCGGACGCCGGTGAACAACGTGTCAGCGGTCATTGCGACCCTGCCCGCGCGCCAGCACATCCAATACGGCCATGCGCACCGCCACGCCCATCTCCACCTGTTCCTTGATCACACTGCGGGTCGGGTGATCCGCGATCGCGCTGTCGATCTCCACGCCCCGGTTCATCGGGCCGGGATGCATGACCAGAGCATCCGGCTTGGCATACGCCAGCTTCTCCGCATCCAGCCCCCAAAACCGAAAAAACTCCCGAGGGCTCGGCACCGGCCCCCGTTCCATGCGCTCACGTTGCAGGCGCAGCATCATGACGATGTCCGCCCCCTCCAACCCGGCCTTCATGTCGTTGAAGACGGAAACACCCAGATCGGCGATCCCGTTCGGCATCAGCGTCGGCGGCCCGACCACGCGCACCTGGCAGCCCATCGTCGTCAGCAGATGGATGTTCGAGCGTGCCACCCGGGAGTGCATGATGTCGCCGCAGATCGCGATCGTCAGGCCGCTGATCCGCCCCTTGTGGCGCTTGATCGTCAGGGCATCGAGCAAGGCCTGCGTCGGATGCTCATGCGTGCCGTCGCCGGCGTTGATCACCGCGGCGTCCACCTTCTGCGCCAGCAGGTTGGGCGCGCCGGACTGGCCGTGCCGTACCACCAGCAGGTCGCACTGCATGGCGTTCAGCGTGGCGGCCGTGTCCAGCAGCGTCTCTCCCTTGTTCACCGAGGAGGTGGAGACCGACATGTTGATCACGTCCGCCCCCAGCCGCTTGCCGGCGAGCTCGAAGCTCGTGCGGGTGCGGGTGCTGTCCTCGAAGAACAGGTTGATCAGGGTCCGGCCACGCAGCAGATCGCGCTGGGTCTTGCCGGAACGGTTGAGCAGGACGTAGCTCTCGGCCAGGTCGAGCAATTGGCTGATCTCGGGCGGTTCAAGCCCTTCGATCGCCAGGAGATGTTTGCGTCGGTAAAACACAAGGGCCTCGTTTCCAGCATGGTATGGGGCGAGTCAACGGGGAGGTCGACGATTAGCTGGTCCCTGACACCATCCGCGCTGCAACGCCACCTGCCAACGCTACAGGAAGCGGAGCGGCGGTTGAATGGCGGTGATCCGAAGGCGGCGGAAACACTGGCCCGAACGGTGCTGGCCGACTCCCCTGCCCTGCCCGAGGCGCAGGCCCTGCTGGGCATGATCCTGACCCGGCATGGCGACAAGGAGGAGGCGCGAACGCTGTTGGAATCAGCGATCTCCCTGCGCGGGACGGTGCCGCAATGGCACCACGAACTGCGGGAACTGCACCGCCGGACCTACCGACTGGAGGAGGCTTTGGCGGCGGCGCGGGCTGCGGTCAGGCTGGATCCGCGGACACCACGCTACCGCAGCGCCATGGCGCAGATTTTGATCGAGCGGGGGGAGAGGGACGCCGGACGGGACGCGCTACTGGACGCCCTCACCCTCGCGCCCGACGATGTCGAGTCGCATTTGTCGCTGGGTCATCTGCTGCTGTCGTCGGGGGACCTGCGGGCGGGGTGGGTGGAATATGAGTGGCGCTTCCGCGGGCCGAAGACCCGGCGCGCCTTGCCAGTGATCACCCGGCCGATTTGGAACGGCATGCGGCTGCCGGGGCGGCGTATCCTGATCGGCGCGGACCAGGGGTTCGGGGACGGGTTCATGTTCTCCCGCTTCCTCCCCATGGTCGCGGAACGCTGCGATGGGGTGGTGGTGCTGTGCCGGGAGGCTCAGATCCCCGTGCTGTCGCGGACTCCAGGGGTTGCGACCTGCGTTGTCGATACGAAGGATGTGGGGGAGCACGCGGCCTTCTGCTGGATGGCGAGCCTGCCCGGCGTGTTCGGGACAACGCTGGACTCGATCCCGGCCGCCACGCCCTATCTTTCGCCCGACCCGGCCCGCCGAGCGGCCTGGCGCCGGGAGTTGCCGGCCGAGGGGCTGCGGATCGGCCTGTGCTGGCGCGGCAATCCGGAGAACGGGTTCGACTGGCGCCGTTCCCTGTCGCTGTCGATGCTGCGCGGGCTGGCCGGGATCGAGGGCGTCAGCCTCGTCTCCCTGCAAGTGCCGGCGCCGGAGGCCGACCGGGCCGAGATGGCGGCGATGGGGATGATCGACCTGGCCCCCCGCCTGACGGATTTCGGAGAGACCGCGGCGGTGATCGCGAACCTGGATTTGGTGATTTCGGTGGACAGCGCCGTGGCGCATCTGGCCGGCGCCCTGGGCGTGCCCTGCTGGGCGATGCTGTTCGAGCCGGCGGACTGGCGCTGGCTGCGCGGGCGGACGGACAGCCCGTGGTATCCGTCGATGTGGCTGTTCCGCCAGCCCGTGCCGGGGGATTGGGACACGGTGGCGCGGGAAGTCGTCGCGGCGGCGCGCGGGATGTGACGTGGCGGCCGCGTGCGGGATGTGAAGCGGCGGCGGCTCGGGGGCTTTGAGGGGGTGCCTCAACCGCCCCCGAACAGGAGATACCGCACGGGATTGTCCGGCAGATGCCAGGCGAACCCGGCCTCGGCAATCACGGACAGGATGTTGGCGACCAGCATCACCGCCAGAGCGCCCGCCGTGATGGCGGCCAAGGGAGACCTGCCCCCCACCTCCGGCCGTAGCCACGCCAGGCCCACCAACTGCACGCCCGCCGCGCCGATGTTGCAGGCAAACGCAATCAGCGCCCACGTATAAAGGTGATACCCCATGATCGGCGCGCCGAACCCCGGATCGCCCGGCAGGATATGCAACAGCACCTGCCGGACCGAGATCGCGGCCCCCAGCAAACTGCCCAGCACGAGGATCCCGGAACCGATGCCGACATCCCGCGCCTCCAACGGGCCTCGGCTGGCGGCGATCAGGATGTGGCACGGGCCGATCGCGGCGAGCATCATGGCTATGCGCTGCATGACGCATAGGGGACACGGAGGCTCCCCCGCCACGAACTGCGCGACGAACGCCGCGGCGAGCACCCCGAGCAACACCCAGGCAT
Source organism: Acetobacteraceae bacterium UBA6159 (assembly GCA_002422345.1). Classification (GTDB taxonomy): domain Bacteria; phylum Pseudomonadota; class Alphaproteobacteria; order Acetobacterales; family Acetobacteraceae; genus Rhodopila. The sequence goes on from DIUL01000223.1 coordinate 14,136, forward strand.
TGGCCGCCGCGGCCGCAAGGTAAAGCCGGGTCACAGGCTTATCGACAAGGCATCGGTGATGTCGGACGCAAACGCCCAGGCCGTCACGACAAGGGCAAGCAGAAACAACGGCACCTGCGCCGCGTGCCGCCGCCACCCGGCCGCCAAGGCCGCCAACGTCAATGCCATCAACAACGCATACAACATCCCGCGGCCCTCCGGTGCGGCAGCCTACCACAGACCGCGGCTGGGGTTGTTGTTGTTTGAGTGGGGGAAGTGTTGGGGCTCCGCCCCAAACCCCGCTCAGGGGC
>DIUL01000223.1:14519-14777 GCA_002422345.1 Acetobacteraceae bacterium UBA6159
CTTCCTTCACTCAAACAACGACAACAACCCAAGCAGCAGTTGCGTGGGTGTCGGCGGGCAGCCGCGGATGACGACGTCGACGGGTATGGTCGAGGACACACCTCCGGTGACGGCGTAGCTGCCGGCGAAGATGCCTCCGTCAGCGCCGCAGTCTCCCACCGCGACCACCCATTTCGGGTCGGGTGTAGCACGCCAGGTGCGTTCCAGGGCTTCTCGCATGTTCTTGGTCACGGGTCCGGTCACCAGCAGCACATCGGC
>DIUL01000164.1 GCA_002422345.1 Acetobacteraceae bacterium UBA6159
GTGATTGACCGGACAGCAGTGGGAAGCCCTATGAACAAGACGATTGGTGGCGCCCCGTGCGAGGGAAAGCCTCGGGGTGGCCGCGCTTGTGCACCGCTTCCTGCAGTTGATGGGGCAGATAAAGCTGCTGCGCCTCTCGTGAAAACGTCTGATTCCGGATCAATCGTCGAAAGCGGCAAAAGGACACCCACTGTAACTGTACTCCCGGCACGCCGAGCAAAAGGAGCGCTGTCTGTGGTGGCCTGGGCGGCCTCACGGGGCGGTATGCGGGACAAGTCACAACGGACGTCGGATAACAAGCGGCAGGCCACCAAAAGACTAACGAAGCCTAACGCTCCTGGAACCAAGCGATAGGCAACGCTTTCCTTCTCCCCCTCAGCCAACCAACGCCGTCATCCCACCACGCAGCGGCCCGCGCCGCCGCGTGTCCGATCCCTCAGAACTCCAGGATAGCGCGCCCCAGGATCGCGCCGCTGTGCAGGTCGTGGCAGGCCTCGTTGATCTGCTCCAGCTTGTAGCGGCGCGTGATCAGGCGATCGAGCGGGAACCGCCCCTCCTGGTACCACCGCAGATACATGCTGAAATCACGATCCGGGAACGCCGCGCCCAGGCTGCCACGGAATATCCGCTGGCCCGACGTGAACAGCGCCGGGTCGAGCGTCACCTTCTCCTGCGGAATACCGATCAGCACCGCCATCCCGCCGAAATTATCGGCACCAACGCCGCCGGAGCGCGTCGCCTGCAGGATCTGCTCGATCGTGCGCTGCCGACCAATCGCGTCGAAGGCATAGTCCACGCCGCCGTTCGTCATGTCTCGGATCGCCACGACCGCATCGGTGTTGCCCGAGGCATTGACGGTATGCGTCGCGCCGAACTGCCGAGCGAATTCGAGCTTCGTGTCGTCGAGGTCGACGGCGATGATGGGGTAGGCGCCGACGATGGCGGCGGCCTGAATGGCGGACAGGCCGACGCCACCCGCTCCAAACACGGCAACCGACTGGCCGGCGCGCACGCCCGCCGTGTGCAGGACGGCACCGGCGCCGGTCAGGACCGCGCAGCCGACGATGCAGCTCAGGTCACGCGGTTGGTCGTTGGCGATCTTCACCACCAGTTCCTTGCTGACCTGCACATCGCGCGCCCAGGTGTAGACGGCGCCATGCGCGACCTCACCCCGGAAGGTCGCGCCGGTGACCGAGCGTGGGAAGGCGCCGCGGATGGGCGTGCGCGGCACCCAGGTCACGATGCACAGGTCGCCGACCTTCAGATGTGTGACCTCGCGGCCGATGCGCGTCACGACACCCGTGCCCTCATGACCGAGCAGCAAAGGGCGGCCGAGATCGCCGTTGTGCATCTGGTGCAGCTGGGAATGGCACACGCCGCTCGAATAGAGCTTCACGGTGACCTGGTCGGGGGCAGGATCGGGCAGGTCGATCTCGGCGAGGGTGAGGTCAGCGTTCAGGGCGGTTTGGACGGCTGCGACGGTTTTCATGCGAGACGTTTCCTCAGCTCGGGCACTGGACGAGGCCCGCGGTTCAATATGACCACATTACAGAACGCCGCCTACCGCGCCGAGAGCGTCTGGAACACATCCCCCGCCGGCGGCAGGCCCAGGATGTGCCGCCGGTGCCACAGCGCATAGAACAGCAGCAGCCAGCAGGCGAAGCCGTGCCGCCAGCGGGTGATGTTGCCGAATAACGCGCGAACGCGGTCCGGATGCGCGATCTCGGCGATCCCCGGTTGCGCCGCCACCAGCGGCCCCAGCACGTCGCCCTTGCCCTTGATCCAGGCCCCCACCGGCACCGTGAAACCCTGCTTCGGGGCAAAGGGGCGCGCAATCGGCAGGTTCTTTTCCAACCACTTGCGGAGGATCCACTTCCCCATCCGCCCGCGCAGCTTCAGCTCATCCGGCAGCCGGAAACCCGCGGCCGCGACGCCGGCGTCCAGGAACGGAGTCCGTCCCTCCACCGCATGCGCCATCAGACAGCGATCCAGCTTCAGTAGCAGGTCATGTGGCAGCCAGTCGGCCATGTCGAAGGCCTGCGCGGCGGCCAGGCGGGAGCGTCCGCCCTCGGCCGCGGCCAGTTCGGCGGCGGCCATCCCGTCGCGCCAGGCGCGGGGCTTTTCCCGCAGCACATCCACCTTGTCGAAATGCCCGTGCGTCCACATTGCCCGCCCGCCCAGCCACCAGGGGCGCATGGCGGAGCGATAACGGCCGTAGCCGGCGAAGATTTCGTCCCCGCCCTCACCGCTCAGCACCACCTTCACGTCCTGGCGGGCTCGGCGGGCCAGGAACCAGGTGGGGATGATCGCGTAGTCGGCGGCGGGGTCGTCCATCGCGGCGACGATCTCGGGCAGATGGTCCCAGACCATCGCCTCGGTGATCTCGATCGATTCGTGCCTGGCACCCACGGCCCGGGCGACAGTGGCCGCCAAATCCCGTTCATCGGCGGCTTCCGCCACGTCGAAGCCGGCGGTGAAGGCCAGCACCGGGTCGCTGTTCAGCCGTGACATCAGGGTGATCAGGGTCGAGCTGTCGATCCCGCCCGACAGGAACATCCCATAGGGCACGTCGCTGCGCTGGTGCAGATCGACGCTTTCCATCAGCGCGCGGTCGAGCCGTTCCAGCGCCGCGTCCTCGGTGATGGTCTCCGGCGGGCCGTCGGGGATGGCGGAGACGCGGCGGCGGTCGAGGATCGCGCCATCGGTGCAGGTCAGGGTCTCCCCCGGCAACAGCCGCTGAATGCCCTCGAAGATCGTATCCGCGCCGGTCGTGAACTGAAGTTGCAGCAGTTCTTCCCGCGCCGAGGCCCGGACCCGGCGCGCCACCAGCCCGGATTCCAGCAGCGCCTGGGGTTCGGAGGCGAAGGCCAGCCCGCCGGTCACCTGGGCGATGTACAGCGGCTTGATGCCGAAGGCGTCGCGGGTGAGGGTGACGCTGCGCTGCGCCCGTTCATGGATCGCGATCGCGTACATGCCGCGCAACTGACGGGCGTAGTCCGGCCCCTCCCGCAGCCAGACATGCAGCGGCGGTTCGCAGTCGCTGTTCGTGGCGAAGGCCACCCCCGGCATCGCGGCGCGGAGTTCGCGGTAATTGTAGATCTCTCCATTCGCGACCAAGGCGGCGTGGCCGGCGAACAGCGGCTGGTCGCCGGTGACCAGGTCGATGATCGACAGCCGGTTGTGCAGCAGCGCGACGCGGCCCACGACCGTCTGGCCGTTGCCGTCGGGGCCGCGGTGGCGCAGCGCCTCGATCAGGGTGGTCAGCGTCGCCGGGTCGGGCGGCGCGGCACCCGAGGACAGGATCAGGCCGGCGATGCCGCACATTCAGCTTTTCTCCGCGCTGGCTTTCTCCGCGGTGGCCAGAAACCGCCGCCAGCGCTCCACGACCTGGGCCTCGGCGAATTCGCCCTCGTATCGAAGTCTCCCGGCCGCCGCCAGGGTGGTGCCGGCCTGGGTGCCGATGATGCCGCGGATCGCGTCCGCCAGGGCGGCGGCGTTGTCGATCGGCGTCAGCAGCCCGCTTTCCCCCGACACGATCAGTTCGCTGGGCCCCTGGGAGGCGGCGGCGACCACGGGGCGGCGGGCGGACCAACCCTCGATCACCACGTTGCCCAAAGGTTCATGGCGGGACGGGCAGACCATCACGTCGCAGGCGGCGAGCAGGGCGGCGGTGTCCTGGCGCCAGCCCAGCAGATGCAGGCGGTCGGCGACGCCCTCGGCCTGCGCCAGGGCGGTCAGGGTCGCACGCTCGGGGCCTTCGCCGGCGATCACCGCATGGATGCCGGGCATGTGGCGCAGCGCGCGGATCAGCGTGTCGAACGCCTTGTTGCGATGCAGTCGGCCCAAGGCGAGCACAACGGGTGCGCCGGGCGGGCAGGGCAGGGGAACGGGGTCGGCCCCCATCATGTCGGGCACGAAATTCGGCAGATAATGCGCCCGGTCGGCGGGCCAGCCCTGGCCGGTGATCCAGTCGACGATGCCGCGCGTGTTGCCGATCAGGTGGTCGCAGCGGCGGTAGTAGCCCAGGTCGTAGAACCCACCCAACCGCCCGGCCAGCACCCAGCCCCCCTGCGGCGTAAAATGGGCCGCCCGGTTCATCCAGGCCACCGTGACGCGGGGTGCAAACTCCCGCAGCGTCCGCCCCAGCCGCGGCGCGGTCAGCAGGTCGAGCGGGCCGCCGAAGCTGAGTTCCACCGGCTGGAGCCCCTCCGCCCGCAGCCGTCCGGCCCGCCCGGGGTCGCGGCGGATGATGGGCAGGACCTGTTCCCCCGCGCGCGCCAGGGCGGCGGTCAGGCGCTCGTAGAACAGTTCCGCCCCACCGGTGGGGGCACCGGCCATTACCTGGGCGATTCGCATTCGGATCCCGGACCTCGCAGCATCGACGGCGCATAGCACTTCTTGCGGCGCGGTGCGTGAATACCACCTAATGCGGTATGACAAGACTCGCGGCTTTGCCCGGACGGGCGGTGATAGCGGTTGAGGGGGAGGACCGGGTTTCCTTCCTGCAAGGCCTGGTGTCGAACGACGTGGCGGAGGTAGCGCCCGGCCGAGCCGTGTGGGCCGCGCTGCTGACGCCGCAAGGGAAGTGGCTGGCGGATTTCTTCATCCTCGCGGACGGCGACCGCCTGCTGCTGGACACCGAACGGGACCAGGCCGCCGCGCTGGTGACCCGGCTGTCGCGGTTCCGGCTGCGCGCGAAGGTGACCGTTCGCCTCGAACCCGCCCTGCATGTGTATGTCGCCTGGTCCGGCAAGCCCGAGACCGAGGCCATCATCGCCCCCGATCCGCGCCTGCCCGACGCCGGGTGGCGGCTGATCACGCCGGAATCGCTGTCCTCGACCGCGTTGGAGATCGACTGGGACCGCCACCGCATCGCGCTGGGGCTGCCCGATGGTTCCCGCGACCTGGAGGCGGAGAAGAGCGTCCTGCTGGAAGCCGGCTTCGATGAGCTTTCGGGCGTGTCCTGGACCAAGGGCTGCTACATGGGCCAGGAGCTGACCGCCCGCACCCGCTATCGCGGCCTGGTGAAGCGCCGGCTGGTGCCGGTGTCGATCGCCGGCACGCCGCCTCCGCCGGGCACACCGATCATGCAGGACGGGCGGGAGGTTGGTACGATGCGTTCGGCGCGGGACCAGGTTGGGCTTGCCGTTTTGCGCCTGGAATCAATGGGCGGCATACTATCGTGTGGTGACGCCACGCTGACAGCCGTCATCCCGTCGTGGATGCGCCTGCCGCAGGCGGCATCCTGAACATTGTGTAACGAATAGTAATCGGTCTACAGGTTTCTTGCGCCCGCCGTTGGATTGAGCCAATAGGCCCACTCAGCGGCAAGATTTGAAAAGGCCGAGCCGGGAACCGGGGAAGATTGGCAGTGGACCGATTGACGAGCATGGAAGTGTTCGCGCGCGTTGTTGTTGCGCGCAGCTTCTCGGCCGCGGCGCGGGACCTGGGCATCTCCCAGGCGACCGCCAGCAAGCATGTCCAGACCCTCGAGCACTGGATTGGCGCTCGGCTGCTGAACCGCACGACGCGGCGTGTCAGCCTGACCGAGACCGGTGAGAACTTCTTCGCCCAATGCACCCGAATCCTTGAGGATATGGAGGCGGCTCGGCAGAGCGGGAAGCCCGATGCCCTGCTGCGGGGCAGCCTGCGGATCAGCGCGCCGGTCGCCTTCGGCAGCACGCGGCTGGGGGCGTTGGCGGTGGAGTTCATGCAGATGAACACCGAGCTGTCATTGAACGTGATCCTGTCCGACCGGCCGGTGGACGTGATCGAGGAGGGGTACGACCTCGCGATCCGCATCGGCTATGTCGGGGATGATCCGGCTGTGCAGGCCGGGCTGGTGGTGCAGTCGCTGGCGCCGATCCCGTTCGTGGTCTGCGCAGCACCCGGGTATCTGTCGCATCGTGGCGTGCCGGAAACGCCGGCGGATCTGAGCCGGCACACCTGCCTGACGGACATGCGGCACCCGGGGGACATCTGGCGGTTCACGGGGCCGAAGGGTGAGGTGGAGGTGCCGGTCAGCGGCCACCTGAAGTCCGACAATGGCTTGCTGCGGCGTGGCGCCGCGCGCGCCGGGGCGGGGATCCTGGTCGCGCCGATGTTTCTGGTCGAGGACGACCTGCGGATCGGCCGGCTGGTGGCGATCCTGCGGGATTACCTGCCTCCTTCGGGGACGCTGGACACGGTGTGCCCGGCGCACCGGGCGGCGTCACCGAAGGTGCGGGGGTTGATTTCGTTCCTGACGTCGCGGCTGGCCTGAGGATGTCCCGATTGGCTTGAGGGAGCGCGGGGCGACTGTCGCTCTCCCATCGTCATGGCCGGATTTGATCCGGCCATCGCCCGGGCGGCAGGTGGCGGAATGGGCGGGGGAACCCTCGGCGACGGAGTCCCTGGCGATGGGCGGGTCGGGCCCGCCCATGACGGAGGGGGGGCGGCGCCGGTGCGTCTCTAACCGCGCTGAACCGCTCCTCGCCCCGGCCATTCAACGCGTGGCATTCAGGCCAAGGATGACGCTGGGGGGAGGCAAGCCCCAACCCCCAACCCTGGACACACCCCGCCCCCGGTCGTAAGACCCGGCGCCCCATCCGGGCCCCGCGGAAGGTGGAGACCCAACGATGTCCTTGCCCCATACACCCCTGATTTCACATGTTTCCCAGGCGCCGGCCCGATGATCGACACCATCCCCTGGGCGCGTGATCTCGCCTCGGTCGTGGGGGAACATGCCCTCCGCGTCGCTGCCCATGACGGCACCGACGCGCTGACCTTCTCCGCCATGGCGGGCAAGGCCGCGCGACTGGCCATGATCCTGCACGCGGAGGGCGCGGCGCATGGCGAACCGGTGGCAAGTTCGCTGCGGAATTCGCTCGACGCCGTCTGGGCCTCGGTCGGGTTGCGGATCGCGGGGGTGGCGGAGACGCCGTTGAACGCGAGCTACTCGGATGCCGAGAAAGCCTACTGCATCGGCATCGCCGGGGTGCGCCGGGTCGTCACCACCAAGGCACAGGCCCCAGCATTCCAGGCGCTCGGCTGCCAGGTGATCGCGGTTGAGGATATCCCGTACGAACCGGGCGACCTGGCGGCCCTGCCGTCCGTGGCAGGGACCGCGCATGGGCGGATCCTGTTCACATCGGGCACCACCGGGCGGCCCAAGGCGATCGTCTACACCCATGCGGCGCGCTGGATCGGGTCCCTGCTGCAACGCGCCCATTTCGAGACGATGCCGGGGCCGGGCAGCGCCGTGCTGCTGATGACCCCCTTCGTGCATGGGGCGGGGTTGCTGGCGCAGGGGTTTCACGAACGAGGCGCGACGGCCTGGCTGCTCGATGGGGTGGACCTGCCGCGGGTAAAGGACGCGCTGGACCATGGGCGGGTCGATCATATCTTTGCCCCGCCGACGCCTCTGGCGCGGATCGTCGGTGCGTACGAGGGACGGACGGTCCCCGGCATCCGCACGATCTTCTGCGGCACCGCGTCGCTGCTGCCGTCGCTGTACCAGAAGGCGCGGGCGATGTTCGGGCCGGTGGTGCGGATCACCTATGGCAAGACCGAGATGATCAACCCGATCACCGTCCTGCCTCCGGTTGAGACGGACGCCTACTACGCCGAACCCCAGGACGGGGATGGTGTCTGCGTCGGCTGGCCAGGTACGGGGGTGGAGGTGCAGATCAGGGATGAGGCCGGGGCGGTCCTCGGCCCCGATGGGGTGGGGGAAGTCTTCCTGCGCGGGCGGCACATGTATGAGGGGCACCTGGACTCGACCGGGTTCCATCCGCTGCCGGCGGACGGGTTCCATGACACCGGGGACCTCGGCCGGGTTGACGCACGGGGGCGGCTGCATCTGGTCGGGCGGCTGGCGGATGTCATCAAATCAGGGGGTTACAAGCTCTACCCGGAGGAGATCGAGAGGGTCCTGACCGGGACGGCGGGGACGGGGGCGGTGTCCGTCCTGTCGGTGCCGTCGGAGTACTGGGGGGAGATCGTGATCGCCGTGGCCGAGACGACCGACCCCGACTGGCCCGCCCGCGCCCAGGCGGCGTTGGGAGAGATCGCCCGGTTCAAGCATCCGCGGGCGCTGCTGATGCTGCCGGAGCTGCCGCGGAACGCGCAGGGGAAGATCATGCGGCGCACGATCCGGGAGATGGTTCTGGAACGCTGGCGGGTGGTCGATGGGGCCTATCCGACGCTTGAGGCGCGGTAGTCCGACGCTGGAGGCGAAGTAGGGGGCTTTACCCCACACCCGGCCGGCCCCCTTATTCGTCATGGCCGGGCGTGACCCGGCCACCCGCCCCGCGCCGGTGCCATCACGTCGGACCACCGCCATCGCGTGGGTGGCCGGGTCAAGCCCGGCCATGACGGGAGAGGGTGCATGCGCGATTGCCTGTCCTCCCCGCCTGAACACCCTTCATCGCCCCACGCCCCCCGTGCTAACCCATCTTTAACGCCTTTTT
>DIUL01000162.1 GCA_002422345.1 Acetobacteraceae bacterium UBA6159
CGTCAGCGTTGAACAGCCGTGGGGGGGAGGCCTACGTCACCCCCGGCAAGGAACCGATCATCCAGTCGCTGCTCACGGCGATGGGCAAATACATGATCGGCCGCGACAGCCGCCAGATCCGTCACACCGCCCAGGTCATCTTCGACGACTTCGCGATGCGCCGAGCGTCGCTGGATTTGCTGTCGGCGTGGAGCGCGCTTGAGATTGCGATGTGGGACATCGTCGCCAAGGCCGCAGGGCAGCCGCTCTACAATATCCTCGGCGGTGCGTCGCGGGAGCGGGTGAAGGTTTATGCGAATGGGTGGTCGAGCGGGACGGACTCGATCGAACAGAACCTGGAACGCGCGCTGAAGGTGAAGGAAATGGGCTTCACCGCCCTGAAGTGGGACCCGTTCCCCGGGCCGTGGCGCAGCTTCATCCATCGGGAGGACGAAGACCACGTCGTCCGCTACGTCCGCCGCATGCGCGAGACGCTCGGCCCTGACTTCGGACTGCTCATCGAATGCCACCGGCGGCTGGCGCCGATGCACGCGATCCGGATAGGGCAGCGGCTGCGGGAGTTCGATATCGGCTGGTACGAGGAACCGTGCCTGTGCGACAATATCGAACTGGTGGCCGAGGTGCGGCGCGCGATGCCGGGCATCCCGATCGTTACGGGTGAGGCGATCTACTCGAAGGAGGGCTTCGCGCAGGCCTTGGCGGCTCGGGCGGCGGATATCATCAATCCGGATATCTGCAATTGCGGCGGGATCACCACGATGCTGGACATCGCGGCGATGGCGGCCCCGCATGCGGTGGCGGTGGCGCCGCACAATTATAACTCCACGCTGGTGGGGCTGGCGGCGACGGTGCAGCTTTCCGCGATGATCCCGAATTTCTGGATCGCCGAGTGCTTCGTGAATTTGAAGCCGGCGTGTGATGAGATCGCGGTGGCGCCTTTGGTGGTGAAGGACAGTTTCGTGGAGCTGCCGACGACACCGGGGATCGGGATTGATCTGGACGTGGAACGGCTGCGTGGGAAGCCTTACCGGGATATGGGGACGAAGGCTGGGAAGGCTTTGCGGAGCTATACGGAGGAGTTTCCGAAGAAGGCGTATCAGGTGGCGGCGACCCGGACGGGGTATTGAGGTCGGATGACCATCGAAGGCACCGCGATCAATCAGCTTTCCGAGCGGATTATCGGCGGTGCCTTCAAGGTCGCGAACGCACTGGGTACCGGGTTTCTCGAGAAGGTCTACGAGAATGCCCTGGCGCATGAACTGCGGAAGGCGGGGCTACAGGTTCGGCAACAGGTTGGTGTGGCTGTACACTACGACGGTGTTGTCGTTGGTGAATACAGCGCCGACCTGCTGGTTGAGGACACGGTGATCGTTGAGTTGAAGGCGATCAGAACACTCGACCCGGTGCATGTGGCGCAGGGCCTGAATTACCTTCGGGCGACGGGATTGCCGCTTTGCCTGTTGCTGAATTTCGGTACGCCACGCTTGCAGATACGGCGGTTGGTGCTTGGATAGGGCAGTGTTGCGGTCCTCGGGCATGTATATTCGCCACAGATGTACACAGATGAACACGGATGTGGTGCGAGGCTGGGGGGATTGATCAGCGCTCCGGGTGTGTGGCGATGGCGGACATTTCGACACGCGTGCCTTCGGCATATTCTTCCTGTACCGGATTGACTCAACGCCGCATTGCCCACGCGCATGTCCGGTTCAGGGGCGATGGCGGCGCGCCAACCCATCCGTGTTCATCTGTGTACATCTGTGGCTAAACATCCCCTATCCCTAACCAGGCCGCGCCACCCACTCCGCCTTATGATACCCCAACGGCACGGACGGCCGAGCCCAATGCGGCTTGGTTTCTGACAGCTCAACGACGGGGCCAAGGTGCTTCAGCGGACCCGACGGGGTTTGTGACACCATCGACCAACGATCCAGTTCCTCGGCCGAGAACTCCTCGGGTGCGGCGCGGGCGGCGGCTTCCGGGACCTCTCCCAGATCGACGATCCACTTGCCCACCTGCGCCAGTGAAATCCGCACCATCCAGCTTCCGCCTTCCCGCGCGCGCCGGCCCAGCGCCACCATCGCGCCTAACGCCATCAGGTATCCGGTGCAATAATCGATGGCGGAGACGGGGTAGAACTGCGGACCGGGGGTGCTGGCCGGCACGACCTCCGCCTGGCGCGACGTGATGCCGCTGACGGTCTGCACCACCGTGTCGAAGCCGCGGCGGGAGGCCCATGGTCCTTCATGCCCAAAGGCGCACAGCGACACATAGACCAGGCCTGGGCGCAGGGCCGCGAGTTCCTCGGGCGACAGGCCGCGCCCGCCGAGGGAGCCGGGGCGATAGCCTTGGCTGAAGACATCGGCGTCCTTGACCAGGCCACGCAGGGTCTCGACATCGGCCGGCTGCCGCAGATCGAGTTGCGCGGACAGCTTGCCGTGGCCCGTATCCCACTCCTGATACCCAAGGTTCGGCAGATGGGCGCCGGTGATCTTCAGGACATCCGCCCCGTGTTCGGCCAGCGTGCGCGCGCAGGTCGGGCCGGCCAGAACCCGGGTCAGGTCGAGCACCCGGACGCCCGACAAAGGGCGGTTACCGGGGGGCAGGGGTTCGGGCGGGGCCTCGCCGATCTTGATGACCTCCATCACCGGCAGGGCGGCGATGGCGGCGGCCTGCGGGTGGGTCGCCCACTCCGCGGCGGTGCGGACCATGCCGCCGGCGCCTTTGGCGGCGATGATCGCTTCCTCCAGGTCCTGCGCGTTCCAGTTCAGTACTGCCTTGGCCACGGCGTCGCGGTCCTCCGCCACGCCCAGGACGGAGAGGGCGGCAGCGCGGTGGTTGGGGAAGTTGCAATGCAGATAGGACCAGCGCCCGTCCTTGGTCGGGTAGACGCCCATGATGGAGTTGCGACGGGCCGAGACCTCTCCATCCCCCAGCTTCATGTAGTGCCCGCTGCGGAGGGAGGCGGTCGCCTGCCGAACATCGACCGAGATCGACTGCCGCCGCCCGGTCCGCAGCGCCCACAGGTCCTCGACCGCCAGGCCGGTGGCGCCGAGGGTGGCCGCTCCGGCAACGCCGATGCGGTAGGGGGTGGGCAGGATGGGATCGACGCCGCCCGGGAAGGCGACATTGTCCGATAGGGTGATGGGCCAGCCAACGGCGGGCAGGATGGAGGCCAGGGCGTCACGTGGCGTCATCGTCGTCTCCCCTTGATTTACGGGCAGCATGACTGGTTTCGCGGTGCTTGTCAGGCCGCCGCCGGCAACTCCCGCGGCAGCAGCGCCACCACCGCGATCGTCGCCGCCGCGGCGCCGGCCAAGATCAGGAACAGCGTATCGAACCCCCACCGCTGGTGCACGAACGCGATCAGCGGCAGCGCCGCCGCCAGCACGGTGAAGCTCACGACGTAGCGCACACCGTAGATACGCGCCCTGAATGGACCAGAGGCCATCTTCCCGATCATGTAGTCATTGATCGGTATCTGCCCGAACGCCCCCAGCATGAACCCGAACGCCGCCGCCAGGGCGATCGTGTCGTGCAGCCCCGGCATCAGGCCGAAGAACACCAACTGGATCGCCGCCACCGTCAGGAAAACGGTCCTGGGCCCGAACTTGTCCAGCATGCTCCCCACCACCAACTGCGCCAAGGACGCGACCGAGAACACGACGAACGCGAACACCCCCACCGCCGTCGCCACATCGGCATGGATCGGCAGCCCGACGCGATCGGACCAGGCCGCCGTCTCGGCCGCGAGGCCCTGCAGGCGTTCATCGAAGATCTTCGGCAAGGCAAACGTCGTCGACTGGAAGATGATCGAGGAGATCGCCGTCGTCGCGAAGACGATCGCCGACACTCGCATCAGGATCGCCCTCCGATCCGGGGAAATCGGCGCGGCGGCCGCGGGCGCGGCGCGGGCGGCGGTCTCGGCGGGGCGGATTTCGTCCCACTGCAAGGCCGCGTAGGCAAAGCCGATCAGGATGGAAACGACTCCCGGCACGACGAAGGCCGTCCGCCAGCCGCCATTATCGATGAAATAGCCGGTGATCAGGGCAGCGCTCGCGACTCCCAGATTGCCGAACACGCCGTTCACCGCGATCCGCATCCCCGTGTTCCGCCACTTGCCCGTCACGATCGCCAGCCCCACCGGATGGTAGATCGCGGCGAACATGCCGATCACGAGCAACCCCGCGCCGATCTGCAACGGCGTCGCGGCAAAGCTGGTCAGGATCGCCGCCAGCCCGATACCGATGAAGAACACGACCATCATGCCATCCCGGCTCCATTTATCCGCCAGCCAGCCGGCGGGCAGGGAGAACAGGCCGAACGCCAGGAACCCGGGCGTGGCATAGGCGAGCAACTCCCCATAGCTCAGCCCCCAGTCGCGGGTCAGGGTCAAGGCGGCGACGGTGGCGAAGATCAGCGTGAACAGATGGTCCAGGAAATGGCCGGAGTTCAGCAGCAGGAAGTGCAGGCGGTCACGGTTCATGGGTCCCCCTCGGGCCGCCCTGCGCGGGGTGGCCGCTTGGTCATTTCTGGGGATGGTAGCCATGGCGGGATTGCGGTGTCTTGCCAAATATCATCGCGTATCGGACAGTCCACCTCATGCGCAGCACCGACCCCGACGACTACCAGGCCGTCCCCCGGCCGCTCGGCGCCATGGCCAAGAGCTTCCCCGACGGGTTCCGTATCCAGCCGCACACCCACCGGCGGGACCAGTTCGTCTATGCCGTCAACGGCACCATGCGCGTCCATACCGGCGCCGAGGCCTGGATCGTCCCGCCCGACCGCGCTGTCTACCTGCCCGCCGGGGTCGAGCACGCGATCGACATCCGCGGCGATGTGGAAATGCGGACGGTCTACCTGACGCAATCGGCCGCGCCCGACCTGCCAACCCAGCCGATCGTGGTGGAGGTCCGGCCCCTGCTACGCGCCCTGATCCTGGCCCTGATCGAGGAACCCGTCCTGTACGACGAAGCCGGAAGGGGCGGGGCCATCGCGCGCCTGATCCTGTCGGAGATTGCGCGCGCGAGGTCCCTGCCGCTGCGCGTCCCGATGCCCAGCGATCCCAGGCTGCGGCGGGTGTGTTCGGCGCTGCTGGCGGACCCGGCGGACGCTCGGGGGTTGGAGGACTGGGCCGTGTCCTCCGGCGCCTCCGCCCGCACCCTGGCGCGTTTGTTTGAGCAGGAGGTGGGGCTGACCTTCACTGCCTGGCGGCAATTGGCGCGGTTCCATAACGCGTTGGAGGCTTTGGTGCGGGGCGAACCCGTCGCTCGGGTGGCCGAACGTAATGGCTATCGCGGCGCGAGCGCTTTCGCCGCGGCCTTCCGCAAGGTCATGGGTGTGGCGCCATCAGCCGTGGCGCGTTCCGACTGGGACGGCGGTGGGCCCTGACGCGTTACCGCGCGGCGCCCATCACCCAGGCCAACACGCCCTTCTGCGCATGCAGACGGTTCTCGGCCTCATCAAAGACGACCGACTGCGGGCCATCGATGACCTCCTCGGTCACTTCCTCTCCGCGATGGGCGGGCAGGCAGTGCATGAAGATCGCGTCCGGTTCGGCCTTTGCCATCAGCGCCTGGTCGACGCGATAGGGCGCGAGCAGGTTGTGCCGGTTTTCGCTCGGGTCGTCGGACATCGACACCCAGGCATCGGTCACGACACAGCGCGCGCCGGCGACGGCGGCGGCCGGGTCGTCCAGCACCTCGATCTTCGCACCCTGGGAGCGGGCCCATTCGATGATCGCCTCGGGTGGACGCAGCGTCGGGGGCGTGGCCAGGCGCAAGGTGAAGTTGAACCGCACCGCGGCCTCGATCCAGGACCGGGCGACGTTGTTGCCATCCCCAGCCCAGGCGATGATCTGGCCGGCGATCGGGCCTCGATGCTCCTCGAACGTCAGGATATCGGCCATCAACTGGCAGGGGTGCGACTTGTCGGTCAGGCCGTTGATCACCGGCACGGTGGCATACTGCGCCAGTTCGTGCAGCTTCGATTCCTGGTCCGTCCGCAGCATGATCGCGTCGACATAGCGGGACATCACGCGCGCGGTGTCCGCCACGCTTTCCCCGCGCCCGATCTGCATGTCCTTGCTCGACAGCACGATCACGTCGCCGCCCAACTGCCGCATCCCGACCTCGAACGACACGCGAGTGCGGGTCGATGGCTTCTCGAAGATCAGTGCCAGCGTCTTGCCGGCGAGCGGGCGGGAACTGACGCCGCCGGCGCGCTTGAAGCCGGACGCGACGTCCAGCATCTGGCGCAACGTGGCCGCGTCGTGATCCCGGATGTCGAGGAAATGCCGAGGACCGGCCCCCGTTTCAGAGGACCGGTCCGTCTCACTCGGTGTACGCCGGAGCGAAACGCTCACTGTGCGGCGGCCTTTGTCGCCTCGGCCGCAACCTTGGTGGCGGCGCGGCGCAGCATCGCGACGGCCTGATCGAGATCACCTTCGGTGATGACCAGCGGCGGGGCGATGCGCAGCGTGTTCTCACCGGCGGTGATCGTCATCAGGCCTTCGGTGAGGCACGCGGCCTGCACCTGGCCGACCGGCACGCGGCACTTGATGCCACGCAGCAGGCCCATGCCGCGCGCGACCTCGAACAGGCTCGGGAACTCGGCCGCGATCTTGTCGAGTTGGGCGCCGAGCCAACGACCCTTGCGGTCGACTGATTCGAGGAAGCCGGGGGCGAGGATGATGTCCAGCACGGCGTTGCCGGCGGCGCAGGCCAGCGGGTTGCCGCCATAGGTCGTGCCGTGCGTGCCGGGGACCAGCGCCTTGGCGAACTTCTCCTTGGCCAGAACGGCGCCGAGGGGGAAGCCGCCGCCGATGCCCTTGGCCGAGGACATGACGTCCGGCGTGATGCCCGACCATTCATGCGCGAACAGCTTGCCGGTGCGGCCCATGCCGGTCTGCACTTCGTCCATGCCCAGGATCAGACCGTACTCGTCGCAGACGGCGCGCAGATCGCGGAGGAACTGCGGATCGGCCGGGCGCACGCCGCCTTCACCCTGCACGGGCTCGACGATGATGCCGCAGGTGGCCGGCCCGATCGCGTCGCGGACGGCGTTCATGTTGTTGAACGGCACCTGGTCGAAGCCATCCACCACGGGGCCGAAGCCTTCAAGGTAATGGTGGTTGCCGGTCGCGGCGAGCGTGGCCAGCGTGCGGCCGTGGAACGCGCCCTCGAACGTGATGAACCGGAACCGCTCGGTCTTGCCGGAATCATGCATCGCGCGACGCATCATCTTGATCATGCCCTCGTTCGCCTCGGCGCCCGAGTTGCAGAAGAAGACGCTGTCGGCGAAGGTCGCGTCGACCAGCCGCTGGGCCAGTTTCTCGGCCTGCGGGATGCGATACAGGTTGGACACGTGCATCACCTTGGCCGCCTGTTCGGCGATGGCCTGGGACAGATGCGGGTTGCCGTGACCAACGGATGCGGTGGCGATGCCGGACCCGCAATCGAGAAGTCGTCGCCCGTCCGTCGTCCACAACCAGGCACCTTCGCCCCGCTCGAACGCGAGGTCAGCACGGGCATAGTTCGGAAGCAGCGCGGAAATCATGGGGTTTACGACCCTCGGTTGGACATTTCCCATTGGATCTCCCACCCGCGACCATCCGGGGCGGCTCCAGGGAAGCGGGCATCATTGGGGATCAAGCCGGTTGTGTCAAACATCGGCTTCAGGGCGGGGTCGCAAGGCACCCCTGCCTCCGCCGGATGGGCGGAGGCGCGTGTGCGGGCCGTGGCTAGTTGGCGGCGGCTGTGACCGCGACCCGGACGGTCGCATCGCCCGGGATCAGCTTGACCGCGAACGCGTCGGTGCCGACGAAACCCTTGTTCGGCGTATAGTCGATCCGCGTCACGTCACCCACGCGCTTGACCAGCACCTTGCCGTTGGACGGCCGAGCCGTGAGGAGGCTGCTGTCGTAGGGGCGGCCGGAGCGGGAGACGGTGATGCCGCACCAGCCACCCTCGTTCGACATCTTCATGGCGACCGGCGACGTCTGACCATCCTTCAGGTCGGGCGTCGGTGCGTCGCATTTCCGCGCGCCGCCGGCGAGGTCGGCGGCATACACCCGTTCCCGGGACCCGGTCGCGCGCGTCTGGTCGACGCAGCCGCTGACAAGGAAGACGGCCGCGGCAAGGGCAACCCATGCGGAGACGGGCCGCGACAGCTTCATCTCGATCATGAGGCAGGCTACTCCTAATCCGTGGTCCGAACGCCGCGCCATCATGCCCGATTCGCGATCCAGGCGCATGCGGCCCGAGACATAGCCTCTCGGCGGAAATTTGGAAGCTGAAACATGCCAAGGGGCAGGGCAATCGGGTGAAGGAGTA
>DIUL01000095.1 GCA_002422345.1 Acetobacteraceae bacterium UBA6159
GAAATTGCGGAAAGTCGAGCTGAGGGGGCACGAAAATGACATCTCCCCTGATCGCGCGGGATGCCGCCGCTTCCATGCCGTTGGAGGCCGGGCGCCTGTCGTCCCTGATGAAACGGCATGGCACGATGGAACTGCGCTGGTACGCGCCGAAAGGCAGCGACTCGCAGGTGCCGCACGACAAGGATGAGGTCTACGTCGTCGTGTCCGGGAGCGGCTGGTTCCGGTGCGGGGACCAGCGCGTTCCGTTCAGCCCTGGCGACGCGTTGTTCGTGCCCGCCCACGAAATGCATCGGTTTGAGGATTTCACCCCCGACTTCGCGACCTGGGTGATCTTCTACGGCCCGACCGGCGGCGAGAGCCCGTAAGGCAGCAGGCCGGCGCGGAACAGGAACTCCCGCGCTGGCGGCACCAACGTGTCGCCCAGGTCCGCGACAAACGCGGCGATGGAGTCCGCCCCGACCACCATCAACGGATCGTATTCCGTGTTGGCCCGCGCGCGGTGGGCGTCCTTGATCGCGGCACCCGACAGGGTCGTGTCGAGCATGATCCCCAGGTCAGTGACCCGGCTGCCGGGATGTTCGACCGCCACGAACGGGCGGGGTTCACCGACCTGGTCGACGGTCAGGCCGAGTTCCTCGGTCAGTTCGGTGATGATCTGGCCGATCAGGTCGATGCTGCCGTCTGGACGCAGCGCGTGGTGGTCGACGCTGCCGGCGGGGGGCAGTTGCCAGAGCCCTGCCTGATACACCGCACCAGTCGGCCGCCGCCCGATCACGATCCCGTCCGCGCAGCGCACCACGCCGCAGACCGCCAGCGAGCGGAGGTTCAGCACATTCCCCAGCGCCGGATCGTCCATCTGGGCGACGATACGGCGGAACTCGGTCATGTGGCCGGTGATTTCGCGCGGCGTGATGTGGTCGGCGCTGAACACCTGGCCGTTGAACAGCTTGCCCGCCCCGCCCTCGGCCACGCGGCGGATGGCGGCCTGCCACAGATGCTCCACCGCCGTGTCGATGGCGGGCGGCAGGGCGGGCATCGCCCCGGTTACCCGCACGCGGACGTCGGCCGCGATCTCATGCACCAGAAAGCCTGACAACCGTATGCTCCTCGGGGGCGTTTGTTCCGTCGGCTGGCCCTGGACCGGAAGAATATACCCCGGGGGCGACTGCCAAGAGAACAAGGAAATACCAGCAACAATCTTGTTTGCGTTGGTCGCGGGAAGGGTCAATACCACCCCCTGACACGGCCATCGAACGGAGCAATACCATGAGCCACAGCCATGATCATGACCATGGGCACGACCATGGGGACGGGCATCACCACCACCATCATGACGACGCCCCGCCGGCGCCGGGCACGATCGATTGGCGGCTGAACGGGGTGCGGGTGATCAAGGGCGACCAGCTCGACACCAACACCGCGCAGACCCCCGGCATGAACCGCGCCGCCGCGATCAATGCCGCTCGGGTGGGCGCGCAGAAGATCTGGGCCGGCACCGTCAGCATCCACGCCAACGCCAAGACCGGCGCCCATCACCATGGCGCGCTGGAAAGCGTGATCTACGTCGTGAAGGGCAAGGCCCGCATGCGCTGGGGTGAGAAGCTGGAGTTCGTCGCCGAAGCCGAAGCCGGCGACTTCATCTTTGTCCCGCCCTATGTCCCGCACCAGGAAATCAACGGCAGCACGGATGAGACGCTGGAATGCGTCCTGGTCCGCAGCGACAACGAAGCCGTCGTCGTGAACCTGGAGATCGAACCGGTCGAAAAGCCGGAAGCGGTCTTCTGGGTGGACCCGATCCACAAGCATCCCTGAACCAGTCGCCTACTTCAGGCGACTGGTGGCGCGCAGGGTTGCCCAGGGGGATCAACATGCGGCTGCGCGCGAAACCTAGACTCGGCACTTGAGCGGAAAGCAAATGCGGCGGAAACTGCTCCTCGACAAGACAAGGAGGAGCAGTCATGCCCGAGAGCCCCGCCGACAAGGCCATGTTCGCCGACAGCCAGACACGCCTGCCGTTGAACGGCATCACCGTGCTGGACCTGACACTCGCCCGCGCGGGGCCCACCGCGGTGCGCCACTTCGCCGATTGGGGCGCCAACGTGATCCGGATCGAGCCCCCGGCCTCGGACGGTGAAGACGTCGCCGGCCGCCGCCATGGCTTCGATTTCCAGAACCTGCACCGCAACAAGCGCGCGATCACGCTGAACCTGAAATCGCCCGAAGGCCATGCCGCCTTCATGAAGCTGGCGAAGACGGCCGACGTGATCCTCGAGAACATGCGCGCCAACGTGAAGCACCGGCTCAAGGTGTCCTATGACGATGTGAAGGCGGTGAACCCGCGCATCGTCTACGGCAGCATCTCGGGCTTCGGGCAGGATGGCCCCTACGGCCCGCGCGCTGGCGTCGACCAGATCGCGCAGGGCATGGGTGGCCTCATGACCATCACCGGCGAACCGGGCCGCGGCCCGATGCGAGTCGGCATCCCCATCGACGACCTCACCGCCGGCAACCTGCTCGCGCTGGGCTGCATGATGGCGCTGTGGGACCGGGAGAAGACGGGCGTTGGCCGCTGGGTCACGACCTCGCTGCTCGAAGCGCAGATCTTCATGCTCGATTTCCAGGCCAGCCGCTGGCTGATGGAGCAGGAAGTCGCCGGCCAGGCTGGCAACGACCACCCGACGGGCATCCCGACCGGCGTGTTCCCAACCGCCGACGGTCACATCAACATCGCCGCCAGCTCGTCCCGCATCTTCACCCGCTTCTGTGAGGCGATCGGCAAGAAGGACTGGCTGGAGCGGGAAGACTGGAAGACCCAGGTCGGCCGCAGCAAGGACCGCAAGGCGATCAATGCCGCGATCGGGGAAATCACCGCGACCAAGCCGTCCAACCATTGGATCGAACTGCTGGAGACCAACGGCATCCCCTGCGGTCCGATCTACACGATCGACCAGGTCTTCGCCGATCCGCAGGTCAAGCACCTCGGCATGGCGACGAAGATGACCAGCCCCTATGTCGGGGAAGCCGAAGTGGTGGCCTCCGCCATCAACATCTCCGGCTACAACAAGGGTATCCGCCTGCACACGCCGGATCCGGGAGAGCACCAGGCCGAAATCATGAAGTCGGTCGGGTACTCGGATGAGGAGATCGCAGACCTCCGCAAGAAGGGCGTGATCTGATGCTGCAGAAGACGGGCGTCACCGAATTCGCGAACGGCCGGATGCTGGCCGAACGCGACGGCGGGGTCGGCATCATCACCTTCAACCAGCCCGAAAAGCGCAACGCCATGTCCATCGAGATGTGGGAAGGGCTCTCGGACATCCTGGACCGGTTCGCTGCCGACGACACGATCACCTGCGTCGTCATGCAAGGGGCTGGCGACAAGGCGTTCGTGTCGGGCGCCGATATCAGCCAGTTCGCCCGCAACCGCTCCAACGCCGAGGCGCAGCAGGAGTACGAACGGCGCACCGGCGGCGGGCGGACCAAGCTGGCGGAATTCCCGAAGCCGCTGATCGCCAAGGTCCGTGGGTTCTGCATGGGTGGCGGTCTCGCGATCGCCATGGCGGCCGATCTGCGCGTGTCCGCCACCGACGGGCAGTTCGGTATTCCTGCCGCGCGCCTGTCGATCGCCTACGCGCCGGATTCGGTGAAGCGGCTGATTGACCTGGTGGGTCCGGCGCATGCGAAGATGATCCTGTTCACCGCCCGCCGCCTGACAGCGGAGCAGGCGGAGCGGATCGGGCTGATCAATGAATGCGTCCCGGTCGAGGATCTGGATCGCGCGACGATGGACCTCGCACAGGCCATCGCCGAGAACGCGCCGCTGTCCATCCGCGCCTCGAAGCTGACGATCAACGAAATGCTGAAGGACGAGAGCGTCCGGAACATGGCGGCGATCAAGGAAATCGGCGAGATCTGCTTCAACAGCGCCGATTACAAGGAAGGTCGGACGGCGTTCATGGAAAAGCGTCGGCCGAAGTTCACCGGCCAGTAACAGACACGTGGTATCGGCCAGGACATGATCGTCCTGGCCAATCCGCGATCAGACCAGCCGGAAGCTGTCCATCGCGCCGACATCGCCGGTCATGTACCCAAGATCCTGCAACGACGCCATCGTCATGGCACTCAGCGGCGCCACAGCCGTTCCGTTCGCGGCAGCCGTATCGAGGTAGCCGGTCATCATCTCGGTGTTGAAGATATTCTCCGACCAATGAGAGCCCGCGGTGCCCGCGCCACCGGAGGTTTCCAACGGCACCAGATCCTTGAACAACACCGCGCCATTGGCGAGCGTCAGGCTTCCCTCATGGGACGCGGCATACTCGTCAACCAAGGTGTTGAACGCCTCAACCGTCTTCTGGCCGATGAAGTTCGTGCCGGCGACCAGGCCCTTGGCCTTCCACAGCGTGCCGTAGCCGACGCAGTGCATCATCTCATGCGTCACGATCTCATCGAACAGACCCATGCCGAGGTAGCGCTGCGCGTCCGCCGTATCGAACTTCATCGCGCCGCTTGACGGCAGCATGGACGTCGCACGGATCGCGGTCATGCCCGCCTGGCCCAGCACGCCGCCAACGCCGTCGATCGTGCTCATGGACGCCGTGATCTGGATGTCGTCGATCTTCCGGCCGTTCAACATGACGCTCGGCAGATCGCCGACGATCATCTTGCTGATCCGCTCCGCCGCGCCAACGAAGGCGTTCTGGATGGAGGAGGTCCAGCCGCCGGTGGACAGGCTGTTCACGCCCTGGAAATTCACGGTGACGTTGTACTTGCCGACGGCGCCGCTGGTATAGGTCGTCATCAGGCGGGTTCCAGCGGCCACGCCGATGTCCCCGACGCTTCCGATCGCCGCGGAGCGCAGCGCGCTCATGCCGTGGTCGTCGATGGAGTCGGTCATATCCAGCTCGATAACGTCTTCCCCATGCTCCACGGGAGCATGGGCCGTCTTGACGTCCGTATAGGCGACGGCGGGCCCGCCGGCCGGCACGATATGGTCGAAGCCAGGGTCGAGCAGCAAAGGCACGGGCGCTGCCATGTCGGTCCAAGCTGGAAAATCAGCCCAATCGAACGCAAAGCTCTCGCTCAACTTCAAAAATTTCACCGGGGGGGTCATCACTGCGATACCTGTTTCTTCGGAAACTACCTACCCAAATGTGAAGTCGCCGACGTCATGACTCAAGTCGAGTTTTGTCGATATTTGCCACCCACACACTGCTGTCCGGTCAATCACC
>DIUL01000009.1 GCA_002422345.1 Acetobacteraceae bacterium UBA6159
GATCAAGGAGTATTTCGCCAACTACATGCTGTATTCGTCCGACGTCACGGTCGATGCCCGCACCGGTAAGATGGTCTATCACCGCAACTACGCCGAACCCTGGCGCGTGACGCTGGTGGATACGGGTGCCACGACGATGACCGGTGGGCGGTTGAAGCGCGTGGCCCGCTACCTCGATCCCGACGAATCGTTCTGCATGACCTATGGCGATGGCGTCGCCGATGTCGATGTCAGCGCCCTGATCGACTACCACCACGGCCATGGCCGCCTCGCGACCGTCACCGCCGTCACGCCGCCCGGACGCTACGGGTCTCTGATGACCGATGGCGACGCCGTCACCAGCTTTACCGAGAAGCCGCCCGGCGACAACGCGATCATCAGCGGCGGGTTCTTCGTGCTGAATCCCTCCGTCCTGGATCGAATTGAGGGCGATGACACGCCCTGGGAAACCGCGCCGCTGGAGGGCCTGGCCCGCGACGGCGAACTGCGTGCCTACCGCCATCCCGGCTTCTGGCAGGCGATGGACACGCTGCGCGACAAGACGACGCTGGAGCATCTGTGGGATTCCGGCGCCGCGCCCTGGAAGATCTGGAAGGACTAGGCGGCGTGCCCTCCTCCCTTCCCGATCCCCGCTTCTGGGCTGGCCGGACCGTGCTGCTGACCGGGCATACCGGCTTCAAGGGAAGCTGGGCCGCCTTGTGGCTGCACCGCCTGGGCGCCCGGGTGACCGGCCTGGCGCTGCCGCCCGCGGAACCGGGTCTGCACGGCCTGGCCCGCGTCGCGGATACCATGGACTCCCGCATGGTCGACATCAGGGACCAGGCCGCGATCGCCGCATTGCTGCGCGAGGCCCGTCCCGAGATCTTGCTGCACATGGCCGCCCAACCCCTGGTGCGGCGTTCCCTGGCCGACCCGGTGGAAAGCTTCGCCGTCAACGTGCTTGGCACCGTCAACCTGTTGCAGGCCCTGAGGGAAATGCCCCCGCGCGCCGTGCTGGTCGTGACCACGGACAAGGTCTACGCCCCCCCGCCCGCACCCCGCGCCCACCCCGAGATCGATCCCCTGGGCGGCGCCGATCCCTACGCGGCGTCGAAGGCGGCGTGTGAGATCGCCACCGCCTCCATGGCCCGCAACTTCCTCGAACCCGCCGGCACACGCGTCGCCACTGCCCGCGCCGGCAACGTGATCGGCGGCGGCGACTTCGCCCCCGACCGCCTGATCCCCGACATCATCCGCGCCAGCCAGCCCCCGACCATCCGCCATCCGACAGCGACCAGGCCGTGGCAGCACGTGCTGGACTGCCTGTGCGGCTATCTGCTGTACGCGGAGGCCCTGGCGCAGGGCCGCACGGTGCCACCGGCCCTGAATTTCGGTCCGGCCGAGACACAACCCGCCACCGTCGGCACCATCGCCGCCGCCATACTGGCCGCCATGGACCGCCCCCCCACCTGGGTCGGCAACGAAACCACCGATGCACGGGAAACCCATGAACTCGCCCTGGACTCATCCCTCGCGCGCAAAACCCTGAACTGGCGCGACCGCCTGGGCGGCCCCGCCATGATCGAAACAACCGCCGCCTGGTACCGCGCCTGGATGCAAGGCGCGGACATGCACGATTTCACCCGGCACCAGATCGCCGCTTACGAGGCCATGACATGACCGGACCAGCCTGCCGCCTGTGCGGCGCCAAAATGACGCGTACCCTGGTCGACCTGGGGCGCACGCCGCTCGCCAACGCGTACCTCACCGCCGACCAGGTGCTGCGAACGCGGGAGCCGAACTACCCGCTGCGGGTCCGCGTCTGCGATTCCTGCCTTCTGGTACAGGTCGAGGAAACCGTCCCGGCGGAGTCGATCTTCACCGACTACGCCTATTTCTCCTCCTATTCCTCAAGCTGGGTCGACCACGCCCGCCGTTACGCCGCCACGATGATCGAGCGTTACTCCCTCGGCGCCGAATCCCTGGTGATGGAGGTTGCCTCCAACGACGGCTACCTGCTGCGGCATTTCCGCGACAAGAACATCCCGGTCCTCGGCATTGAACCGGCCGAGAACGTGGCCGAAGCCGCCCGCGCCATCGGCATCCCGACGGAAGCGGTGTTCTTCGGCACCGACACGGCCATGGAGATCGCGGCCACGCACGGATCGGCCGACCTGATCGCCGCCAACAACGTGCTCGCCCATGTGCCCGACATCTTCGGCTTCGTCGCCGGCTTCGTCGCCGTGCTGAAACCAAACGGTGTCGTGACGTTCGAGTTCCCGCATCTGCTGAACCTGATCGAGCAGGTGCAGTTCGATACGATCTATCACGAACATTATTCCTACCTGTCGCTGCTGGTCGTCGAACGCGTCCTCCGCTCCACCGGCCTGCGCGCCTTCGATGTGGAGCGTCTGCCGACCCATGGCGGATCGTTGCGCGTGCATGCGTGCCAGGCCGGTGGTCCCTACTCCGCCCGCCCGGGATTGCGCGCAGTGCGGCTGGCGGAGAAGAAGGCGGGCCTCGACAAATCCACCTGCTATGACGCCTTCGCCGGGCGGGTCGCCGCGGTGCAGCAGGGATTCCGCCGCTTCGTCGCCGAACGCAAGGCCAGCGGGCGCTGCGTCGCGGCCTATGGCGCCGCCGCCAAGGGCAACACCTTCCTCAACAGTTGCGGGATGACCGACCAGGACATCGCCTGGGTCGCCGATCGCAATCCGATCAAGCAGGGGAAACTGCTGCCCGGCAGCCATATCCCGATCGTGCCGCCCGAGGCGATGCAGCGATCTCCGCCGGATGACCTGATCATCCTGCCCTGGAACCTGGCCGGAGAAGTCACGGCCCAGCTTGCATCCCTGCGCCAGGCGGGCACACAGTTCTGGACCGCGTGCCCGCAGATGCGGCGGATGTAGCTCAGGCGACCAGTTGCGTGCCGGGTGCGTGGTCCAGATGGCAGGCGGACATGTGCCCGTTGCCGACGGCCTTCAACGCGGGCTCCTCGGTCCGGCAGCGATCGAACGCGAACGGGCACCGCGTATGGAACCGGCACCCCGCCGGCGGATTGATCGGGCTGGGGACGTCACCGGTCAGGATCATGCGCTGGCGCTTGATCGTCGGATCGGGCACCGGCACGGCCGACAGCAGCGCCTGGGTATAGGGATGGTGCGATTCGGCGAACAATGTGCGCCGGTCCGCGACCTCCACGATCTTGCCCAGGTACATCACGGCCACGCGATGTGTCAGATGCTCCACGATCGCAAGGTCATGGCTGATGAACAGCAGCGCCAGGCCGAGTTCATCCTGCAAATCCGACAACAGGTTGACGATCTGCGCCTTCACCGACACGTCGAGCGCGGATACGGCCTCATCACAGATGATCAGGTCGGACCCAGGCGCCAGAGCGCGCGCGATGCCGATGCGCTGGCGCTGGCCNNCCGCCCGAGAATTCGTGCGGGAACCGATACATCGAATCGCGTGGCAGGCGGACCTTGTCCATCAGCGCGGCGACCTTGTCGTCGATGTCCTTCTTGCCGCTCGCCAGGCCGAAGTTGATCAGCGGTTCGGCCAGGATGTCCCGCACCTTCATTCGCGGATTGAGCGAGCTGAACGGGTCCTGGAACACGACCTGCACATGCCGGCGCAATGCGCGCAGCTTGCCGGCCGACATGTTGTCGATCCGCTGCCCGCCCAGCCAGACCTCACCGTCGGTGATCGGATACAGGCGGAGGATGGCCTTGCCGACGGTGGATTTGCCGCACCCGGACTCGCCCACCAGCGACAATGTCTCCCCGCGCCTGATGTCGAAGGACACGCCGTCGACGGCATAGACCTTGGCGGTGACCTGACCCAGCAATCCCCCATGGATCGGGAAGTGCTTCTTGAGGTCCTTGACCTCAAGCAAAGGCTGCTCGTTCGTCATGCTGCCATCCGGCGTTCGGCGTGGTGACAGGCGACCAGGTGTTCCGGCGCCTTCATCTCGATGGCCGGGGCCATGGTCCGGCAGATATCCGTCGCCAGTTCACACCGTCCGGCGAAGGCGCAGCCGATGATCGGCTTGCGGAGGCTGGGCACCAGGCCCGGGATTTCCGACAGCTTGCCCCGCCCGGTCGTCTCCAGGGACGATCCCAGCTTCGGAACCGCCCCGATCAGGCCGCGGGTATAGGGATGCAGCGGGCGGCCGAAGATTTCGGTGACCGGCGCTTCCTCGACCTTGCGGCCCGCATACATCACGACCACGCGTTCGGCCATTTCCGCGACCACGCCCAGGTCGTGCGTGATCAGCATGATCGCCGATCCCATCCGGGTCTTGAGGTCGCGCATCAGGTCGAGGATCTGCGCCTGGATCGTCACGTCCAGCGCCGTCGTCGGCTCATCCGCGATCAGTAGCTTCGGGTTGCAGGCCAGCGCCATGGCGATCATCACGCGCTGGCGCATGCCGCCGGAAAGCTGATGCGGGTATTCGCGGACGCGGCGGGCGGGTTCGGGGATGCCGACCAGGGTCAGCATGTCGACCGCCTTGTCCTCGGCCTGCTTGGCGTTCATCCCCTGGTGCAGCCGCAGGGTCTCGCCGATCTGGCGGCCCACGGTCAGCACCGGGTTCAGCGACGTCATCGGCTCCTGGAAGATCATCGAGATGGAGTTGCCGCGGATCTTCCGCATCTCCGGCTCGGTCAATGTCAGCAGGTCGGTGCCCTGGAAGCGGATGCTGCCCTTGATCTTGCCCGGCGGTTCCTGGATCAGCCGCAGGATCGACATCGAGGTGACGGACTTGCCGCACCCGGATTCACCCACGATCGCCACGGTTTCCCCGGCATCAACCTGGAAGGACAGGCCCTCGACGGCGCGCACGACGCCGTCGATCGTCCCGAAATGGGTCTGGAGGTTTTCGACTTCTAGCAATGCCATGGAATTACAACCGCTTCGCCAGGCGGGGATCGAGGGCGTCACGCAGCCCGTCACCCAGCAGATTAACCGCGAGCACCGTGATCGAGAGGAAGATCGCCGGGAAGAACACGATGTACGGCTTCACCTGCCACAGGGCCCGTCCCTCCGCCATGATGTTGCCCCAGCTTGGGACGATCGGCGGCGTGCCGGCACCGATGAACGACAGGGTCGCTTCCGCGATCATCGCGGAGGCGCAGATGAAGGTCCCCTGCACCATCAGCGGCGCCAGCGTATTCGGCAGGATGTGCTTCCAGATGATCACCGGCACCCGCGTGCCCGACGCGATCGCCGCCTCCACATAGGGCTGCTCCCGCAGCGACAGCACGACGCCACGCACCAGGCGGCAGACGCGGGGGAACTCGGCGATCGAGATCGCGATGATCACGTTCTTCACCGAGGCCCGGGTAAGCGCCATCAGCGCGATCGCCAGCAGGATCGGCGGGATCGACATCAGCCCGTCCATGACGCGCATGACGATCGCATCGACCCGGCGCATGAAGCCCGCCACCAGGCCCAATGTCGTGCCCATGATCGCGGCCAGGGCGGCGACCGAGAAACCGACCAGCAACGAGACCTGCGATCCGTAGATCACGCGCGAATACACGTCGCGGCCGAGCATATCGGTGCCGAACCAGTACTGGGCGGAGGGTTCGCGCGTGCGGCGGGCCGGGGCGAGCGCGGTCGGGTCCTTGGTGCCCAGGAACGGCGCCAGCAGGGCGATCAGGATCATGATCCCGACCAGCGTGCCGCCGACCACGATCGTCGGATGGCGGTAGATGAAACCCATGACCCGGCCACGCTCCTTCGGCGTGGGCAGGACGTCGGGCAGGACGGTGGCCTCGCGGAAGCCACCGACGGGCGATGATGTCGCGCTCAATACCGGATCCTCGGGTCAAAGAGTGTATAGAGCAGGTCAACGATCAGGTTCACCACGACGTAGGTGAAGCTGAACAGCAGGACGACGCCCTGGATGACCGGGTAGTCGCGTCGCAGGATCGCATCCACGGTCAACCGGCCGAGGCCGGGGATCGCGAACACGCTCTCGGTCACCACCGCGCCGCCGATCAGCACGGCGAAGCCGATGCCGACGATGGTCACGATCGGCACCGCGGCGTTCTTCAGCGCATGGATGAACAGGATGCCCTTCTGGCCGACGCCCTTGGCCTTGGCCGTCCGCACATAGTCCTGCGACAGCACGTCCAGCATCGTCGCCCGGGTGATGCGCGCGATCAGGGCCATGTAGACCAGCCCCAGCGCCACCGCCGGCAGGATCAGGTTGCGGAGGAACGGTCCCAGCCCCTCGGAGATCGAGGTGAAGCCCTGCACCGGCAGCCAGTCCAGCTTCAGCGCGAACACATAGGCCAGCAGATAGCCGATCACGAAGACCGGGGTGGAGAAGCCGAACACCGCGAGGAACATCACCGCGCGGTCGATGATCGTGCCGTGCTTCCAGGCCGCGATCACGCCCATCGGAATGGCGAAGGACAGCGACAGGGCGAGCGTGAGCAGCATGAGCGAGACGGTCGGCTCGATCCGCTGCGCGATCATGTGGGAGACGGGCAGGTTGGTGAAGATCGAGTTCCCGAGGTCACCCCGCAGCACGTCCCACAGCCAGTCGAAGAACCGCACCAGGAACGGCCGGTCGAGGCCCAGGGACTCCCGGATCCGCTCGACATCCGCCGGCGTCGCCTGGTCGCCGGCGATCACCGCCGCCGGGTCGCCAGGCGCGAGATACAGCAGGCTGAACACGAAGAACGCCACCACCAGGATAACCGGGATGGTCGCGGTGATGCGGCGCAAGGCATATGCGATCATCGGTACATCCCTCTGATCGGCGCATCACCAACTGGCCAAGCCTGCGGGGATTGCCAATGGTTCCGGCGGATTGTCACCGCGCGTCGTTTCACTTTCAGGACTCCCTGACGATCCATGCTTCGGTCAGCCCCCTCATATTCCTTTCGCCGGATCGGCATCTTTGGCCGAACCGCGATCGATGGTGAACCCTGCCTCAGCACGTCGGGAAACGCCAGAGGGCCATGGGTTTGTCTATATATTGATCCGGACCGCGCTCAGGCCTTGTCGGCGCCCCAGAAGACCGGCGCCGATCCCTTCAGCAGGCCGGTGACGTTCTTCCGCCACGCCGCGTGCGGCAGGTACTGGCCGCAGGGAATGATCGGCACCGAATCGAACGCGGCGAGCTGATAGTCCGCCTCCAGCTTCCGCTTCTCGGCATCCGTTCCGGCGTCGATCCAGCTTGCATAGGCGGCCTCGATCCGCGGATCGTCGGGCCAGCCGAACCAGGCCTTGGCGCCGTTGCTCCGCATCGGGTTGGACAGCAGCGGGTCGGTGAACTCGGCCGCGGGGGCGCCGGCGGGGAACAGCGACCAGCCGCCCTTGTCGAGTTCGGCCTTCGACGTCCGCCGCTGCACGACCGTGCCCCAGTCCACCATCTGCTCGTCTATGTTCAGCCCGACCTTGCGCAGGGCATCGACCGCGACGGTGATGAAGGCATTGTAGACGACCTGGTCGGTCGGGTGGAGCACGACCAGCTTCTCGCCCTTGTAGCCCGACGCCTGGACCATCTTGCGGACCTCGTCGCGGGATTTCTGCTTGCGGACGATGTCCATCCCCGCCTCAGTGGCCGAGGGCGAGCCGGGCGTCAGGAACCCGATCGGGGCGCGCCAGGTGGACGGGTCCTCTCCCATCGCCGCGATCATGCATTCCTTCTGGTCGATCGCCGCCATCATGGCGCGCCGCAGCGCCGGGTTCGCCGTGGGCCCGACCAGGTGGTTCGGCCGCAGGACCGCGATGGTGCCGAAGACGTCCAGCAGGCCGGTGGTCACGCCGGCGTTGCGCTTCAGCATCGGGATCAGATCCGGCTGCGGCAATTCCAGCCAGTCGACCTCCCCCGACGCCAGCGCGTTCGCCGCGGTCGCCGGGTCGGGGATCACCTTCCACTCCACCCGGTCGACGAACACCTTGTGCCCGCCGGCGGTGTAGGACGCCGGCTCATTGCGCGGCACATAGCCGTCGAAGCGGGCGAAGGAGGCGAAGCTGCCCGAGACGTAGTCTTCCTTGACGAACCGGAACGGCCCGCAGCCGACGATCTCCGCCACCTGCTTGAAGGGATCGGTGGAGGCGGCGATCCGTTCCGGCATCATCACGGGGGACGGCTGCACCTTGGACAGGAAGTGCGCCAGCAGCGGGAACGGCTTCTTCAGGCGCCAGACCAGGGTCTTGCCGTCCGGCGCCTCGATCGCGTCGACGCGGGCATCGAAGATCGGCGCCACGGCATCCCGCTTGAGCCAGCGTTGCAGCGACGCCAGGCAGTCCCGCGCCAGCACCGGCGTGCCGTCGTGCCAGACCAGGCCGTCGCGCAATTTCATCGTCCAGCGCTTGCCATCGTCCTCGATCACATGGCCCTGGACCATCAAGGGCTGGGGATTGAAGGACACGTCACGCCCATACAGCGTCTCGTACGTCATCAGCGCGAAGTTGCGGGTGACGGTGGCGGTGGTCCACACCGGATCCAGGCTCGTCAGGTTCGCCTGTGGCACGAAAATCAGGGTCTTCGCCTTCTGCCCCAATGCCGGGGCGGCAAGCGTGGTGGCGGCGGCGCCAGCCAGAAAGCCGCGTCGTTTCATCTCTTGGAGTCCCCTCGTCCTGATAACGGACGTTTCAGTTGGGTCGATGCTAAGTCCTACGGCCAAAGACGCAAGAGGGATGGGCCGAACGGCGGGGTTTCCTACCCCCCGAATATCTCACGCCACAATTCAACAATGTCCGGCAGGCCCTTGACCATCTCGGCTGGGGTCAGGCTGACCAGCTTGACCTCGGACAAGGGCCGCGTGCCCTGCAAGGCCGGGGCGTCGGCGCGCACCGGTTCAATGTTCCATTCCGCGCAGGCCTGGGCGAAATCCTGGCTGAGCAGCCATTCCAGGAACAGGCGCGCCGCAGCGGGATGCGGGGCGGCGGTCAGGACGGCGGCCGGCCCGACCGTGAGCACGGCCCCGTCCTCGGGGTACATGAAAGCCACCGGGTTGCCCTTGCGGATATTCTGGATCGCGGTGCTGGTGGGCACCGTTCCGACCAGCGCCTCCCCCGCCGTGATCGTCGCGATCGGATCATTGCCGGACCGCCCGACGCGCGGCTTGTTCGCCGCCAGCTTCTCGAAATACGCGGTGCCGTACTGCTTGTGCATCAGCAGCGCCCATTGCGCGACATAGGCGCTGAAGCCCGGATGCCCGACCGCGAGCCTGCCACGCCATTTCGGATCGGCAAGATCGCCGAACCGCCTGGGCCGGTCCCCGGGCTGCAACGATGTCGCGTGGCAGGCCAGGACCTGCAACGTCGCCGTCGTCGGATAGTAATAGCCGGGATCGCCCAACCCATCGAACAAGGGGCCGAGCTGCGCGGCGTTCCTTGCGTCATAGCGGGCCAGGGCGCCACGTGCCTTGAGGGAGATATACTGTGCGATGTCGGTCGAGCTGTAGACATCGCATTGCGGCGTATTGTTCCGCAGTTCCTGTTGCAGCCTGGTATAGGCAACCTGCCCCGTCGTGCGGATCGCGGTCACGGCCACGCCCGGATAGCGGGAGGTGAACCGCTTGCCCATGACCTCGGCGACCTCGCCGCTCATTTGCGAGATGTACCAGGTTACCGCGCCTTCCTTGCGCGCGGCTTCATACAGATCATTGGGTTGCGCCAGGGCCGGAGACAGCAGGCCCGCGCTTGCGAGACCGCCGACGGCCAGTCTTCGGGTGAGGGTCATGGGGACCTCTTGGACGTTTATTGTTGTATCGGGTCAGACTACGTCCGGCGAACGGGAAAGGGAAACCACGCCATGACCATCGACCCGGCCGACCGGATCATCGGTATCTACACGCGCCACGCGGCGGCGTTCGACCGGCAGCGCCTGCGCGACCTTGCCGAACGCGCCTGGCTGGAACGGTTCCTCGCACTGGTACCGGATGGGGCCGAGGTTCTGGACCTGGGATGCGGCATGGGCGAGCCGATCGCGCGTCATCTGATCGAAGCCGGCCGTTGCGTCACCGGCGTCGATTCATCGCCCGGCTTGCTGGACCTGTGCCGCCAGCGCTTCCCCACACACACCTGGATCCACGCCGATATGCGCTTGGTGTCGCTGGGCCGGCGGTTTCACGGCCTGCTCGCCTGGGACAGTTTCTTCCATCTGCGTGCCGCCGACCAGCGCGCGATGTTCCCGATTTTCGCCGCCCACGCCGCACCGGGCGCCGCGCTGATGTTCACCTCCGGCCCCGCGGCCGGGGAGGCGCTGGGCGTGTTCGAGGGCGAAACACTGTACCATGCCAGCCTGGACCCGGCGGAATACCGGGACCTGCTGGCGGCGAACGGGTTCACGGTCGCGGGCCACAGGCCGGAGGACCCGGACTGCGGCGGCCGCACCGTTTGGTTAGCCCGGCTGATTCCAGCGTAGATCGGCTTCCAACGGAAACACCGGGCGCTTCACCTTGCGGAAGGTCAGTTGCGAATAGTCGGAGGTGCAGACGCCCACCCCGGCGCACTCCACGATCTCCCGCGCGATCTTACCGATATCGGCGCGCCAATGGACCCGGCTTTTGATCGCGACATATTTCTTCTTCGTCGGATCAATCCCCAGGACCTGGATCATTTCCTGCGCCGTCGGCTCGATATGGCGGCTGAGCAGGACGATCTGTACCTTCCCCGTATCGAGCACCGCCGTCGTGCCCATGTAGATCGGCAGCCCCGGCGTCAGCCCGCCCTTCAGCCGGAAATTGCCGGACGAAATCGTCTGCACCGTGCCCGTAACGGTCAGCGGGGAACTGGTAACCGGAAGCTGCGGCATCGGCAATTTGGCGCCGATCGTCAGCGTCACGGTCGCGCCCACGCCGGCGGCGATCGCCTGCTGCACGGCCTCCGGGTCATAGATCCCGAAGAACACGACATCCTCCAACCCCTGGCGGATGATCTCCCGCAGCGTATCCGTCGTGTCCATCGTGCCGCCGCTGGCGCAGTTGTCGTAGTGATCCAGCAGCACGACCGGCAGCGCGCCGTCCTGGCCCAACGCCTTGGCGCGGGTGACGGATTGCTCCAGAGGCTCGATATCGAACATGAACTGCTCGCGCGCCTGCCAGGCCATGCCCAGCAGCTCGTCGACCATCGCCTGAGCCTCGGCCGGATTGTTGTCGGTGCAGACCACGGCTGACAGACCGGCATTCGCCACGTCCGCGTGCGGGAACCCCACGAACAGGCTGGCGGTCAGCGCTCGGCCGGACGCCTCCCACTCCGCGCACTTCTCCTGCAGGTCCTTGTTGGGAAACCGATGCGTCCCCTGCGCCATCACATGCGGCAGCATCGGCGCCCTGCCCCAGGCGCTGGTCGGCTTCACCTCCCCCTTCATGACCCGCAGCAGGGCACGGGCCGCGCGTTCGGCGGTCTGGCGCTGATCGATATGCGGGTAGGTGTGATAGCCGGACAGCACCTGGGTTGTATCGACCATCGAGTCGAAGAAATTGGCGTGCATGTCATAGGCGACGCAGATCGGAGTCTTCGGGTCGATCGCACGGATGCGGCGCAGCAACTCCCCTTCCCCATCGTCGAAGCGTTCGGCGACCATCGCGCCATGCAGGTCCAGCCACAGGGCATCGAAGCCGCCCTTCGCGACCTCATCCGTGATCATCCGGCACATGGTTTCATAGGCGTCGTGATCCACCTGCCCGCTCGGGGGCGCGCTGGCACAGACCGGCACCACGATCTCGGCCCCCACTTCCGCGGCCACGGCCAGATAGCCGCCCATGCAGGTGCCCGTGCCGCGGTAATGATCGATGGCGGCCTGGCCCACCAGCAACGTCGTGCCGTTGCGGCAGAACCGGTCCAGCTTCGTGGGCACTGGTGAGAATGTGTTCGTCTCGTGCGACATCGTCGCCAGCAGCAACCGCATCCGTCTCTCCCGTCTTGCGCGATCCAGGGGGCAGCCTAAGGGCGAATCGCCATCCTTGGCCATCGCGCGTTCCACTGCCCGCCAAACACACGAAACCGGGCCGGAATGGTTGAAAAGGATACCGTCATCCGGCCGGCGAACGGATACTGAGTGATTTCCCCTACGCCGCCCCCATTCCCACCAACCCAACAGGGCCCCTAGCTTCGCGTCATGCGCGAAAAATCCAAGCCGGAGACACGAGCCGCGCGGAACTTCAAGGCCACGACACGTTGCATGCCGTCGTCGCCCGACATGGCCTGTCAAGAACGGCGACATCCCGCGACGCTGCAGTCGTCTGCCGGCGATTCAGGCCGCGCAAATAAAAATCGCTCAGGAGGCCACAAATCTTGCAGAGGGTATGGCCGAGTCCGGCTATCCACGATAATGTTGCTGCGCTGACGCCGCGAATCGGCAGCCGCCTTGACCAGGCCGCGGTTCACGCGGGGGGACACAGGCTTCCTCTGGCGTCAAATCGGGAAGCCGCGACAATAAGCAAGGAGCTAACATGTCTAAAGCCTTCATCGCCGCCGTCATACAGGAATCAGCCTCATTGACCGGTGCCGCCGCGAACCGCGCGGCCGGTGACCTGATGGAAGCCATCGTCAAGGAACTGAAGAAAGCCGGCAAGTTTACCCTGCCGAGCTTCGGGACCTTTACTGTGCGGAAGACGAAGGCCCGCAAGGGACTCAATCCCCGCACCGGCGAAGCCATCAAGGTCAAGGCCGGCAAGACCGTACGCTTCAAGGCTTCACCAACCCTCAAGAACGCTGTCTGATCCAGGGACACCAGGCGAGGCGCGAAAGCGCCTCCCTTCCCATCACGATCGGATAGGCCTTGCTCCGACACCCTGCCTTCGGCGTCTTCATCGTTGGTCTTGGCACGGTCGTCGTGCCCTTCGACTCCTCGGTCAACGTCGCCTTCCCCCACATTATCCGCGCCTTCGACCTGCCGATCTCGGATATCCAGTGGGTCGTCATCGCCTATACCCTCACCAACGCCGCCCTCACCCTCGTGTTCGGCCGCGTCGGAGACATGCTCGGCTACCGCCGCATCTTCCTGATCGGCTCAGCCTGGAGCACGCTCGCCTTCATCCTCTGCGCCGCCGCGCCCACCTATAACCTCCTGCTGGCCGCCCGCGTCATGCAGGGCGTCGGAGCAGCCCTCGCGCTCAGTTGCGGTCCCGCCCTCGCCACCAGTCTCTATCCGGAATCGGAACGAGCGCGCGTGCTCGGCCTCTATACAATGGCCTTCGGCATCGGCGGCGCGCTGGGGCCGGTGCTGGCGGGTCACCTGGTCGCGGCCTTCGGCTGGCAGGCCGTGTTCTGGTTCCGCGCTCCCATCGCCGCGGCCGCCTTCGCCCTGGCCTGGATCCTGCCCGCGAGCCCCCGGCACGGCTCCGCCCGCTTCGACGCGCAGGGCGCCGTGCTGCTGGTCGTGGCGATCAGCGCCCTTCTGGTCGCGCTGAACCAGCTACGGGTCGTGACCGACCAGCCGTTCTGGTTTGCCGTGGCCACGGTCGTGACCGCGCTGGCGACGACCGGGTTCGTGATCCGCCAGGGGCGCACCGCCGAACCGATCATGAACCTGCGGTATTTCCGAGACCCCGACTTCGCGCTCGTGAACGCCGCCCATGTGATCCTGAACCTCGCCGGCTTCTCGATCATGCTGCTGGTCCCGTTCTACCTCGATCGACTGAGCGGCCTGTCCGTGCCGATGGGCGGCCTGGTGCTGGCCGCGTCACCGTTGGGGATCATGCTCGCGGCCCCGGTCGCCGGGCGCCTGGCGTCCCGAGTATCGCCCCGGCGGTTGGCGCTGCTGGGCGCGATCATGATGACGGCGGCCCAGGCGGCGATCGGCATGTCCGGGGAGCATCCAAATATCCCGCTGTTCTGGCTGTCGATGATGATGCAGGGCGCGGGGATGGGACTGTTCCAGGTCGCCTATTTCGACATCGCGACCGCCACGATCCCACGACAGGATCGCGGCGTGGCCGGCAGCCTGGTGATGGTGACCCGCACGGTGGGCGTCGTCACCGCCGCGACTACCCTGATGCTGATTTTCCAAAGCCTGCGTGCCTCGGCCGCATCCGGCGGCGCCGCGGAAACCGAGGCCTTCCTGGCAGGGTTCCAGGGCGCGTTCCACATCGCCGCCATCCTGCCGGCTCTGGTCGTGGTGGCCGCCTTGCTGCGCGGCTGGGCCCGCGCCACACCGCGCTGACCTACCGCAGATCGGGCCGCATCGGCAGCAGCGCGGTTTCATAGGCCACCGGGTTGGCGATCAACGCGCGGGCGGCATCAAGGTCGACTTCCCGCCCCTCGGCTGGCGGGCAGGCATTCCGGATCGTCTGGATGCGCGCGGCGGTCAGCGGCGCCCGTGCCTTCCGATGGGCGGAGATATCAGGCCCCATGTTGTTCCGCCCGGCCGCCAGGGCCTCCAATTGCCGGCGGACCACATCCATGCCCCGGCTGGTGCAGACCTGCGGCAACAGCCCCAGGCCATGGATCGGCCAGCCGAGCGGGGCGAGAATACGGCTCCAGGTGACGAACAGTTCGCCGCCGTCGGGCATCTGGGCGATCGTCTGGACCAGGCCTTTCCCCAAGGTGGAGCTGCCGACCACCACCGCGCGTCCCCGATCGGCCAAGGCGGCGGCGAGGATTTCAGCCGCGCTCGCGGTGCGGCCGTCCACGACGACGACGACCGGGATATCCTCTCCCAGTTCATCCGCGTACGACCGCCACACATGATTGGCCTCCGGCGCTCGGCCTGCCGTAATGGCAACGATTCCGGGCGGCAAAAGGATGTCGGCGGCACTGACGGCCTGGCGCACAAGACCGCCGCGATTGCCGCGCAGATCGACGATGATCCCGTCCACCGGCCGGCCGCCGCCAAAGGCATCGCGCAGCACCAGCAGCAGATGGGAGTCGGTCGTGCTGCTGAACCCGCTGATCCGGACCAGCAATATATTGCCGACCATTTCAGAGAAGACGGTTTCAGGCGGAACCAGTTCCCGAGGTGTCTGGGATTCCCGTACCTTGCCGTCGCGGGTGCGCCAGGTGACCTGGACGACGGTGTCTTCGTCCCCCTCCAGCAGGTCCATCACCGTGCGCGCGTCCATTCCGCGCGTGGATTTCCGATCGACGGCAATGATCGTGTCGCCCGCGCGCAGGCCGACGATCTCCCCCGGGCCATCGCGAATAACGGACTGCACCACCACGGCCGGACCACGCATGGCGACCGCGATGCCGATTCCCGCGCGCCCGTCCCGCTTTTCCCGGTCCAGTTCCGCCGCCGCGGGGGCAACGTAGCGTGAGTAGGGGTCGAGGTGGTTGAACAACTCATCAAAGAAGGCCTGGACGATGCCCTGTTCCCGCGCCTGGCGAATGGCGGGGGACAGCGCCGCCGCCGCGACCGCGAGAGCGGAGGCGGTGTTTGCCCAGGCAACCGCGCTCTCATCGCGCGGCGCCGGTGCCTCGAACACCTGGCGCGCGTTGACGTTCAGGCGGATCTGGCCGTCCGCGAGGACGGTGGACAGGTTCGGATCAAGCGCGTTCAACCCCCGCAGCCCCCAGACGGTCATGCGGGAGACAGGCACAGGCTCCAGGATCCGCGGCTGCATGAAGGACAGGGCGTCGACATAGACGGATGTCACGATGCGCGGGTCGAAAGCTCCGCCTGTCGGGCCCTCGGCGCGCGCGCCGGCCGAAATCAGGAGAAACAGCAGGACGCTGAGTCGTGTCACTTGCGGCGGAACCGTTTCCCTTTTGCGGTTCCCGACGCCCCTTGCAGGATGTGAAAGACCAGACCGCCGGTGACAGGACTTGCCTCGGCAAGCCGGACCTCGACCTCCTGCGCCAGACGGAACACAACGCGGCTGTGCCGTCCGTTCAGGGTCTGCTCTTTCTCGTCATGCATCCAGAAATCGTCGGGTAGCGTCGCGATCGGAACGATTCCGCTGGCGCCGCTGTCCGACACAGTGACGAAAAGCCCGAATCGCGTCACGCCAGAAATGCGCGCTGCGAAATGCGCGCCCACTTTTTCCGCCATGTATGCAGCGAGGTAACGGTCGATGGAGTCCCGCTCCGCCAACTGCGCCCGCCGCTCGGTCGCGGTGATGTGTTCGGCGGTGTCGGGGAAGCGAGCCACCTCCTCATCCGCCAGCCCGTCGCGGCCCAATCGGAGCACCCGGATCAGCGCGCGATGCACCAGCAGATCGGCGTAGCGGCGGATCGGGCTGGTGAAATGGGCATAGCGTGACAGGGCCAGGCCGAAATGGCCGATGTTATCCGGGTCGTAGCTGGCCTGGGACTGCCCACGCAGCACGACCTCATTCACCATCGGCGCTTCCGGCGTGCCGGCGACCTTGCGGAGGATGTTGTCCAGGTCGCGGGGATGGATCTGGTTGCCCGGCGGCAGGGAAATCCCCAGCGTCGCGAAGAAGTCTCGAAGATGAAACAGCTTCTCCTCGGTCGGCGGCGGGTGGATACGATACATGCAGGGGACGGCATGGCGTTCCAGTTCCTCCGCCGCGGCGACGTTGGCGAGGATCATGAACTCCTCGATCAGCCGATGGCTGTCCAGACGCGGGCGCGGGGCAACACCCAGCACGCGGCCGTTGTCGTCCAGCGTCACCTTGCGCTCCGGCAGGTCGAGATCGAGCGTCCCGCGCCGTTGCCGTGCGCCGAGCAGACGGTCGAAGGCGTCGTAGAGGGCGGGCAGCGGAACGCCGAGGTCCTCCCCCGCATCCCGCGCCTGCTGGGCCTGTTCGTAGGTGAGGCGCGCCGCGCTGCGCATCAGGCCGCGGCCGAATGTGTGGCCGGTCTTGTTGCCGTTCGCGTCGATGTGCATCTCGACGAACAGGCAGCCGCGCTCCTCGTCGGGGCGGAGGCTGCACCAGTTGTTCGACAACTGCTCGGGCAGCATCGGCACGACGCGGTCGGGGAAGTAGACGCTGTTGCCCCGCGTCCGGGCCGTATGGTCCAGCGGGGAGTCCGGACGGACGTAGTGCGCCACGTCGGCGATGGCGACGATCAGGCGGAAGCCGGCGCCTTCCGGTTCGGCGAACACCGCGTCATCGAAGTCCCGCGCGTCTTCCCCGTCGATCGTGACCAACGGCGTTTCCCGCAAATCGGTACGGCGACCCAGCGGCACACGACGGGCCTTCCGCGCGGCGGCGACCGCTTCGTCGGAGAATCGGTCGGGGATGTTATGGGTGTGGATGGCGATCAGGGAGACGGATCGCGCGTCCCCCATCATCCCCAGGCGTTCGATGATCTTCGCCGGCTTCAGGCCCAGGCGGTGATCGGGCAGCGGTTCGGCCAGCACGATCTCATCCCGCTGCGCGCCCAGATCCTGGCCAGGCGGCACGATCCATTCGGCCTTGGAACGACGATCGGTCGGGATGATCCGGTTTTCCGAGGGTCCCGGCCGATAAACCCCCAACACGCGAGCGGGTGCGTCGGTCAGGCGGCGGAGCGTCCGCCCCTCATACCGGTCGCGGCCGATGGGCTTCAGGCGGGCGAGGACACGTTCCCCCGGCGCCAAAGCCGGACGGCCGGCGGGTTCGGCGGCCATGAAGATCTGCGGCGGCGGCCCGTCCTCATACCGCCAGGACACGGGGCGGGCGACGGCGTCGCCATCCCGGTCGGTGCCGGTGATCTGCACGACGGTCGTTTCGGGGAGGGGTCCTCCGCGCGGACGGGCGGGCCGTTCGGCGTCACCCTGCCGATCGCGCGCGCCTCGGCGATGCTTGTGCCACTTGGCCACTAGCGGGTTCGGCTGGTCGTTGGAAAAGTCACTGGGATGGCGGCTCCTTTGGCCGCAAACTGCCATGAAACCCCAGCGATCGCATCCGTTTTCAGCAGCCGAACCGCTGGTCGGGGCCGGTGATCCGCTTATGATGGGCAGTGTTGTACAAACAGGAGGAAACCATGGCGGGCAGAGTCCCCTTGGCGCCGATTGAAAAGGCTCTGGCAGTGGGCAGAGCGATCGGGGCACCAGATGTGATGGCGACGCGGAACGCGTTCCGGACGTTGTCGCAGAATGAAACGATGGCAGTCGGGGTGTTTACCCACCTGACCACGCTGCTGAACAAGAACACGTTCAGCACGCGGCTGCGGGAACTGGCGATCATGCGGATCGGCTGGGTGACCGATTCGGACTACGAATGGACGCAGCATTGGCGCTGGGCCACAACGGCCGGCATCCCGCCCGAGGATATCCTGGCGGTGCGGGACTGGAAGACCTCCGACCGCCTGACCCCCGCCGACCGGGCCGTACTTCAGGCAACCGACGACGTGCTGGCGAGCGGCAAGATCAGCGACGCAACCTGGGTCGAGTGCAAGAAACACGTGCCGACCGAGGCGGAACAGGTCGAAATGGTGGTGTGCATCGCGAACTGGACGATGTTCTCGATCATCCTGCGGTCGCTGGAAATCCCGATCGAGGACGGGGTGATGGCCTGGCCGCCGGATGGTAAGCGGCCGGGGTAGGAAGGGCTGGGGCTTCACCCCAGACCCCGACCAGGGGCTTTGCCCCTGGACCCTGCTAAGGGCGAAGCCCTTAGAACCCATTTGTTGGGGGGAAGACGGGAGGGGCTG
>DIUL01000055.1 GCA_002422345.1 Acetobacteraceae bacterium UBA6159
TGCGGTCGTCGCACCGGTTACGATCATTCGCCTCCAGGCGTTTGGAGAACAGCTGAAAAGTGTGGAGGACTTGTCATTTTCGCTGCTCGACGGGTTGCAGGAAATTGCTGCGCAGTGGGTGGAGGCGACCGGAACGCTTCGCCATCTACCGGCCGATGAACTGACTGCGCTGGATAAGCGAAAGCTAGAGCACGTCCAGACGGTAATTATCCGTCAGCTCAGTCGGTACGGATTTCTATCGTTTAGACCTGATGAAATATCCCTTTCGAGTGACAACTTTAGGCCATTAGTTGTAAAATCCGAAGATGGTCAAGTGGTCGAAAAGGAAATAAATTTCGAGATATCAGCTAGTGATGCGATCAGACTCAAGTGGGCGTATTATCTTGCCAGCCTCGAACTGACCCATAATTTCAAGGTTAATCACCCTGGGGTAGTGGTGTTCGACGAGCCCGGGCAACAGGAAATTGATTCAAGTAGCTTATTCGAGTTTCTACGGTCGGCTGATGAATGTTCGGCTCGTGGACAACAAGTGATCATATCGACTTCAGAGTCTCTGAGCAAAGTAACTTCTGAAATGGGCACGCGCTCAAATATTGTTAGCTTTCGAGGATTTATATTGCAACCCTTGGAGCCAGGGCCGCCATCTACACCAGCTTGAAGGTTGGATTCGTACGGCGGTCATCCTATCGAGGTTGATTGGGACGAGACGACCAACATATGGCGCATGTTCTGAGTGAGTGACTGTGAAATGAGAGGACCCCATGCGCCTAAACTCCAAAGTAGCCCTCCTAACCGGCGCCGCCGCCGCCCTCAAATCCGAAGTCATGGGCTTCGGCGGCGCCGCCGCGCACCTGTTCGTCCGAGAGGGCGCCAAGGTCATCCTCACCGACATCCGCGACGACCTCGGCGAACGCTCGGCCGCCGCCCTCCGCGCGGATGGCCATGACGCGCGCTACATGCACCTCGACGTCACATCCGAGCAGAACTGGGCCGACGTCGTCGCAGCGGTCATGGCGGCGCACGGCCGACTCGACATCCTGTTCAACAACGCCGGCGTCGCCCTGCCCGGCAAGGTCGAGAATATCACCGTCGAAACCTGGGACCGGGAACTCGGCGTCCACGCCAAGGGCGTCTTCCTCGGCACCCGCGCCGCCATCCCGGCCATGCGCAAAGGCGGCGGCGGGTCGATCATCAACACGTCGTCGGTCATGGGGATCGTCGGCAGCCCCACCTCCCCCGCCTACTCCGCCGCCAAGGGTGCGATCACGCTGTTCACCAAGTCCGCGGCGCTGCAATACGCGAAGGAGAATATCCGCATCAACTCGGTCCACCCCGGCTACGCCGACACGCCGCTGACCGTCGGCCGCTTCAACGATCCCGCCATCCGCGAGCAACTCCTCAAACGCACCCCCATGGGCCGGCTCGGCACCGCGATGGACATCGCGAACGGCGTGCTGTTCCTGGCGTCCGATGAGTCGTCGTGGGTCACCGGCTCGGAACTGGTGATCGATGGCGGCATGACGGCGCAATAGGCGGCGCGGACCGGGCGGGGCGCATCGGACGGCATTGACGAATCTCAACGAGCCAGCCCCAAGGGGGGTGTATCAAGGGGACCCTGCCGCACGGAAAGGAGCCGTCGATGCCAAGCGCCCCCAACACACAAGCCGCGAACCCGCTCTCGGTTGAACCAGGCACGATCCTGGTCGCCGAGGCGGAGAAGGATGGGTTCACCACGTTCCTGTTCGATGGCCGTCACGGCCTGTTCGCCGACGAGCCGGTGCATCTGGGCGGCCGCGATACCGGGCCGTCGCCCTATGACCTTCTGCTCATGAGCCTTGGCTCCTGCACCGCGATGACGCTGCGTCTCTACGCAAGCCGCAAGTCGTGGCCGCTGGAACGCGTGCTGGTGCGCCTGCGCCATCGGAAAATCCACGCCGCCGACTGCGAGACCTGCGAGACCGAAAAAGGCTTCGTCGACAGCATCGAGCGGCGGATCGAACTGCTCGGCCCGTTGAGCGAGGAGCAAC
Organism: Acetobacteraceae bacterium UBA6159; assembly: GCA_002422345.1. Taxonomy (GTDB): domain Bacteria; phylum Pseudomonadota; class Alphaproteobacteria; order Acetobacterales; family Acetobacteraceae; genus Rhodopila. Next base: position 2,028 of record DIUL01000055.1, read on the forward strand.
GCGCCCGCTTGCTCGAAATCGCGGACATGTGCCCGATCCACCGGACCCTTCTGTCGGAGGTTTCAATCGATACCGCCCTGACGGCGGTGCCCTGATCGGCGTTGCGCGGCACTCAATGCGCGGCGGCAACCCCCGCCGCGGTGCAACGCCGGACGGACACGATCTCCTCCGCCAGACGATCCAGCGGGCGTTCCGTTTCCACGGCCCCCGCCAGCATGGCTGCCCGCGGCATGCCGTAGATGAGGCAGCTCGCCTCGCTCTGACCGAAGGTGCTCGCGCCGGCCTTACGCATGGCGAGCAGGCCGTCGGCGCCGTCCCGGCCCATGCCCGTCATGATGATGCCAATCGCATTGCGCCCCGCCGCGACGGCGACCGAATTGAACAGGACGTCGACGGAAGGCCGATGGCCCGAAACCGCCGGCCCCTCATGCAGTCGACAGACGTAGTGCGCGCCACTCCGCACGAGTTCGAGATGCCGAGCGCCCGGAGCGATATAGACGTGACCTGGCAACACGCGCCGCCCGTCGGTTGCCTCCATCACGCTGACCGCGCATTGGGCGTCCAGCCGGCGGGCGAACGACGACGTGAAGCCAGCGGGCATATGTTGCGCAACCAGAACCGCGGGCGCGCCGGCCGGCAGTCGCCCGATCACACTCTGCAGCGCTTCCACCCCACCGGTCGATGCGCCGATCGCGACGGTTCTGCCGGCGGTTGAAAGACTGGGATCGGCGACCAGGGGCCTTTCACTGACGCGCGCCCTCGCGCTGGCCCGCGGTCTCGCCATGGCGGCCGCCTTCACCTTGCCGATCAGTTCGGCCGAGAGTTCAGCCATCCCCGTGCGGAGGTCGATCAACGGCTTTCCGACCGAGTCGATGGCGCCCAGTTCAAGCGCGCGCACCGCGGCATCCGCGCCCTTCCGGGTGAGGGTCGAGACCACCACGACCGGCATCGGTCGCAGAGCCATCAGTTTCTCCAGGAAACTCAGTCCGTCCATGACCGGCATCTCGATATCGAGGGTCAGGACATCAGGTGAAAGCGCCTTGATCCGCTCCCGCGCGACCAGAGGATCAGGGGCGGTGCCCACCACCTCGATCGCGGGATCGGCTGACAGGATCTCGGTCAACATCTGACGCATCAGCGCGCTGTCGTCGACAATCAATACACGTATCGCCACAGAATTCTCCCGTGAAGCGCTAGAACAATTCGACACTGCCGGACGCCGGCATTCGCGACGGCGTGACCGGTGCTTGGACCTCGGCCGGTGTCGCATGCGGCGGCAGTTCAACCATGAACGCCCGCCCGCTCACCGGCATGTACGCAAGCCGTCGCGCCCGGCTTCCCCGCAATTCAGTTGCCAATGGAACGAGTCCCTCGGTCCTCAGATAGTCCTCGACGTAGTTGGCGTTTCGTTCCCCGATCTCGCTGCTATCGGGGCCGATGCGGGCGCCACCAAAGACCTTGACCTCCAGCCGCTCCCGTCGGCCGCCCTGGCGGAGGATGCCGTTTATGAGCTGCTCCATCGCGAAATTGCCGTAGCGCAGGCTGAAGGCCGCGCGCCCCCACCGGCCATCGGGACTTTCCGGCAACATGAAGTGGTTCATCCCCCCCACGCCCGCCACCGGGTCCCTGATGCAGGCCGAGACGCAGGAGCCGAGAACCGTGAGCAACAAGGTGTCGGGCGCATCGCTGATGACGTGATCGCCCGGCGCGAGCTTGACGACGTTTCGGCCATGGCGTGGATCATTCAGGCTCCGCCCGGCCGCACGTCGTATCTCCGTCATCGCACGCGCCTGTGAATGGTCCGGCCGATATGATCAAAACGGTCAGTGATATTGTGGAGAGTCTCCGAATGGCCAACAAAGAGATGACCATTCGGCACCAGCAGCTCCGCGAACCGGTCGAACAGAGTTCGTTGCGTGGCCTTGTCGAAATAGATCACCACGTTGCGGCAGAATATGACGTCGAATTGTCCCTTCATCGGCCAGGGGCCGAGAAGGTTAAGACTGCGAAAGGAGATCAGGGACTTCAGCTCCGGTCCCATCTCGACCGGTTCGGAGTCAATCCGCTTGACATGGGCGCGTCGCACCTCCGCTGGGATCGCCGCGGTACGCTCCATCGGGTATCGTCCGGCCGCCCCCAGCGCGACCATGTCGGTGTCGATATCCGTCGCCAGGATGCGGGCATCCCAACGATCGATATCGGGCATGGCGCCACGCAGTGTCATGGCAAGCGTATAGGGTTCCTCGCCAGACGAGCAGCCAGCCGACCAGACGCGCAGGCGACGATTGGTCCGCGGCAGGTTCGGCAGCAGCTCGTTGCCGAGGAAATCGAAGTGATGACGCTCCCGGAAGAACCCCGTCAGGTTCGTCGTGATCGCATTGATCATCCGAACCCGCTCGGCATCGCCATCCGGCCCCTCGACGATCGCGCGATAGGCCGCGAAACTGTCGAGGTTGAGCGCCCGAAGGCGCCGCCGGAGCCGGCTGTAAACAAGTTCACGCTTTCCGGCGGTCAGCACGATGCCGGAGGACTTTCGAACCATGGCGACGATCGCCTGAAAGTCCTCGGCTGTCAGTGGTGCTTCGGCGAAAGGTGCCTCCAGGGTCTCCGTGCTCATGGGATTGCTCAGAACTCCTTCCAGTCGTCATCGTCGCTCGCGGAAGCCGCCACTGCCTTCCGCCCTTGCGTGGCCCGAGACGCTGTCGCGGCGGGCTTCCGCGCCTGTGGGCGAGGAGCAGGGCCACGCGTGGTCGTCGCGGCCGCAGGGGCAACGGCATGACCCTGTGCCAGAACGAAACCACCCACCATGTGCAGCAACCCTTCGGTCTGCTCCTCCATCGACTTGGCGGCGGCGGCGGCCTCCTCAACCAGCGCGGCGTTCTGCTGCGTGATCTTGTCCATCTGCGAGACGGCGGTGTTGACCTGATCCAGACCGCCGGACTGCTCCTGCGAGGCAGCCGAAATCTCGGCCATGATGTCGGTCACACGTTTCACCGACATGACGATCTCGTCCATCGTCTGCCCGGCCGAGGCTACGAGCTTCGAGCCATCGTCGACCTTCTCGACCGAGTCGGAGATCAACGCCTTGATCTCTTTCGCGGCGTTCGCGCTGCGCTGCGCCAGGCTGCGGACCTCGGCGGCGACGACCGCGAATCCGCGGCCCTGATCGCCGGCCCGTGCCGCCTCAACCGCCGCATTCAGCGCCAGAATGTTGGTCTGGAAGGCGATCTCGTCGATCACGCCGATGATGTCGCTGATCTTTCGGCTGGACTGGGTGATGCCGTTCATGGTGCGAACGACTTCATTCACAACCATGCCGCCGCGCGTGGCGATGTCGCTGGCAGAGCCTGCAAGCTTGTTCGCCTGCTGGGCGTTGTCGGCGTTCTGACGCACGGTGCTGGTCAGTTCCTCAAGGCTCGCCGAAGTCTCCTCCAGGGAGGCAGCCTGCTCCTCCGTGCGCTGGGAGAGGTCCGTGTTGCCCATCGCGATCTCACGTGCCGCGACCGAAATGGTGCCGCAGCTTTCGGATATCGTCGCCAACACGCCCGACATGGTGTCGAGCATTCCGTTCAACCCGCTGCAGAGTTCACCGATCTCACCGGTCTTGCCGGTCATGTCGATGCGCTTGCTCAGGTCGTTGGTCTGCGCGGCCGAAACGATCACCTGAGTCTCGGCCACGGCGCGCTTCAGCGCCTCCGACATCGCGTGCTGCTGCTCCAGCGTATCCACGATGCTGTTCACGCCGCCGCACAGGCGACCGATGGCCCCGGTCTTGCCCTCCAGCGGAATGCGCCGGGTGAACTCGTTGCGCTGCGCCTCGGCTACCATCGCTTCGGTCTGCGCGACCGCTTCTTCCTGCGCCCGTGCCGCGAGCACCTGCTCGGTGATGTCGGTGGCGTACTTTACAACCTTGAAGGGCTTGCCGTCCGGATCGAGGATCGGATTGTACGATGCCTGAATCCAGACCTCCCTGCCGTCCTTGGTGATGCGCTTGTAGCGACCGGCGTCAAACTCACCGCGGCCCAGCTTCTCCCAGAAAGAGCGGTACTCGAAGGTGTCGCGATGGCCCGGCTCGACGAACAGGGAATGGTGCTGGCCAGCGACTTCCTCCAGCCGATAGCCGATGACCGCGAGGAAGTTCGGGTTCGCATCGAGCACACGGCCGGTGAGATCGAAGGAGATGACCGCCTGCGACTTGCCGATCGCCGAAATCTGTCCCTCGTGGTCGGCGCTGATGTTCTTCTGGTTGGTGATGTCCGTTGCGTATTTCACCACCTTGAACGGCTTGCCGTCCTGGTCGAGGATCGGGTTGTAGGAGGCCTGGATCCAGACTTCCTTGCCACCTTTGCCTATGCGCTTGTATTCGCCAGCGTCATACTCCCCGCGGCCCAGCTTGTCCCAGAAGGCACGATATGCGGCGGTCTCGCGGTACGCCGGGGCCACGAACATCGAGTGATGCTGCCCCTTGACCTCTTCCAATCTGTATCCAAGCAGAGCCAGCAGATTCTCGTTGGCATCCAGAATGCGGCCTGCCAGATCGAACGAGATCACGGCTTGTGCTTTGCCGATCGCGGCGATCTGCCCCTGGAAATCGGCGTTCCGGTTCGTCTGCTCCGTGATGTCGGTCGCATACTTGACCACGCGGAAGGGACGGCCATTCTGGTCGAGGACTGGGTTGTACGACGCCTGAATCCAGACCGTGCGACCGCCCTTGCCGATACGCTTGTAAGCGCCGGCGTCATACTCACCGCGTCCCAGCTTCTCCCAGAATGCCTTGTAGTCCGCGCTGGCACGGTACGCCGGATCGACGAAGATCGAGTGGTGCTGGCCGCGGATTTCCTCGATCGTGTAGCCGAGTGTCGTGAGGAAGTTCGCGTTGGCGCTGAGGATGCGACCATCGAGGCTGAACTCGATCACCGCCTGGGAGCGGTCCATGGCGGCAAGCTGACCCTGCTGGATGCGAAGGTCCGATACATCCATCCATTCCAGGATGTTGCCATCATAGGCCCCGCTTGCGTCATGGCTGGCGCTGACGCTCAGGGCAAACTTCAGGTCGCCCACCGAGATGTCGGTGCGGAACGGCAACTGTGACTCATCCGCCAGCATCCGGCGCTGGTGCTTCGGATCACGATGGAACACGTCGATGTTCGTGCCGACAATCTTGTCGGCTTCGAAGCCCGGCCAAATCGTACGGAATGACTCCTGATTGCGACGCAGAAGCTCCTGCGTTGCGCGATTGACGCCTGTGACGACAAAGTCCCTGTCGACTGTCATGACAGCGACCGACACGCTATCAAGCGCCTCGCGTGCAAGGCGGCCGACGGTAACTTGCCGGTTGGCGTTGGTTGCATCCTCTGCCAGGACGATGGCGCGGGCCGGAACGTCGCCATCGGCCGGAACGGGCACCGCCCGCAGCCGCAGAACAACCTCGCTTCCATCCCTGCTGGCATGACGCAAATGGGTCGATACGGCCTCAGCCCGCGCGATATCCGAAACGAAAGCGCGTGCGGCGGCGCTGTCGCGTTCCGATGCCGCCAGCAGGGCACTGTAGGACTTGCCCGCCAACTGGGCCGGCGCCATGCCGAGCAGATCGGCGAAGTGGGGTGTCGCGCTGATGATGGAGCCATCGGCCGACACCTCGATCAGTGCCTGGTGTTGCTCCAGCGCGGCGAGCGCCGCCTGCTGCCTGCGAACAGCCGCACGGCGGTCGCGTTCGGCCCGGCGGTCGGTGAAGCCCGGGATCCAGGCCTCTGCGGTACGGTTCATGAACATGGTCAGGCCTTTGTCGTGAAATCAGGAGTTGGACGCTGCCAGAATGGCGGCGTCGGAGGAGAAGCAGAGCAGTTGGTCGAGTGAGACCAGGGCAACCATCCCGCGCTCGAGCGGAACCAGACCGGAGATCAGGCTCTCCGGCACATCCATGCTGACATCCGGCACGGGACGGATATCGCCAGGTGAGATCGCGATGATGTCAGACACCGCGTCCACCAGAAGCCCCGCGGTACGTGTTCCTGTCTGGATGATCACGACGACGTGCATCGGTGTCGGCGTTGTCTCTCCCTGACCAAAGCGGGCACGTAGGTCCAGTATCGGAACGATGATGCCGCGCAGGTTGATCACGCCGCGCACCCATGGCGGCGCGTGCGGGATGGCCGTGGTGACTGTCCATCCCTTGATTTCCCGCACCGCCATGATGTCGATGCCGTACTCTGCGTCACCCAGCGTGCAGGTGATGAGTTGCCGTGCGGGCTCGGTGGTCTGTACCGCGTTCGTGCCGAACGCGGACGCAGTGGTCTGCGTCGCTTGCGCGAGTTCCATATCGGTGATCCTTCAATCCTACTGCAAAGCGGCCACGGGTTCCGTGAAGGCACGCGACACGGGTGGCGCCGCCGAGGTGCCAGAGGCGAGTCCAGGCACATCCAGGATGAGAGCGACCTGTCCATTGCCCAGAATAGTTGCCCCACCGATACCATCGATGTGGCCGTAGTTTGCCTCCAGGCTTTTCACCACCACCTGCTGCTGTCCGGCCAAGTCGTCGACAACAAGACCGAGGCGACCGGAATGATCGGTCTCGACGATCACGACGATCGCGCGGGATGGATCGGTGACGGCGCCTGCGATCCCCAGCCGCTGATGGAGCGGCAGCAACGGCACGTAGCCGCCGCGGATGGCAAGCACCGAGCCTCTGCCAGGCACGACATGGATGTCGGCGGCCGGAGGCCGGAGGCTTTCCACGATCGCGCTGATCGGAAGAATGAACGCCTCGGCTCCAACGGACACAACAAGGCCATCCAGTACGGCGAGCGTCAGCGGAAGCGACAGCAGGAAGCGAGAGCCGGAACCAAAGCGCGATTCAAGCGTAATGCGCCCGCCAAGAGACTGGATGTTGCGGCGGACGACATCCATCCCGACACCGCGTCCGGACACCGCCGAGACTGTCTCCGCCGTCGAGAAGCTGGGCAGGAAGATCAGTTCGTCGGTTTCCGCATCCGTGAGTACCGCGTCCGGCGCGATCAGGCCACGTTCCCGTGCTCGTGTCAGAACCTTGGTCCGGTCGATGCCACGGCCATCGTCGCTGATCTCGATGACGATGCGGCTGCTGCGTTGTTCCGCGGACAGATGGATCGTGCCCTGGCGCGGCTTGCCGGCGGCCTCGCGTATATCGGGTGGCTCGATCCCGTGATCGAGCGCGTTGCGCAACAAATGGGTCAGCGGATCGGCGAGTTGTTCAACCACCGTCTTGTCGATCTCGGTTGCTTCACCGGTGATGACAAGCCGAGCCTCCTTGCTCAACTGGCTGGAGAGTTCACGCACCAGGCGGGGCATGCGGGCGAAGACGGATCGAACCGGCTGCGTGCGAATTGCCATGACGCCTTCCTGCAACTCCCGCAGGTGCTGGCTGAGCGTTTCGAGGCCGCTGATCAATCCAGGACAGATGTCGGCTGGCAGTTGGCTGCCGATCTGAACGAGCATAGCCTGGTTGATGACCAGTTCACCCACCAGATTGACCAACCGGTCCACCTTGCCGACATCGACACGTACGGACTGTGCCGCTGGCGCATCGGCACGAGAGGCCGCGGCGGCCTGCGGTCCGGTGTCCTGTTGAATGACACCTGTCGGCTCTGGTGCAGGCGCGTCAGGGCTCTCGATTACCGCCGGTGCGATCGGATCTATCGACAGGTCGCAGTCGTCGACGACGAACTCGAACACTTCCTCGACCTTGGCCAACGGGGCGTCACCGTCGAGCGTAAAGGTCCAGCCGATGTAGGCATCTTCCGGCTCCATCCGGTCGAGTGGCGGCAGGCTGGCGAGATCCGCGACCGCGGCGATTCGGCCAAGGCGGCCAAGCTCGCGCACCAGCAACAGCGGCTCATTTGCATTACGGAACAACGTGGCGTGTGGGCGGAAGCGGATCAACCAGCCCGACACCGACGTCCGTGCCTCCGGCGCGATGACGGCGGTGCCCGGTTCGGCGGTCTTGCCGGCGGCCCGCACGAAGGACTCGATCAACTCTGCCTCGATGCCATCATCGAGTGTCTCGCCAGCCCGTTCGGCTGAGAGAAGATCGGCCAGCGCATCCGTGCCACGCAACAGCAGGGTGATCAGGGTTGAATCGAAGGCAAGCACGCCGTCGCGCAGCAGATCGAGAAGGGTCTCCATGGCATGTGCAAGGCCGACGAGGCGGCTGAAACCGAAAGCACCGCCGCCACCCTTGATCGAGTGAATGGCACGGAACAGCGCATGCACCGTATCGTTGTCGGCACGATCTTCCGAGAGAGCGGCAAGCTGCGCGTACGCGCTCTCCAGAAGTTCGGCGCTTTCCTCGAAATAGGTCGCGCGGAGATGATCGAAGCTCATGCTGATCTCAGGGTGAAACGCGCTTGACGACGTCGATCAACTTCTCGGGATCGAACGGCTTGACCAACCACCCGGTGGCGCCAGCGTTCTTGCCCTCGGCCTTCTTGCCGGCGTCGGATTCAGTGGTCAGCATCAGGATCGGCACGGAACGGAACCGAGCATCCGCGCGCAGCGTGCGAATCAGGGTCACGCCGTCCATGACGGGCATGTTCAGATCGGTGATGATCACTTGCGCCGGCGTGGACTTCAGCAGGTCGACAGCCTTCTGGCCGTCCTCTGCCTCCCGGACCTCGTAGCCGGCTTTACGAAGGGTAAAGGCTACCATCTCGCGCATCGTGCGAGAGTCGTCGACGGTGAGAACAAGTTTTGCCATGTCCGTGTCAGTCCTCAAGAGGGATGGCCGCATGCAGCCCAAGATCGATGATCGCCGCCCGCAGCACCGCGGACGGGCAGAGCAGTCGAAACCGCTGATTGTTTTCCCGCGCCGTCGTGGCGGCGGCGGCCAGAACCTGCAGGCACGGCGTGGAGACATTCTCCACCGCCGAACCATCCAGGGTGATCCCGCCCTCGCCCAGTTGCGCGGTCAGGGACCGGCAGAGAGCCTCCGCCGCCGTGAGGTCGAGCGACGGTACCAGCGACACCGGGAGAGCCGTGACGTCCGCGGTCATGGCACGCCCGAGCCGGAATGGTACGGCTTCGATCCAGACGACAGTCGCGGGAACAAGCGCGTGGGCCGCAGCGCTCCCCTCGTCAGCAATGATTTGCGCATGGCAGTCCCCTCAGAACATGTCGATGGTGGATCGTTCGGCGTTGCCGGCCCCGCCGGCATGCGCCTCACGCTGCGACTGCATGACGTAGGTCTGTTGCATCGGCCGCAGCAGCGTCTCCTCGACCGACTCGACTGGCCCCTCGTCCCGAAGGGCGACAGCCAGGCCAGCGGCATGCGTCCCCACCTGCTCCAACCCTTCACTCACCTGCTCAAGACGCTGCCTGGCGATGTCCTGGACCTGCGTGGCGCTCATGGCGGCGAGCGTGCTGCTCGCGATGTCGCTGCCCGTACTCCGTGCCGTCGCAAGGGTCGCTCGGGCTGCCTCCGCCAATCGCGTGAAGCCGGCCTCGGCGGCGGCCGCCTGCTGTTCGGCGGTTTCAAGCAGGGCATCCTCGGCGCGCGTATCAAGGGCATCGGAAAGCCGCTGGCGCATGATCTCGCGCAGCCGTCCGATTCCGTCGCCGACGGTGATCGAGACCCGCGCGGCCTCTCCGGCCAGGGCACGCACCTCGTCGGCCACCACCGCGAACCCCTTGCCCGCCGGGCCGGCGCGCGCTGCCTCGATCGTTGCATTCAATGCCAGCAACCGGGTCTGCGCGGCGATCTTGGCGATCTCGGCGATGGCGGTGGAGAAGCCCTGGGTTTCTTCCGAGATACGGGCATAGATCGCCCGGTCGGTGGAAATCTGCTCGGTACGGCCGCGAATCTGGTCGCGCAGGTCACGCACGGCCTGGCGCATGGAGGCGATGTCCCGCGCGCTTTCCGCCGTCGTCTCCCGCGCATGGTCTTCCGCGTTCGCAAGGTCGGCGAGCAGTACCCGCACCTGTTCGTCGAGCGCGCCCAGCCGCTTGATGCTGCCCAGCGCGGCGACCTCGGAGTCCTCGATCGCGCCCTGGACCTGACGGCGCAGGATCGTTGCGACTTCCTTGTAAAGAGTCAGTTCGTCGGCAACCTCGGCGACCGGCACGGTGGGTTCGTCCGAGACCGAAACCCGGATGACCGGTTCCGCCACGGGCTCATCCGTGGCCACGGGGTCCTGTCGACGTCCAACAATACGAGTGTATAGCCCGATCAACGCGTGAGCTCCTTGCATGGCGTTGCGCCCCGGATCATCCCGACTGACAACAATTGCGTCAGCGAGTCGCCGAGGTTTCTTCGCGGAGAGGGTCGAGTAAGGACGTGCATGAATGCTCTGAGGCGCTGCCGGTTTGTCTGGATCACGTGCTTGTACGAGTGACTGTCGCGGGCACTGCCGCGCAACAGTCAGGGGCGGTGCGTTGAGCCACCCATCATCGGGTCGTGGCTCACCGACGCGGTTCGTTTTGTATGCATTGCACGTAGTACCATTGCGACCGTGGATCCTCTTGCGCTCGAGACACTTCAAAGAGGTGCCTCGGTCTTCATCCGATCCCTATAGACCGCGGGGGCCAGCCAAAGGCGTCACTTTTTGTGCGAAATTGTTGTCCGCGCGGTGTACCGTGGTTTCATTCCAGGAGGAGAAGAGACCTCCCTTGGCACGACCATGCAGATCGTCCGGCAAGCGGTTCGCCTGTTGGCCACCGGGATGACACGGGGTCATCATGCGGTCGCGGAAGCTCGACCGGAGAGACCCTGGCGGCCGGTTCGCGGCCTGGGCAATGCTCCGGGACGGGCCTTTGGTGGACACGGCCGAGCGCGCGACGGACCCGGGTGGCGGGTGCATCGATGCGGTCGTTGAGGCCGTGGCCTGGCTCCGATCCGGCGAGCATGGTGTACGTCCTGTGTGGTGGGGTGCATCTTGAAGGGGATTGGTTAACGAAGGGTAACACGGCGCCCTTTCCGCACCGGATAGGGGTCCTTTGTTCCAAGCAAATCCGCCTCAATTCGTGCCGTCGCCGGGTTGTATCTTTTTCGATCCAATTCACGCTAGATTCAGCGAATCCGCTCTTGCGCGGTTAAATCATGCCCGAATATCATGTTTGACTTGCGGGTGTGCGGGCGGAGAATTCAGGCGTGAATACAAGTGCGTACGGTAATCAGACGCATCCCGCCCCGGCTGCGGGGGAGCTGTCATGACCACGACCACCATCACGGGCTCCCAGGGCGCCTATACCTTCGCGGGTGCCGGGAACACCCTGGTCAACCAGGGGACGATTACCGGGCCCATCGGTGTGAGAGCCGACTTCCTCGACAACATGGTTGTGAACAGCGGCACGATCACCAGCAACACGTCGTCCGGCCTGGGTATCCTGGTGACCTCGCGAGGCACGGTCACGAACCAGGCCTCGGGCGTGATCAGCGGCTTCTACGGCATCGGCATGGCCGGCACGGCGGGTGTCGTCGTCAACGCGGGCACCATCACCGGGGGGACCTCGACCGCCAGCCGGGGCATTTTCCTGGCCGAGGGTGGTTCCATCACCAACCTCGCCGGCGGCACGATCTCGGGCGGCACTGGCGTCGTCTCCAACCGCGCCGTGACGCTGGTCAATGCCGGGTTCATCGGCGGTTCCAGCCAGACGGCGGTATCCCTCGCCGCCGGGTTCAACCACCGCGTGACCTTGCTGGCCGGTGGTTCCTTTGGTGGCACGGTGAACGGCGGCAACACGATCGGGGCGTCGCGGACCAGCACGCTGGCACTCGGGGCCGGCACCGCCTTCGGTCAACTGACGCTGGGGTTGGGCACCTACATCCTGAACTTCGGCCAGATCTCGATCGAGTCGGGGGCGTCATGGGCGCTGGTCGGGAATCACTCGATCGCCAACGGCGTGACGCTGACGAACAATGGCACGGCGTTCTTCGCCGGGGGCACCCTGACCAATGCCGGGCTGATCCAGGGGGGCCTGTCACCCGGCGGTGGCGGGACGCTGGTCAATGCGACCACCGGCACTGTCAGCGGCACGATCGCGATCCACGGCAACTTCGCGGCGCCGGTCGTCGTGAACAGCGGCCTGATCAGCGGTGGCACCAGCGTCGACGGCGCGGGTGTGCGGCTGTTCCAGGGCGGCACGATCACCAATCAGTCCGGTGGCCTGATCACGGGCCATGCCGGAATCAATGGGTGGTCGCCAGTCACCATCGTCAACGCCGGCCGCATCAGCGGCGACACCGTGGTGGGACGGGGCGTGGAATTGCTGGTCGGTGGTGTCATCACCAACCAGTCCGGCGGTACCATCAGCGGCGCCACCGGCATGACGGCCTCCGGCGCCACCGTCGTCAATGCCAGCGGTGGCACGATCACGGGCGCGACCGGCCTCCACACCAAAGGCAGCGCGTCCGGCATCACCAACGCCGGCCTGATCACCGGCACCGTGGGCCCTGGAATCGTTCTGACCGCCAACGACACGGTCACCAACCAGTCCAGCGGCCTGATCACAGGCTATTTCGGCGTACGCGGTGAGGCCAGCGCCACGGTCACCAATACGGGCACGATCACCGGGAATGGGATCAACGGCGCCGGCATCGTGCTGTTCGTCGGAGGAGCGGTCACCAACCAATCAGGAGGCACGGTCAGCGGTCGCACCGGCGTACGAGGGGCCGGCGTCGCGGTCGTGAACGCCGGCCGGATCGAGGGTACGGCGGGCTTCGGCATCTCCATCAGTGGCGGCGGCACCGTCACCAACCAGAGTGGCGGGACGATCACGGGCTACGACGGTCTGACGATCCAGGACGCCACGGCGACTGTCGTGAATTCAGGCCGGATCATCGGGCAGGGAACCGCCAACGGGCGCGGCGCGATGCTGGCCGCCGGTGGCACGCTCAGCAACGCGTCGACCGGCCTGATCTCGGCCGCCGTCGCCATCGACATTCTGAATGCTGGCGTCACGATCGAGAACGCCGGGACGGTCCTGGCCATCATGGCGGGCGTCAATCCTGGCATTACCATGCGGCAGGGCGGGGTCGTCACCAACCAAAGCTCCGGCCGGATCCAGGGGGTGCGGGGGATCGCCATCGCCGGAGGCGCTGGTACTGTCAGCAATAGTGGGACAATCCAGGGGACCAGCGCCGCCGCGATCTCGCTTGCCGCGGGGTTTGCCAACAGCGTCACCCTCTCACCCATTGGCACCGTGACCGGCACGATCGATGGCGGCAACACAATCGGCGCGAGCGCGGTCAGCACACTGGTGCTGGCCTCCGCCGTCAGCGCGGGCACCCTGTCCGGTCTCGGTGGCTCGGTCGTGAACTTCGGCCGGATCGCGATCAATACGAACGCCAACTGGGTCCTGGGCGGGACCAACACGCTGGCCAACGGCGTGTCGCTGACGAATGGCGGGACGCTTTCCGCCACTGGATCGTTGTTCAATGAGATAACCCTGCCCTTTGGGCTGACGTTCAGCGGCGCGGGCTATGCCCATAACCGCGCCACCGGCACCATCCAGGCCACGACCGCGCTGCGAGCCAACGTCGCCGGCCTGCGTGTCCGCAACAGCGGCGTCCTGGCCGGCGGCACGGCCAGCGGCGGCCGGGGCGTGGCGCTGACCCCCGGCGGCACGCTGGTGAATGACGCGGCGGGCGTCATCTCGGCGCAGAACGCCGTCTACGGCAACGCGTTGCAGACCACCATCACGAACAGCGGCAGCCTGGTCGGCACCGGGGCATCCAGTGTCGGCGTGTTCCTGAACGGCGGCGGGGTGCTGACCAACCAGGCGACCGGCCTGATCACCGGCAACACCGGTGTCTCGGTCCGTGGAGCGGCCGGGACGGTCAGCAATGCCGGGACGATTGTCGGAAGCGGCGGTACGGCCGTCTCGATGATCGCAGGCTTTGCCCATACGCTGCTGGTCGCCGGCGGCGCGAGCTTTTCGGGCCTGATCGATGGCGGGAATACGATCGGCGGCACGATCGCGAGTTCCCTGGTCCTGGTCAGCGGCGCCAGCGCGGGGACTCTGACCAGCTTCCAGAACACGTTCCTCAATTTCGGCACGGTCTCGATCGCGTCCGGGGCGGGCTGGACCCTGGCGGGCGACACGACCCTGGCCGCCGGCGCCCGCCTGATTGCGGGCTCGGGCGCGGTGGAGACGGGCACCTTCACCAATGCCGGGTCCGTTTCGGGCGGGTTGACCATGCCGTCGGGTGGGATCGTCAACAACCTGGCCGGCGCCACCATCGACGGCACGGTGGGTGTCAGCATCGCGGGCGGGGCCGGCACCATTACGAATGCCGGCAGCATCAGCGGTTCGGGCGGGACGGCCGTCGCGATGGCGGCGGGGTTCAACAATGCCGTGTCTCTGGCGGTTGGCGGCGGCTTCTCAGGCGTGGTGCATGGCGGCAACACGGTGGGAGGCACCGCCGCCAGCCTCCTGACGCTGCTGTCGGGTGCCGGCACCGGCACGATCAGCGGGCTGGGATCACAGTTCCTCGGCTTCACCGAGATCGATGTGGTGGACGGCGCGGCCTGGACGGCAAGCGGCACCAATACCGTCGCGACCGGCGTGAACCTGAGTGTCGCCGCCACCGGCACCCTGACCGGTGGTGCGGCGCTGACCGTCCGGGGCAGCGTGACGAATGCTGGCCAGATCAGGGAAGGGCTGACCGCGGGGTCCAACGGCCAGATGACCAACCTCGCCGGAGGCACCATCAGCGGGACTAGGGCCGTGGCCGGCAGCGGCCTGGGGCTGTCCGTCGCCAATATGGGGTTGATCGAGGGCGGCGCCGGGACGGCGGGCTATGGTGTCTGGCTTCTTGCCCTCTTCTCATCGCTCGGTTCCGTCACCAACAGCGCGAGTGGCACGATCCAGGGCAACGTGGCGGTGATGGCGAAGAACTCGCCGCTGTCACTGGTGAATGAGGGCGTGATCACGGGCGGGTCCAGCCTGGGCGCCGGGGTCAGCTTCTCCCGCATCGGGACGATTACCAACCAGGCGGGGGGGACGATCACCGGCGCCATTGGCATTGGCAGTGACAATACGGCCGTGTCCGGCGGCGGCAGCCGGACGACGATCACCAATGCGGGGACGATCCTGGGCACCGGTACGGCCGGCCACGGCGTCACCCTGGCGTTCGCCGGCACCGTCGACAACCGCGCGGGCGGGAGGATCGAGGGGCAGACCGGGGTCACGATGACCGGCAAGTACGGCACCGTGACGAATGCCGGCACCATCGTGGGCCAGGGCGGGATCGCGGTCAGCCTGGCGGCCGGCTCCTCCAACCTCGTGCAGGTCGACAGCGGCGCCGTCTTCACCGGCATCGTCGATGGCGGCAACACTGCCGGTTACCCCGCCATCAGCACGCTCGAACTGCGCTCCTCCGCCTCGACGGGCACGATCAGCGGGGTGGGGACGGATTTCATCAATTTCAGCGACGTCCGGATCGCCAGCGGCGCGAGCTGGGTCATGACCGGCAACAACACGATTGTCGCGGGCCAGAGCCTGGTCAATGCCGGGTCGCTCCGGCTCGACAGCGGCACGCTTGGGACGACGATGCTGCTGGGCACGGGCGCCCTGACGATCGGCGACGCAAGCGTGCTGACCGTGAACGGCACGGTCTCGGCTGGCGCGACGATCGGCATGGACGGTGCGTCAGCCGCGTTCCACCTGGCGGCCCCGATCAGCATGGCCGGCGCGGTCACCAGCTTCGGCCTCGGGGACACGATCACCCTGGCGGGCATCGATCCGTTGTCGGTCACCTACAGCGGCGGCTTCCTGCTGTTCGGCGGCGGTAGCTCCTTTGCCCTGACGGTCCTGGACAGCCTGGTGGTGGAGGCCGTGTCGGACGGGGCGGGCGGCGCGCTGGTCTCCGCGGCCTGCTTCGTCACGGGAACATTGATCGAGACGACGGATGGACCGGTCCCGGTGGAGGCGCTGCGACCCGGTGACACGGTGCTGACGCATGGCGGCGGCAGCAGGCCCATCCGGTGGATCGGCTACCGGAACCTTGACCTGACCCGCCACGCCTTTCCGGCGGCCGCGCGCCCGATCGTGATCGCCGCCGGGGCGTTGGCGGACGGCGTGCCGACCCGAACCCTGCGCGTGTCGCCCGAGCATGGGATGTATCTTGCCAATCGCCTGATCCCCGCACGGTTCCTGGTCAACGGGGCCACGATCACCCAGGATCGCGCCTGTGCGGCGGTGACATATTTCCACCTGGAACTGGACAGCCATGACCTGATCCTGTCCGAAGGCGCCGTGTCCGAGAGCTACCTCGACACCGGCAATCGCGCGGTGTTCGAGAATGGTTCCGGGGCCGTGGCGCTGCATCCCCTGTTCGCCGAGACAGGTGGGCAGGACCGGCGGGTCAGCGAAAGCTGTGTGCCCTTCGCCGATGACCCGCGGGCGGTGGAGCCGGTCTGGCGGATGCTCGCCGACCGCGCGGGCCGGTTGGGTCATTCCTTGCCGGCACCGGTCACCACCGGCGATCCCGCGCCCCGGCTGCTGATCGGTGGTCGGATGATCGCGCCCATCGCGGCCGATCATGGTGTCTATACGTTCGTCCTGCCACGCGGAGCATCCAGGGTCCGCCTGCGGTCCCGCGCTTGCTCCCCCAGCGACCTGACCCCGTGGCACAATGACACCCGCCGGCTGGGCCTGACGGTCCGGCGCATCCGTCTGCGCGAGGGTGACCTCGTCACCGATCTTCCACTGGATCACCCGGCCTTGACCGATGGCTGGTGGGGCATCGAGTCCGACGACCAGTCCCTCTGGCGATGGAGCAACGGCGACGCGATGCTGCGGCTTGCCGACGGGGGCGTGCGGGTGTTGGAGATCACGGCCAGCCCGCTTCCGGCGTATCGCCTGGATACGGAGGCGGAGTCCCGGGCGGCGGCCTGAGGCGCTGGCCGCGTCACCCACCAGGAAGGCCGCCGCCCCCCCTACCAGTGCAAAAAGCGCCGCAACGCTTCCCGCGTATCCCGCTCGGCCTGCAGCGTGACACGCGCATTCGTCGCCCGGTAGAAGCCGTGATACGCCCGTGGATACAAATGAAACTCGACCGGCACGCCCGCCCGGTTCAGACGGTCCGCGTAGGCAATATTTTCCTCAAGGAATAGGTCGAGGCCGCCGACCGAAATATACGTCGGCGGCAAGCCCGACACATCCGCCGCGCGCGCCGCCGCTGCGTAAGGGCAGACATCGGGCGAACCTGGCTCCCGCCCCAGCAGCGAACGCCAGCCGAAAAGATTGTTCGCCTGCGTCCAGACGAATTCGCCGACGCAAGGGTGCAGGTCCGTCCGTATGGCCGAGTGGTCGTCGATCATCGGATAGATCAGGTGCTGAAAGGCGAATTTCGGCCCATCCCGGTCGCGCGCGTACAGCGCCGCCCCCGCAGCGAAACCGCCGCCGCCGCTTTCACCCTTGATGCCGATGCGGGCGGGATCAAGCCCAAGCCTCTCGGCATTCGCGTGCAGCCAGATGAACACCGAGTAGATGTCCTCCAGTGGCCCCGGATGCGGTGTTTCCGGCGCGAGGCGATAGTCAACGGAATAGATCGCGCATTTCAAGTCCGACGCGAAGACCCGGTTCTCCACATCCTTCATCTCCGGGGAGCCCATGACGAAGCCGCCGCCATGGATGTGGAGAATGACCGGCAGCGGGACGTCGGACCTGACCGGGCGATAGGTCAGAACCCGGATCGGCGGCGCGCCGAACGCACTCTCCACATGGATTTCGCCGGCCGTGATATCGGGCAGGTCCGGAACCGGCACGGCACGCAGCAACGCGAGCGCATCGGCACGACGCCTTGGCAAGGTCTCGGCGGTCAGTGGCACCTGCGGCATCAGCGCGAGCGCGTCGCGCAATTCGGGGTCGACGAGGTCAATTGTGCTCATGATCGGTGGCCGTATCCGTTCGGGACGAAGCAGGACGGTATGGCAGCGCTGGCCCGACGACAAGGCGACCGGCCGTCTCGTGCCGGGACAGCGGCCCGAGGCGCCTTGCCTTATGGCGCGGAAGGGCCTTTCGTCCCCGTCGCCGCGGGAGGAAAGCGCCCATCGCACAGCCAGACCATCGGCCGCACCCACCGATCGAGGAAGACACCGAAACGTGACCGCCGACCGCCCCAACCGCGTCCCCTGGCCACCGATCCTGTTCGGGGCAATGGCCCTCGTTGCCTGGCTTGCCGGGCGCGCGCTGCCGCTGCCTTGGCCGGACGCGCCGGCCCTCGCGGTGGCAGGGTGGGGAATACTGGCGACGGGCTTTGCGCTCGATCTCTGGGCGATGGTGGTCATGACGCGCAGGCACGCGAACATCCTGCCCCACCGCGCCGCGACTGCCTTGGTGACGGATGGGCCCTTCGCCTGGTCGCGCAACCCGATCTATCTGGGCAACACCCTGCTTCTCACCGGCTGCGGCGTGGCCTTTGGCAACGCGTGGTTCCTGCCGGCCGCGGCGGTCGCGGCCGCGACGGTCACGGTGCTCGCCATCCAGCGGGAGGAAGCGCATCTCGCCGCCCGCTTCGGCGCGGAGTGGTTCGCCTATGCGGCGCGCACCCCACGCTGGTTCGGCACGTTCCGGCGGCCCTGAAGCGCCGCACGGCCGTTGCTCAGTCCGACGCCAGGCGCGGCAGCCACAGCGCGAGGTCCGGCCAGAACGACACGATCGCGATCATCAGGACAAGCGTCACGACGAACGGCATGGTGCCGATGATGACATCGTTCACGCCGCCGCGATGACGCAACCCCTGCACGACGTACAGGTTGATCCCGACCGGCGGCGTGATCATCGCCGTTTCCATCAGCATCACGACGACGATGCCGAACCAGATCGGATCGAAGCCGGCGGCGGTCATGATCGGCGCGATGATCGGCACCGTGGCCACCATCATCGACAGCGTCTCCATGAACATGCCGAGCACGAAATAGAAGGCGATGACGACGATCAGAAGCCCTACGGGGGAGAGGTCCAGCGACGTGATCATGCGGTTGATCTGGCTGGTCAGGCCGATGGAGGTGATGACGAAGTTGAGGAAGTAGGCGGCGAGCAGGATGGCCATGATCATGGCCGTGGTACGCATCGTGCCCTCGAACGCCCGCAGCAGCATATGCATCGTCAGCGTTCGGTTCCACGCGCAGATGCCAAGCGCGGCGATGACGCCCAGCGCGGCTGACTCCGTGGCCGTCGCCAGGCCGGCGTAGATCGAGCCGATGACCGCGATGAACACCACCAGCGGCGGGATCAGATCGGGGAGGCTCTCCACCCGCTCCGCCCAGGTGATGCTGGTGCGCGTTCCACCCCAGTGCGGGCGCGCCAGGCAGAGGACCAGGACGGTCAGACTGAACAGCCCCGCCAGCACCAGGCCGGGCAATATCCCGGCCAGGTACAGCTTGGGGATCGAGGTATCGGTCAGCACCCCATAGACGATCATGTTGATCGAGGGCGGGATCAGGATCCCCAGCGTTCCCCCGGCCGCGATGGTGCCGAGGAACAGCTTCTCATTATAGCCGCGCCGTTCGATCTCCCCCAGGGCGACGGTGCCGATCGTCGCCGCGGTCGCGACGCTGGAGCCTGATGTCGCCGCGAACATGGCGCAGGCGGCGATGTTGGAGTGCATCAGGCCGCCGGGCAGCCACGGCATCCATTTCACCAGGGCGGCATACATCCGCTCCGCCATACCCGACCGGAGCAGGATTTCGCCCAGCAGCACGAAGAACGGGACCGCCACCAGCAGGAAGCCGTTCGAGGTCGACCAGGCGACCTCTCCGATCGCCAGATGCAGGGGGAGCTTGGCATAGACCCCGGACAGCACCAGCCCCAGCACGCCCAGCGCGGCCGCGACCGGGACGGACAGCGCCAACAAGACCAGCAGCGTCGACAGCGTGACGGTGATCATGTGCTGGACTCCGCCCGGACCCGGAGGTCGCGTATTTCCTCTTCCACCTCTTCCTCGGCGGACCGTGTCCCGACCAGGCGCACCGCGGCGGCGGGGTCTCCGGCGGCGAACTGCGCCATGGCGCGAAGGCCGAGGAGCACGCCGACCACGACGAAGTAGGTCAGTCCGACGGCCCATATCGCCTGCGGAACCGCGATCGGCGTTTCCAGCGCGCTTTGGCTGTGGGCGTCGACGCTGAAGGACTGGTCGGCGATCCCCCAGGCATGCCACGCCAGCAGGCCGAAGAACCCGATGAACAGGCCAAGTCCCAGGAGATCGAGCACCACGCGGGTACGGAGCGCGAAGTGGGTGTAGAGTGAATCAATCCGGATATGTCCGCGGTCGAGCAGCGCGGCGGGCAATGCCCAGGCGGACCCGATTGCCAGGGCGTACCCGGCAAGCTCGTCCGCGCCGCCGATCGAGGCTTCGAACAGCCGCCGCATCACGACATCGATCCCGATCACGACGGCGGCCAGAAGGATCAGGCTGCCTCCGAACCAAAGGCCGAACACGGAAATCCGGGCGATGACCTTCAACAGCGCGTCCATGTCCCGCGCCTAGCTCGACGGCGCGTTCAGGCCCAGCGCCTTGCCGACGGTCTCATTCCAGGTCTTCGCGCAGTCGGCGCCGCATCGTTTCGCCCAGTTGCGCAGCACCGAGCCTTCGACCATCCCCTTGTATCGATCCTTGTCGGACGCCGAGATGGGGGACAGCGTCATATGGGCCATCTTTCCCATGGTGCAGGGCGGGCGGCCAAAGTTGCAGTTCTCGGCCTGCGCCGTCGCGGCGCTGATCGTATCCCACATCTTGTCCTCGAAGGCCTTGAACTGAGCCTCGAAGAAGGCCTTGACCGGGGGCGGCATCTTGTTCCAGGTCGACAGATTGACCGCCTTGACGTTGATGCTCCACCCCAGGGAGAGCGGGTAGATCGTCTTGGTGACCTCGGGCCAGCCGGCCGTGTTGCCGCTGAGCGTTCCGGTCACGGCACAATCGACCACGCCGTTGTTCAGCGCCGGCACCACTTCCGGGAACGACATGCTGATCGAGGACGCGCCAAGCCCGGTCATGAAGTCGCGCATCGAGTTGTTGAACACGCGGATCTTGCGGCCCTTGAGGTCGTCGAGCCCGCTGACCGCGGTCTTGCACCAGAATACCTGCGGTGGGTGGCCGCCGATCGCCAGCAGCTTCGATCCCCAGTTCTTCTGCATCTGCTGATCGAGCACGCCGCGCCAGGCGGCACAGGCCTTACGCGCGGTCGGAACGTCCAATGCCAGCCCGGCCAGGTCACAGCCCTCGAACCGCGGGTCATCGCCCGCCATCTTCGAGATATCCATGGAGGCGAAGTCGGCGACACCCAGTTTCAACAGCCGCAGCAGGGTCTTGTCATCGATGCCCATCTGGTCGAACGGGGTCGCGTCCATGGTGACCGCGCCCTTCGAAGCCTCGGGGATCTGCTTCGACCAGAAGGGTTGCTCATCGACCGTCCATGCGACCGTGTTGCTGCTGGTGCCGATTACCTTGTAGCTGGACTTGGGAAGTTCCTGAGCCCACGCGGTTCCCAGGCAAAGCACCGACATGGCCGTGGTGACGAACGTCCAGATACGCATCCAGATGACTCCCGAAACTGAAGTATTGGAAACACACGCGGGCGGCGGCCCGGGCGGGACTGCAATGATCGTGCATGTCCCGACGCAAACGTCATGCCATCGAACTCATCCACGGATCGTCCGGCCGAAGTGCCTCGGCAGATGCAAAGGCCCGGCGCTGTCCTGAGGCCGTTACGATGACCGGCGATCATTCGTCCGATCGGGATCACATGAGCGGCGCGGCCGGAAGAGGGTAATTTTTGGACACATTCTGGCCGTTGTGGAACCTTTGTGTTTAATTTTTATGCTACTCTGGCAGGTGCGCACATTTTGTCTATTTTCCGGACATTGTGCATTGCGGCATTCGGCGCTTTTATGTTCATATTCCGTGCAGGTCATCCACGTCCGGCGCCACATGACCGTTATATCGGCATAGCGAGGCCCCATGCCCCACCCCGTGCGTCCAGGCCATGACCGTCACTCCCGCCCGCGGACCGACGCCGGTTCGGTTCGGCTTTTGGAAACAACGCCATGCAGGTAGGCGTCTTCATCCCCATCGCCAACAATGGCTGGCTGATCTCCACCACGTCGCCGCAGTTCAAGCCGAGCTTCGATCTGAATCGGGCGGTCGTTGAGAGGGCTGAACGATACGGGATGGATTTCGCGCTCTCGATGATCAAGCTGCGCGGCTTTGGCGGCCCGTCGGAGTTCTGGGACTACAACCTGGAAAGTTTCACGCTGATGGCGGGCCTCGCCGCCGTCACACGCCGCATCCAACTGTTCGCCACCTGCGCCGTGCTGACCTTGCCGCCCGCCGTCGCCGCGCGCATGGCGGTTACGATCGACAGCATCTCCCACGGACGGTTCGGTCTGAATATGATCACCGGCTGGCAGGAGAAAGAATACTCCCAGATGGGCATCTGGCCGGGGGAGACGCATCACCTGCGGCGCTACGACTATTGCGGCGAATATGTCACCGTCATGCGGGAGCTTTGGGACACCGGACACAGTGATTTCAAAGGCGACTTCTTCCAGATGGACGACTGTCGCTGCCTGCCGATGCCGCAAAGCCGCATCCCCATCATCTGCGCGGGACAAAGCGACCGGGGAACGGAATTCGCCGCGACTTTCGCCGATCACAATTTCTGCTCCAGCTTCGGCATCAACGACCCCTTCGCCGTTGCGCCCAGCACCGCTCGGCTTTTGGAGGCGAATGCACGCACCGGGCGAAACTGCGGCGCGCTGGTCGTGATGATGGTCATCGCCGAGGAAACCGAAGCCGAAGCCCAGGCCAAGTGGGAACACTACCGGTCCGGTATCGACATGGTCGCCCTGGGCTGGCGGCAGTCCCAGGCTGAAACCGATCCCACGACGGACAAACTGGCCGCGGCCGGGCGCTTTGCTCAGAAGATACAGAACCGGATGCCGACGATGCACGGCGCCCTGGTTGGATCGTACGAAAGGATCGCGGAATTGCTGGATCTTTACGCGACCGTCCCGGGCGTGAGCGGCGTGATGCTGACCTTCGACGACTTCATCGAGGGGATGGACAAGTTCGGCCGCCATATCCAACCCCGGATGACCAGCCGCCAACACGTCATGGCGGACGCCTGATGGGCCCCGTCGCGCTGGCACGAACCTTGCGTTTCCAGAGCCGCCCAGCCGAACCCACCCCGGGCCTGATCGGTCCAGCGCCTGTTCCGGAGCCAACCGCATGAGCACGCCCACATCCCAACGCAAGATGAGCCTGGGGGCCTTTGTCCACGAAACCGGACAGCACGTCGCGGCCTGGCGGCATCCGGAGGCCTTCGCCGAGTCCGGTACGGTCTTCTCCCAGGCCATGCAGGTCGCGCAGACCGCCGAACGCGGCAAGTTCGACCTGCTGTTCCTGGCCGACAGCGCCGCGGTCTCGGTTTTCGGGAACCCGGGCTCGCGTGGTCGCATGGGCAAGACCGTCAAGTTTGAGCCGATGACGATCCTTTCGGCCCTGGCCGCAGTGACCTCCCGCCTCGGGCTCGTTGCTACATCGACATCGACGTACAACGCGCCCTACACGCTGGCGCGCCAGTTTGCGTCCCTGGACCAGATCAGCGCCGGACGCGCCGGCTGGAACCTGGTCACGTCGAACAATGAAGCGGAGGCCTTCAACCACGGGCGCGAGGAGCATTACGGCCATGCCGAACGCTACGACCGCGCGCTGGAATTCGCGGAGGTCGTGACCGGTCTATGGGACAGTTGGGACGATGACGCGTTCATCCGCGACAAGGACTCCGGCGTCTACTACGACCCGTCGAAGATGCATGTGCTGAACCACCGCGGAAAATACTTCCAGGTACGCGGGCCGTTGAATGTCGCGTGTTCTCCACAGGGACGTCCGGTGCTGGTGCAGGCGGGTGCGTCCGACACGGGCCGCGATCTGGCCGCGCATCTGGCGGAGGTTGTGTTCACCGCGCAGACGACGTTCGAGCAGGCGCGAGAATTCTATACGGACGTCATGGCGCGCCTGCCGCGCTACGGCCGCACACAGGCGGAAGTCCGCGTCCTGCCCGGCATCTACCCCGTGGTCGGAAGGACAGAGTCCGAAGCAAAGGAAAAATTCGAGTATCTGCAATCACTGATCCACCCCAGTGTCGGCCTTTCGGTTCTGGAGCACACGATCGGTGTCGGCGGGCTCGACAAGTATCCGCTGCACGGCCCGGTCCCGGACATGGGCGACACCAACGGCCCGCTGTCTCGCCAACGCCTGCTGCTCGAAGCCGCCCGCCGCGACAACCTGACGCTGTGGGAACTGTGCCTGCTGAATGCCGGGCCTCGCGGACATCTGCTGACCGTCGGCACGCCGTCGCAAATTGCCGACATCATGGAGCATTGGTTCCGCAACGAAGCCGCCGACGGCTTCAACGTGATGCCGGCCTGGCTGCCAGGCTCGCTCGACGACTTCGTCAACATGGTAATCCCGGAATTGCAGCGCCGGGGCCTGTTCCGCACTGAATATGAGGGGACCACATTGCGCGATCATCTCGGTCTGCCCAAACCTGTCAGCCGCTGGCGCAAGATGGCGATGGTGGCGGAATGAGCGCGCCGCTGAAACTTGGCCGTCGCGCCCTGGGCGGCATCGCCGCCGCGGCGATGCTGGCCCCCGGCCGGACCACGCAGGCCGCCGATCCGTCCACCTATGTCAGCGGCTGGGCGCTGCCCTTCAACCTCGACCCGCACCAGGTCTTCGACGTGCCGATGCAGGGCGTGATGCTGAACGCCTATGACGGTCTCTATCGCTATCAGAACGACCCACCGGAGATCGTGCCGTGGCTGGCCGAAAGCCACACCGTTTCCGATGACGGTATGGTCTGGGAGTTCAAACTTCGCCCCGGCGTGAAATTCCATGATGGCAGCGAGATGACGGCCGAGGATGTCGTCTACAGCTTCCGCCGGGTGCTCGGCTTGGCGCTGGCGCCGGCGGGCGCGTTCCTGCCGATCCTGACGGCGGACCGCATCACCGCGCCGTCGAAGCTGGTGGTGCGCTTCGAACTCAAGACCCCCTACGCCCCGTTCTTCTCCGCCATCCCGATTGTATCCATCGTCAGCCCGCGGGTCATCCAGGCCAACGAGAAGAATGGCGACTGGGCCAAGAGCTGGCTTGCCGCCAACGGCGCCGGCTCGGGCCCGTACAAGATCATCCCGACAAACTACCGTCCGCTTGAGTTGTTGGACATGGAGATCAACCCCGATCACTTCCTTGGGTGGGGCCACAATCCAAAGCCCGTGAAGCGCATCGCCTACCGTCCCGTGAAGGAAACATCGACGCGCGTGCTGGCGTTGCTGAACGGGTCCATCGACTGCACCGACACGAACCTGCCCGGCGACCAGGTGGAGCGGATCAACGCGTCGAAGATCGCCTTTGTCCAGAAGGACCTGGTGATGCGGATCTTCATCATCCGCATGAACAACACCAAGCCGCCGTTCAATAACCTCAACGCCCGCAAGGCCTTCGCGCACGCGTTCAACTACAGCGGCTTCATCAACGACATCCTGGGCGGGTACGCCACGCGCGATCCATATCCGATGCCCGACAATCTGTGGGGCATTCCGAAGGACGCCAAGGGCTATGACTACGACCTGAAGAAGGCCAAGGAATACATGGCGAAGGCCATGGCCGAGGGCGCGCCGATGAAACGCCCCTTTGAAATCCATGTGCAGTCCGACAACGACCAGGCGTTGCAGAGCGGGCAGCTCTTTCAGTCCGATCTGGCACAGATCGGCATCAACCTGAAAGTCGTCGGCGGCGTCTGGGGCAATCTGACGGCCAACACCAAGACGCCGGAGACCACGCCCGACATGTGGGTACACTGGGTCAGCACCTACTTTGTCGACCCCGAGAACTGGGTTGGCCAGATGTATGACAGCCAGTTCCACGGCACGTGGAAGGCGTCGTCCTACTACAAGAACGCCGAGGTCGACGCGTTGCTGCGGAAAGGGCGGGCGACTCTGGGGCAAGAGGCGCGGGCGCCGATTTATGAGCAGGCGATCAGGCAGATCATGATCGATTGTCCCGACATCTGGGTCTACAACTCCATGCAGCTCCAGGGCCTGAGCAAACGCATCAAGGGCCGGAAGTTCTGCACCGTGGGCCAGGGATCGGAAATGCGGACCGTGTCGCTGGAGGCCTGAGATGGCGCATCTGATCCCCCTACGCGCATGCTAGGCTTCATCGCTCGCCGATGCGGCCTGGCGCTGCCGTCGTTGTTCGGTCTGCTGGTCGTTACCTTCGTCCTGGTCCGGATCGTTCCCCATGATTCTGCGGCCGCGATGGCGGGTGACGCCGCGACGCCGGAGCAGATCGCGAAACTGACGAAGGAAGCCGGCCTCGACCGGCCGATCATCGAACAGTTCGTGATCTATGTCGGCAAGGTTGCTCGTTTCGACTTCGGAGAGAGCGCGTTTTCCCGCCGTTCCGTCGCCAGCGACATCAAGGAACGGCTGCCAGCGACGTTGACCCTGACGTTCTGCGCGCTCGCCATCTCGATCACCGTGGGCATCCCGCTGGGCGTCTTCGCGGCGCTGCGTCATAACGAATGGCCGGACTATGTGCTGCGCATCGTGTCCGTCCTGGGCGTGGCCGTCGCGGCGTTCTGGTTCGCCATCATGCTGCAACTTCTGTTCTCAATGCAGTTGGGCTGGCTGCCTTTGCGTGGCGAACTCAGCGCCACAATGTCCAGGCCCGAGCGTGTGACAGGCTTCCTGATGCTCGATAGCGTGATCGCCGGGCGCTGGGACGCACTGGGCGATGCGCTGCACCATATCATTTTGCCGGCGCTCACGCTGTCTTTGGGCGGTCTTGCCAGCATCGTGCGGTTTACCCGGGCCGGCGTACTGGACACGCTGCAGAATGATTTCGTCTCATATGGTCGGGCGATGGGGTATCGGCGGTCGCGCCTGGTATGGCGGTATGTGTTACGGAACTCCGTCACCGCTACCATCACGCAGATCGGACTGCTGTTCGGCGGCCTGATCGCCGGTGGCGTGGTCGTGGAGTCGATCTACGACTATCCTGGCATCGGTAGCTACACTGTCCAGGCAATCCTGACCGGGGACAACCAGGTGATGCTGGCTGTGACCTTGATGGTTGGTGTGGTCTACGCCGCGGTCAACATCCTGACCGACCTGGTGCACGGGCTGGTTGATCCCCGTCTGCTGGACAAGCCATGAGCCTCATCCTCCGCAAGCTGACGCGTGACGTTCCGGCGGTGATCGGTCTGACGATCGTCATCATCGTCCTGATCATTGCAATCCTGGGCCCATTGCTGGCGCCCTACCCCGGGGATGTTGCGGCTTCCCACCTCACGCGCCGGCTGAAGCCTCCGAGTTGGGCCTATCCGTTCGGCACCGACAATCTGGGCCGTGACATTCTCTCACGCGTCATCATGGGCGCGCGCGGGGCGTTGATGGTCGCGATGACGGTGGTTTCGATCGCAATGGCAATCGGCATCCCACTGGGCCTGATCGCCGGGTACCGCGGAGGCTGGCTGTCGGAGGTCATCATGCGGGTCACCGATGCCGTGCTGGCGATCCCCCAGCTCGTGCTGGCATTGGCGCTGGCGCAGTTGCTGACGCCATCTCTGGAAAGCGCGATGCTGGCACTGTCGCTGACCTATTGGCCGTTCTTCACGCGCATCGTGTTCGCCGAGACACGGCGCCTGACATCATCGCTGTTCGTGGACGCGCTACGCGGCATCGGCGCCGGCACCGCGCGCATCGTATTCCTGCACATCCTGCCGAACGCGGCATCGCCGATCATCGTGCGCGCCACCATCGGATTGGGCTTCACCATTCTGGTGGCTGCAGTGCTGGGCTTCCTGGGCATGGGCGCAACGCCGCCAGCCCCCGACTGGGGCCTTTCGATCGCGGAGAGCCGGACCTATCTACCGGCCGCCTGGTGGTACGCAACCTTCCCCGGCCTCGCGATCCTGCTGACGGTCATGGGCTTCAACCTGCTGGGCGATGGATTGCGCGACCTGGTGGACCCTCGCCTGCGGCGGTCACGATGATCCCGATCCTGTCCGTCCGCGACCTGAAGGTTTCAATCCGTACCGATGCGGGCGTTGCCTCAATCCTGGACAATATCGGACTGACCCTGGAACGAGGGCGAATCCTGGGGATCGTGGGCGAGTCCGGCTGCGGCAAGTCCACCCTGATCCGCGCCATCATGGGCATCCTGGCGCGCGGGGCGGAAATCCATGCCGGAGAGATCGTGTTCGACGGCGAAAACCTGCTGGCCTTCACCGAGGCTGAACTGAACGGGCGCATCCGAGGCAACCAGATCGGGTTCATTCCGCAGGATCCGTTGCTGGCACTGAACCCGGTGTTCAAGGTTGGCACGCAGTTGCTGGAGATCATGCGCGACCACGCGCCTGAGGACGGGCTGCGCGGTTCCGCCCGCAAGCGCGCCCATGTCCAGCGGCTGATCATGCTGTTGCGGCGCATGCAGGTTCCCGATCCGGAACTGGCGCTGGAGCGTTACCCGCACCAGTTCTCCGGCGGGCAGCGGCAGCGCCTGCTGATCGCCGCGGCCCTGGCCTGTGCTCCGCGTCTGGTCATTGCAGATGAACCGACCACGGCGCTGGATGTAACCACGCAGCATCAGATCCTCCTGCTGCTGCGCGAACTGGTGACGGAGTTCTCCCTGTCGATGCTGTTCGTGACACATGATTTTGGCGTGGTCGCGGAACTCTGCGACGATCTCTGCGTGATCTATGCTGGGCAATCGGTGGAGGCCGGGCCGGTGGGTCCGATCCTCGCATCACCGGGCCATCCCTATACCCAGGCGTTGCTCGCCTGCCACCCCGAGCGTGCGACGACGTTCCGGGGCATTCCCGGGACCGTGCCGTCGCCACTGGCCGCGCCGCCGGGATGCCGGTTCGCGCCACGCTGCGTCGATGTGCAATCGTCGTGCTCTCTGGGACCGCCGCCCGCGGGGCTCAGTCCGGTTGGCGCCACCGTCAAATGCGTCAACTACGCATGACCGGTACCGAACCGATCCTGTCCGTCCGATCCTTGACCGTGCTCCTGGGCGGACGGCGACGCTGGTTGCGTCAAAGTGTTCCCCCCGTTCGCGCGGTGAATGACGTCAGTCTGGACATACGACCTGGCGAGATTGTCGGCCTCGTCGGCGAATCCGGTTGCGGAAAGACCACCCTCGGCCGCACCGTGCTCGGCCTTCAACGGGAAACCAGCGGCGAAATCCACCTGGACGGCGCCGTGGTCAGCGGCATGTCCCCAGCCAAGGCCCGCCTCGCCCGCAAGGCAATCCAGTATGTCCACCAGGACGCCGCCGCCGCGCTTGATCCGTGGTGGAGCATCGGGCGCACCCTGCGCGAAGGCCTGCTGATCCACGGCATGCGTGATGCTGCCGAGAGAAGCGCGAAGGTCGCGGAGATGCTGACAGCGGTGGGCCTGGACCCGACCGCGGCGCAACGGTATCCGCACGAGTTCTCCGGCGGGCAGCTTCGGCGGGTGACCCTGGCGCGGATGCTGTTGCTGTCGCCGCGATTGCTGGTGCTGGATGAACCGACCTCGGGCCTGGACATGTCCGTACAGGCAACGGTTCTCAACCTGCTGCTGGAACTGCGCGCCAGGCTGGGACTGACCTATCTTTTCATTTCGCACGACCTGTCGGTGGTGGAGCGGCTGTCGGACCGCGTGGCCATCATGTATCTCGGCCGTGTGGTGGAAACCGCGGCGACCGCGACGATCTTTGCCCGCCCGATGCATCCCTATACGCGGGTGTTGCTGGCGGCGGCCCCTCGTCTGGATCGGGCAAAGGACACCGGTGTCGATACAGTCATCGGCGATCCGCCGAGCCACACGCAGGTGCATGTCGGCTGCGCCTTCGTCGGCCGGTGCCCGATTGGCACGGATCTGTGCCGGACCACGCCACCGCCGCTGCGGTCGATCGAGAACGGCCACGATGTTGCGTGTCACTACGCGCAACCAGCCGATCCCGTACCGGCCGGCACGGTCAGGATGCACGCCGTCGCCTCGGCGAAGTGACGGCGCTGGGGTTAGAATTCCAGCAGGTGATCCCGCAGCATCGTGTGTTCATACTGCTTGCGGACGACACCCAGTTTCTGCAGCGCCGGCACCAGACCGTCGGCGATTTCCATGATGTAGCGACGGGTGAACTCCGGGTCCGTCACCAGGAACCCATCGCCGCCAACCTCATCGATGATGTCCGACATCTGTCTGGCCACCATGTCCGGCGTGCCAACCAGATCCGCGTCACTGAGCGACCGGCCGGCTTCCACGATCTGGCGCGGCGTACGACCGACAAACGCCGCCGCCACCGTCTGGTGACCGTTGGAGTGGAGAGCAGGGAGTTTCTCATCCAGGTCAAACTTGGAAAAGTCGATCCCCGTCAGCCGTGACATGTGGGCGAGGTAGAAATCCATGTGCGTCTTGGCCTCATGAAGGCGCCCTTCCTTTCGGGCAATCGCGGACTCCTTGTACTCGTCGACGATCGGGGCAACCAGAAACAGCACCTTGATATGGTCCGGATTGCGCCCAAACCCGGCCGCCTGGGCACGGATATCCTCACGGAACGCCTTCATCGCCGCGACACTGCCAGCCGAGGCGATGATCGTTTCCGCCCAGCGAGCGGCGAACGTGCGGCCGCGAGCCGAACCGCCTGCCTGGCAGATCACCGGATGCCCCTGCGGAGAACGTGGTCCGGACAAAGGACCGCGGGATCGAAAGTACTTGCCCTCAAAATGAACGGGATGAACCTTGTTCGGGTCGGCGAAGATTTCCTGTTCGCGGTCGATGACCATGGCGTCCGGTTCCCACGAATCCCAAAGCTTCTGCACAAGCTCTACGTATTCGTCGGCCATGTCGTAGCGCTGGTCATGCGGGAACTGACGCTCGTGACCGAAATTCTGTGCGCCGCCATCATTGCTGCCGGTCACCAGGTTCCAGCCCGAACGCCCGTCGCTGACGTGGTCCAGCGTATTGGTCAGGCGCGCAAGCAGGAACGGATTATATTCGGTGGTCGACAGGGTCGTAATGATCCCGATCTTCGACGTCGCCTGGATCATGAAGGGCGCGAGGACGGACGGGTCCAGCTTGGGTGAATCAACCGCATAGCGCAGATACGTCTCGTGCGAGTTCTTGTAGGTGTAGGGAATGTTGCACGAATCCTCGATCATCACATAGTCGAAGGCCGCGCGTTCAAGGTGCTGGGCCAGTGAAACCAGCAGGTCCGGCTTGACCCAGTTCTGCGGGTTGGGACCACCCCAGGCGTTCCGCCAGCCCTTGGGGCCGTAGCCCTTTGAGATGAACCATGCGAGATGAAACGGCTTTCTGGACACAGGTCATGGCTCCTTGTGGATCATCACGCGTCGCGGTCAAACGGTGACAGGTGCGGAAAGCAGACCGGACATCGTCCCCCGCGCGCCGTAGGTTCGGCGAGATTTCTTGGTGGCCGGTCAACGAACCCCGACCGCGCGGGCGGCAACGACGAGAATGTGATCCCACGCTTTGCCGACTTGGCACGGTTCACGCAATGCCCATGCCAACACTCGGGAGACCACACATGTCTGACATCTACGAACAACGCGGCTACGGCAGCCGCACCCTGGGGATCGGGGCGAAGCTGGGCGTTGTCGTGGTCGATTTCCAACGCGGATTCACCGACGGCGCCTTTCCCATGGGCGGGGGCGAGATGGTCGACCAGGCCGTCCGCAACACCGTCCCGGTGATCGAGGCGGCCAAGCGCGCCGGATTGCCCGTCATCGCGTGCGTCAACGGCTATGACACCGCCCGTGGCGCGCCGCATTGGAAGATCGCGCCGGTGTTCGACCTGCTGCGCGGCTCGGAGTCCGTGGAGCTCGACCCGCGCATCGCCGCCGCGGAACCGGATGTCGTGCTGATGAAGTCGGCGCCGTCGATCTTCTTCGGCACCTCCGCCGCCGCGATATTGACCAAGGAGCGTGTGGATACCGTTATCGTGACAGGCTGCATCACATCCGGCTGCGTCCGGGCCAGCGTGGTCGATGCCTTCTCTCTCGGGTTCAGGGTGATGGTGCCGCATGACTGCGTCGGTGATCACGATGAGGCCGCGCACGCGCAGAACCTGAAGGACGTCGAGCGGCGTTATGCCGACATCATCGATGCCGCGACGGCCATCGACGCGATCGAGCGTTGGCGGCAGGCAAACGACAGGGGATGACCGATGCAACGGCGGCCCACCGCATGATCTGCCCATAATATAATCGGAACGATCCTGGCAGGCAGGATGTGCACATATTTTCATCCTGCTAACCGCGCGACGGCCGGGTGCGTCTACGGCGAGACGTGTTCCCCTTCGATCCGTCCATCCCGCAGGCTGACCAGGCGATCGAACCGGGAGAAGATCTTGTCATCGTGCGTCACCACGATCACCGCCGCCTGCTGTTCCCGCGCCACCTGCCGCAGCAGGTCCATCACGACCTGCGCGCGCTCGGAATCCAGCGCCGCCGTCGGTTCATCCGCCAGGATGATTTGCGGATGATTGGCCAGCGCCCGGGCGATGGCCACCCGCTGCGCCTCCCCACCCGACAGTTTCGACGGCATCGCGACCGCCCTGCGTCCCACCTGCAGATAGTCCAGCAAGTCGCGGGCCTTGGTGCGGGCCTCGCGCAGAGGCACCCCGTTCAGGGTCATCGCCAGGGCGACATTGTCCGTCGCGTCCAGGAACGGCAGCAGGTTGTGGAACTGGAAGATGAAGCCGATTTTCTCCCGCCGCAGCGCGCGCAGGTCGGCGCGGGACCATTTACCTTCCCAAACGGTTTCCCCCGCCAGCCGCAGAACGCCGGCGTCCGGTTCCAGGATGCAGGCCACCAGATTGAGCAACGTCGACTTCCCGCTGCCGGAGGGGCCTCGCAGGCCCACGACCTCCCCCGCCGCCACGTTCAGCGTGATGTCCGACAGCGCCTGCACCCGGGCCTCGCCCTGGCCGAAGCCCTTGGCGATACCCGCCAGTTCCACCAGCATCGTCATCCGCCCAGCGCCTGCGCGGGATCGATACGCAGCGCGTAGCGCACGCCCAACAGGCTCGCGAGCAATGAAATAACGAACACCACCAGTCCAAAGCCGGCGATCTCCTCGGGACCCAGCAGCACGCGGCGCGGGAAATTGTCCTTCACCGCGAACAGCAGGACGGTGGCACCGGCGAAACTGACCGCGCCCAGCAGCAGCGCCTGCTGCATGACCAGCGCGACGATGGTGGCATCCGGCGCGCCGATCAGCTTCAGCGTCGCGATGTCGCGCACCTTGTCCATCGTCAACGTATAGATGATCAGAGCCACGATCACGGCCGAAACCAGAAGCAGCACGGTCGTGAACATGCCAAGCTGCTTGCGGGCGCGATCGACCAGGCTGCTGGTCAGCACCGTCTCCTGCTCCCGCGCCGTCAGGGCGGCGAAATGCTTCCAGCGCCGGACTTCTCCCGCGACCGCCTCGACATCCGCGTTCGGCGACAGATGCGCAACCACGGCGTTCACCGTGTCCCGCGGCAGCGCGCCGCCCCCGCCCTGCAACGCCCGCCGAGCGGCCGGGGGACGAAGGCGGAATTGGAGGTCCTGGCTGTCGCGGAGGGTGATCCAGGCCAGCGGATCGCCGCTGGCCGACACCGCCCGTGTCGTCAACCCGACCACGCGGAACCCGATGCCGGCCATGTCGACCATGGCGCCCACCGGCACGCCCGCCCCCCGGTCCACCACCATTTCGAGCCGGCCATGCGCGATGCCCCGCCCATCCAGGATACCCGGCGGACCGCCCGGGCGATCCAGTTCATAGCCGACGACCTGCATCCGCAGCACCGCGCCGACGCGGGACCGCCCGGCCTCTCCGGCTTGCTCGCGGACCGTGTCCTCATCGGGCGTATCCGCGTTGCCCGAGCCGCCGGCGTGGCGCGCCTCCACGGTCTGGAACGTGACGCTGCCGGCGGCCGTCACACCTGGCAGACGTGCCACCGCCTCTCGGGCATCCCCTGGAATGCGGCTGGCCTCGGCGAAGGGGCCGCGCGTGCCGCCCTCCACGACCCAGAGATCGGCTTTCAGCCCGCGTGCCAGCGACAACGCCTCATCCACCACGCCGCCATAGATGCCGACCATCGCCAGCGCCACGCCAAGCAGCATCGACAGACCGACACAGGTCAGCAGGAAGCGGCCGAGGTTGTGGCGGATGTCGCGCAGCGCCAGGTTCATTGCGCCCGCGCCGCCCAGCCGTCCCGCAAGGCGCGAGGGATGCGGGTCACCACCGCCCAGTCTTCCGGCACCGCGGGATCCAGCGCGAGCCGGGCATCCAGCGTGCGGGCGACGAAGCGGACGTCACGCTGGCGCAAGGTCCCGTTGTCGATCGTCCAGACCTTGCCGGTCGCGCCATCGAATCCCACGACCGCGGCCTCGGGCACCAGACGCGCCCGTGCCAGACGGCCGACCTCGATCTCGACCTGCACCTGCTCCCCCAGCACGGGGTTCGGCGGGCAGCTTTCGCAGCGGACATAGACGCGCCGCTCCTCGGTGACCCGGTCGCTTTCCAGGCCGATGCGGACGACCCGGCCGGAGAAGACCACCCCGGGCAACGATCGCAGCCGCACCTCCGCCCCCTGCCCCTCCGCAATCCCCCCCGCTCGGCCTTCGTCCACATGGGCGAGGGCCCAGATGGTCGTGGCGTCGATCAGGGTGAACACCGTCTCATTGGGGCCGAGCGCACTGCCGGGTTCGCGGAGGCGGTTGATGACCTGCGCGTCGTAGGGGGCGGCGATGGTGTGCTTGGCCAGGGCCGTCTGCTCCGCCAGCAGGTTGGCGCGTGCTTCCGCGAGGGCTGCCAGGGCCACGGCCGTGTCGGCGGTGGCAACGGCCACGTCGGCGACGGCGAGCGCCGCTTCCGTATCCGCCAATTCAGCGGTTTCCACCGACGCCGTGCCACGCCCGGCCAGTTCCCGCCGCCGAACCGCAAGGCTGCGCTTCTGCTGCATCTGCGCCGTGGCGCGCTCCAACGTGGCGGTGGTGCGGGCCTGATGCGCCTCCGCGCTCTGGACACCGGCCTGGGCCCTCAGCACCCGGACCGCCTGCGCGGTGGTATCAAGGCGGGCTAGAACCTGTCCGGCCGTGACCCGGTCGCCGTGATCAGCCAGGACCGCGGTCAACGTGCCGCCAACCTCGAAGCCGATGCGGGAGGAGACCTGCGCCTCGATCGTGCCCAGGCCGAAGACGCGCACCGGCACGTCCTGTTCGACGGCGGCGACCGGCAGGGAGAGCGAGCGCGTCGTCCAGAACCACCCGCCGGCCGCCACCAGCAGAGCGAACGCGGTGACCGCGCCGATCAGGCCACGGCGCATGCGTTGACTACCCCGCTCCCGGGCGTTGGCGGCTCACGTCGCGGTCGTCCCGCGCGGGCAGGTGTTCATGCCGACGATCGAGTAGAGCGGACAGGTTCCCATCAGGCCCGTGAGCAGTGGCACGAGGCCCACCAGGCCCCACCAGCCGATCGGTCCGAAAGCGCCAAGCCCGAGCAGCCCGACGCCGACCACGATGCGAAGTATCTTGTCCCAGCCGCCGACATTGGTTTTGAACATTTTATGATCCTACCCTTGGTGAACGGCTTAGTGACGGTCGTCTATCGGCACGCGGCTCCGACGGCATTGATGCACCTCAACGGGCGGGGATCACCGCCGCCGGTCGTCCCGGCGGCGTGCCCGCGCGACTCAGGCAGCCTGCCGCACCCAGGCGACGATCTGGTGGGAGGAGAGAACGCCGCTCCGCCGGGCCTTCTCCGCCCCACCCGAGAACAGGGCCAGGGTCGGAATGCTCTCGATCCGCAGGTCCCGCGCGATCTCGGGTGCTTCCTCGGTGGACAGTTTCAACAGGCGCACCCGCGGTTCCAACGTGGCGGCGGCGGCGGCGAAAGCGGGCGCCATGGTCCGGCACGGGCCGCACCATGAGGCCCAGAAATCCACCAGCACCGGGATGCCGCTGTGCTGGCGTTGCCGCAGAAAGCCGGCCGCGGACACGGCGACCGGCTCTCCGGTAAAGAGGGGCGCCTTGCAATGGCCGCAGCGCGGTCCATCCGCCAGACGCGCGGTCGGCAGGCGGTTGATGCCGTCGCACCGTGGGCACACGATCTGCGTCGTCTCGTTCATGGCTTGGCGTCCTGTTCCATGGCGGCGACACCACCCTTCGCCCGCACCGGTATCTTGAGGTAGCGCACGCCGTTGTCCTCGGCATCCGGGAACCGGCCCGCGCGGATGTTGACCTGGATCGACGGCAGCAGCAGCAGCGGCGCGGCGAGCGTGGCATCCCGGGCCTTGCGGAAGTCCACGAAGGCCTGCTGGGTGACGCCGTCATGGACCTGCGTGTTGTGCGCCCGCTGTTCGGCGACCGTGGTCTCCCAGGCGTAATGGTCACGCCCCGGCGCCTTGTAGTCGTGGCACATCCACAGCCGGGTGTCGGGCGGCAGGTCGAGCAGGCGGCGGATCGACTGGTACAGCATGACGGCATCGCCCCCCGGAAAGTCGGCGCGGGCCGTGCCGTAATCCGGCATGAACAACGTGTCGCCCACGAAGACCTCCCGCCCGATGCGGTAGGCGACATCGGCCGGCGTATGACCCGGCACGTGCAGGACCTCGATCG
The DNA here is from genome assembly GCA_002422345.1 of Acetobacteraceae bacterium UBA6159. Classification (GTDB taxonomy): domain Bacteria; phylum Pseudomonadota; class Alphaproteobacteria; order Acetobacterales; family Acetobacteraceae; genus Rhodopila. The sequence continues at coordinate 38,681 of DIUL01000055.1, forward strand.
TCAGCCGGCCGAGGGCCAGATGCTCCCCATCCTTCAGCAGGCGGTCGAAATCACCGCCATCGGGCTTCAGGTCCTGTGCGTTGAACACCGGACGGAAGATGCGCTGGACGTCGCGGATATGCTCCCCGATGCCGATCGGCGCGCCGGTCTTCGCCTTCACATAGGGCGCGGCGGTCAGGTGATCGGCGTGGGCATGGGTTTCCAGGACCCATCTGATCGTCACCTGCTCCGATGCCGCGGCGCGCAGGATTTCGTCCGCCGATCGCGTGTCCGCCTCACCCGAGCGGTTGTTCCAGTCCAGGACGGGGTCGATCACCGCCCCGTCGCGCGTGGCCGGGTCCCATATCAGATAGCTGACGGTGTTCGTCGGCTCATCGAAGAAGGCGCGGATGGCGGGCGCGTTCCCGGTTGCGTGCATTTCTGTCTCCTGTCCCTCGGTTGGGGTTGAACTTCATATAAGCGTCACCTTATTTAGTTCAAGCTTATGGATACAGACCCGTGGTGACGACCGAAACCAGACCCGAGATGGCCACGTTGCGCGGCAAGGCGGCGGAGGCGGCGCGCATGCTGACGCTTCTCGGCAACGAGAACCGGCTTCTGGTGCTGTGCCACCTGGCCGGAGAGGGTGAGATGACCGTGACCTCCATGGCCGAGGCCGTCGGTCTGTCCCAGCCCGCGCTGTCACAGCATCTGGCCAGGCTGCGGGAAGACGGTCTGGTGGCGACCCGCAAGGCGTCTCAGACCGTTTTCTACCGGCTGACCGATCCGAAGGTCACGACGCTGCTGGACGTTCTGCGGGACCTCTATTGCCCACCCGAACCCAATCCGATCACCAAAGGAATTGAACAATGTTGAAGACGATTTCAGCACAGGAAGCCTCTCGGCTGCTGCATGAAGGCGCGACCCTGGTCGATGTGCGGGAGCCAGACGAGCACGCGAGGGAGCGCATTCCCGGCGCCCACAGCCTGCCGCTGTCGCAGTTGCGGGAAGTCGAACTGAACGTCGCCCGGGGGCAGCCGGTGCTGTTCCACTGCCGCAGCGGCGCCCGCACCGCCGGCAACGCCGCCCGTCTGGCCGAGAAGGCCGGAGAGTGGGAGGCGTTCATCGTGGAGGGCGGCCTGGATGCCTGGAAGAAGGCGGGCCTGCCGGTGGCCATGGACCGTCGCCAGCCGCTGGAACTGATGCGCCAGGTGCAGATCGCCGCCGGCTCGATGGTCGTGCTGGGCGTGATCCTCGGCATGGCGGTCTCTCCGCTGTTCTACGCCCTGTCCGGCTTCGTCGGCGCCGGCCTGGTCTTCGCCGGGGCGACCGGCACCTGCGGACTGGCCAGCCTGCTGCGCATGATGCCCTGGAACAGACCCGCCGCCGCACGCGCCGTCTGACGCCGCCATGATCACCCTGACCCTCACGCAGATTGTGCTCGGTGGCGCGTCCGGTTCCCTGGTTGGCTTCACGCTGGGTCTGATCGGCGGCGGAGGCTCGATCCTCGCGGTCCCGCTGCTGGTCTACCTGGTGGGGGTGCCGAACCCCCACATCGCCATCGGCACCAGCGCGGTTGCGGTCGCGGCCAATGCCGCCATCAGCCTGATGGGCCACGCGAAGGCCGGACGCGTGCGGTGGCCCTGCGCGTCCGTCTTTGCCGCCTCCGGCGTCGCCGGCGCCTTTGCCGGATCGGCGCTCGGCCGCGGCGTGAACGGGCAGGTGCTTCTGTCCGCGTTCGCCGTGCTGATGGTCGTGGTCGCGGTCCTGATGCTGCGGCGAAGCGAGGGCGGCACGGACCAGATCGTGCGCCTGAACCGAGGCAACGCCCCGGCGCTGGTCGGCGCCGGGGCCGCGGTCGGGGGACTGTCCGGGTTCTTCGGGATCGGGGGTGGGTTCCTGATCGTTCCCGGCCTGATCTTCGCCACGGGCATGCCGATGGTCCAGGCGATCGGCACATCCCTGGTCGCGGTCACCGCCTTCGGCCTGACGACCGCCACCACCTATGCGATGGCGGGCTTGGTGGACTGGCGCCTGGCCGCCCTGTTCGTCGCCGGTGGGTCACTGGGCAGTTGGCTGGGCAGCCGCGTCGCCGGACGGCTGGCAAAGCGCCGGGGTTTGCTGACGCGGGTCTTCGCCGGGCTGATCATCGTCGTGGCGGCCTACATGCTGACCCGGAGCATCGGACTGATCGGCTGACCGGTCGTTCAAGGCACGTCACGCCGATCAGCGGCCAAGCAGGCTGCCGTAGCCGCTGATCTGCGTATGCACGCCAGACATCCGCAGGCAGCGCCAGAGGCTGGCCTGGTTCGCCGAGACAACCGGGCGCCGCAAATCCCGCTCCAACGCATCGAGGATACCGACGCAGCGAAACCCGGTGCCGGCGATCAGCACGCCGTCGGCCTCGGTCGGGCAGGCCGCCTTGATCTGGGCGTAGAGCGGTTCGATCTCCTGCTCAAACCCCATGCCCTGCCCGTAGAGGTCACCCGGTGGCACGTCGCGCCATTTGCGCCCGGGATCGAAGCGGTGATGACCGGCCAGCGTCACACCTTGGTCGGCGAAGTAGCGCACGCCCGCCGCCACGGCCTGGTCGGTGAACCAGGGAGGCAGCACCAGGAACGGCCGGCGAATCTCCGAGGCACCCAACGCGGCCAGGCAGTCCAGGCCGTTCGTCGTGACGCGCGTGCCCGCGCCCAACAGGGCGGAGAGGTGCGCCACCACCGCCTCGTCCCACCCCTTGCCGCCCAGGATGCTGCTGGAGCTGTGGCCCACGACCACGGCCGAAAGGCGCATGGTGGCGAATTGCCGGCAGCCGCGGGCGAGGTCGTCCTCCAGCTCAACGCCCGTGCGGTCGTCGCGCCAGCGTGCCCAGGGCGCGCGGGCGGTGACGCGGGCGGCATGGACCGAAACGTTCGGGGGTAGCATCGCCCACCATTCAGCCTCGGGGACCGCTTCGCTGGAGACGATGAACATGCCGATGCGGGCCTGCCAGCCCCAGTTGTCTTTCTGTGTCATGGTCGCCACCCCCGCGTCGCCGTTGCCGTCACCCAGCATCACCGCGCGCCGGACCGGCGTCCAGGCCGCCGCTCGGCCTTGAACGGAGAAGCCCGATCCGCCGGCGGCCGAACACCCCCCTCAGAACGGCATCGAAATCACCAGCGAGCCCGCGTGGGATGTCACGGTGCGGGAGAACTCCCCGTCATATTGCAGGCGGAAATCGATGTTCCGGCTCGTGTAGAGCTGTGCCCCGACGCCGACCCGACCCACCGCCTGGTCCATCGGCACGGTGGTGGAAAACGCCCCGGCGCCGTTCGGCGCGCTGATCAGGGCACCCGATTGCCGCCAGGAATCGCTGCTCAGCAGCGACACGCCCACCGTCACGAAGGGCCGCAGCAACAGGTCCTCCGACAGCGGCACCCGGCCGCCCAGTTCCAGCATCGGAGTGGCGATCAGCGTGGTCTGCGACGCCGCGTCCACCCGCAGGTTCAGCACGCCGCCGCCGTTCTCCCGGTAGGCCCCGGTGCGCACGTTCACCGCGCTGAGCGTGAGGCTGGGACGGAGGTAGAAATCCTCCCCTCCGATCGTGTAGGTCGCGCGGAACAGCATGCCCATGTTCGCGGTACCGGGACTGCCCTTCGCCACAGAGGCGAAGCCCGGCAGCGTGATCGTCCGGCTCAGGCTGAATTCACCGGCGCCGCCGAACGCGGCCGAGGTGAACAACCACGGTCCGGTCTGATACTTCAGCGTCACGGCGCCATAACCGGCCTGGCCGCTGCCCGATGTCAGGCTGTCGGTGGTGCCCAGCCGGCTGCTCTCATAGGCGAGCGATCCGCCGATCAGCCATCCCGGGGCGAGTTCCGTCTGACCGCCGATCTGCCAGGTCACGGCATTCAGGTTGTAGTTGGTGATGCCGTTGCCGCTGTCCTGCGTGCTGGTGCGGCCCGTGACGCGCATCCAGGCGCAGCGCCCCTCGGTCAGCATCGCGGTGGTGTCCGCGAATTTCGGACAGCTCAAGGCATTGCTGGCGAACGCGGTCGATCCGGCCAGGCCGCGCGCGCCGGGCGCCACGCTGGCGTCGGGAGAAAGTTGCCGCAACTGCGCCGAGTAGGTGGCCGGACCCGCGTTGGCGGCGGCGCCCAGCAGCCCGAACAGACTGCCCAGCGCGGGTGTGCCGCCGGCGTCCCAGATGCTTTGCAGATGGCTCGCTACTTCCCGCCGGCTTTGCGACAGGCCGAACGAGGCCGGCGCGAAGTTGGCCGACGTGGCCGACAGCAGCATCTGGTTGCCCGAGCGCGCGACGCCAAAGCCGAACACGGGGGAGCCGACGCCCGACAGGCCGCCGGTGATGCCGCCGGTCGCCGACAGGACGGGCAGGCTGATATTGGGCAGGATGCTGGTCGCGATGGGCGTGATGCTGCCGGCCAGAACCACGTCGCCCTGCACCGCCAGCCGGTCCGATCGGGCCGTGTTGAAGTCGGCGTTCACGACGATCGTGCCCGTGGCCGATTGGGTAAAGTTGCCGACAATGGTCGGCGAGCGGAACCCACCCGCCGCCCCAAGCACGATCCTGCCATTGTTCACGACGGTGGCGGTGCTGGACAGGTTCGGGCTCCAGCGACCATTGTTGGCGAGCATGACCTGGGCGGCGGTCGCGCCGTTGATGTCGCCCTCGATGACGCCATTGTTGGTCACCGCCAACCCGTAACCGCCCGAGTAGTTGACCCCGTTCCCGGACAACGCGCTCACAAAGCCGCTGTCGCTGACCGTCAAGGCATTCTGCGACGTGCCGCCATCCACCCAGATGCCATAGCCCTGGCCTGTCCCGCCTGTGACGGAGCCAGCAACGCCGATTGTGACCTTGCCCCCGCCGGAGCTGCCGACCGACTGCGCAAGAATACCAGTGGCATTCAGCCCAGTAGCGATGATCGTGCCGGACTGGGTCACGGTGACGGCTCCGCCCGATCCAAAGACTCCCGCGCCGGTGACGCCGGCAAACACCGCCGTACCGTCGGAGCTGGCGATGATCCCGCCTCCGCCGCCCACGCTTTGCGCCACGATCCCATGGGCTGACGCGCCGTTCGTGATGATGGTGCTGTTGCCGGTGGTAATGTTGACCGTTTCGCCAAAGCCGTAGGACTCAACGTTCGGGCCATTCGCCGCGGTCGCCCGTTGCAGCGTGGTGGCTCCAACGCCGTAGCCCGCGATACCACCGCCGCCGCCCACCGACTGGGCCAGAATGCCGGCGCTGCCTGCGCCGCTGGTCGTGATCGTACTGCCATCGGCCAGTGTCAAGGAAACGACACCGCCGTTGCTCTGCGTGGCGGTGCGCGCGCCCAGAACATAGCTGGCGGGCACACCCTCCTGGATGAAGCCCAGGCCACCGCCGCCACCGATGCTTTGCGCCAGCACGCCGTAGGCGTTGTTCCCCTCGGTCCTGATATCCAGGAGGGCGTTGAGGGTGACGTCCCCGCCATTGCCACTGGTCTGCGCGCCGCCGCCAACCGACACGGCCACCGTCCCCGTGCCCAACTGGCTTGTCTGGAACCGGGCGGTGCCGGTGCCACCGATGCCACCGCCACCGCCCACCGATTGCAGGACCACCGCGTGCGCCCCGTCACCGTATGTCTGGATCGACCCATTGCCGGTCAACGTCACGGGTCCGCCGTTACCCCGCTGGGCGTTGCCCGACGTCAGCAATGAGCCGAGGTTGATGGAACTGCCCTGCACCGTGACACCGTCAGGGGCGAGAACGGTACCGTTGGCGGCATCGGAGTTATCGGCGACCAATCCACCGCCGCCGCCGATGCTCTGCCCCACGATACCGAATCCCGCATAGCCGAGGGGGATGATCAACGATCCGCCCGCCTCGCCGGTGGTGATATTGCCGCCCTGCAGGGTGATCGTGACGGTTCCGCCCGAACCGCCATTGATGGTCCCGGCGCTGAGCGCGATCCGCGCCGGACCGACGCCCGAGCCCATCGCGACACCGCCCCGGCCGCCGCCGCCACCCACGCTCTGCGCGAAGATGCCGGTCGACCAGTCGCCCAAGGTCGTGATCGAGCCGGAATGGGTCACGCTGACCGGTCCGCCGGACCCGGCGGTCCCCACACCGTCGGAGCCGAGATTCATGCTCAGGCTGCCGGTCGCCGGCACATTCTTGAAGATGACGTTGTTGCCGAAGGTTCGCAGCTTGCTGACCGCCGAGATCGGGTTGTCCGCCGACGCCTGCCCGCCGGCGCCGCCACCCAGGCCGCCACCGCTGCCGATCGACTGCGCCAAGATGCCGCTCGCGTCGCCGCCTTGGGTCGCGATCGTGCCGGCCATGGTCACCGTGACCGCCTGGCCCGATCCGCCGGCGCCGCCGGTGGAGCCGATATTCGCGGTCAGCGTGCCGGTCGGCTGGACGGTCTTCAACCGCCCCTTCGGGTCGTCCGGCAGGCCGAACTGATAGGACAGGCCCAGGTTAATCGTGCTGCCCTGGGACGTGCCGCCGCCGCCGCCGATCGATTGCGCGACCACCGCATTGGCGCCGTCGCCGTAGGTGTTGATCAGGCCCGGCGCCGCGATGCCCACTTGCACCGTCCCGCCGTCCCCGCCGCTGCTGCCATGACCGCCCACCGCCACGCTGGCCGTGACCGTCTGTGTGCCACCGAAGAAGACCGATGTGCTCGCGCCCAGGCCGCCATTGCCGCCGCCGCCGCCCACCGACTGCGCCAGCAGGCCATTGGCGAAGTCGCCCAGCGTGGTGACCGAGGCCTGGCTGCCTGTCGCATCCGCCAGGTTGACCTGCACCGGACCGCCGCTGCCGCCGGACCCGCCATCGCCGCCAACCGCCGCCGAAATCGCCGTTCCCTGCGCATCAGCCCCCGCCGCCGTCGCCGCTCGGCCGTACGCGATCGTCGCGGCGAGGGCGGAGGAGTCGCCGCCCTCACCACCGCCGCCGCCGATGGACTGTGCCATGACGCCGTGGGAGCCAAGGCCGTAGGTGAATACGTTGGTGCCGCCGTGCAGCGACACGGCGACGTTGGTGGCGTTGGTGTGTGACTCGCCGGCGCCGCCCGTGCCGCCGACGGCATAGGCAACGCTGAAGCCGTAGTTCGTGTTGGTCTCGGGGATCGGGATCGCGACCGCCAGGGCGTTGGCCGAGGCGGACCCACCGACCCCGCCGCCGCCGCCGATGCTTTGCGCGACGATGCCGAACGCATCGACCGGCAGGCGGTTCGTGGCGGTGAAGCTGGGTGCGACCAGCTCCTGCGACTGACCCGAGACGATCGAGACGTTGCTGAGGTCCACCGTCACCTGGCTGCCATTGCCGGCCGCCCCGCCATCGCCGCCGAGCGATACGCCGGCGCTGAAGAGGGCGCTGACGACGGAGCTATAGGCCGCGCCGCCGGTGCCGCCGCCGCCGCCGACCGACTGCGCGACCAGGCCGCTGGCCTTGGACCCCTGGGCGAGGATGGACCCGCCCGACAGGCTGACCGACGCGGTGCCGCCATCGCCGGCGGTGCCGCCCGTCCCGCCGATGGCCAGCGACGCGCCCACCGACACGGTTGTCGCACTGCCGCCATTGCCGCCGCCGCCGCCCAGGGACTGCACCACCAGGCCGTGGGATTGCTGCCCGCTCGTCTGGATGGCGCCGTTGGTCTGGGTGAAGCTGACGGCGCCGCCATTGCCGCCCGCGCCGCCCTGTCCGCCGATCGAGAACAGCCCCTCCGCGTCGCCGCCATTGCCGCCGCCGCCGCCGATCGACTGGGCGACCACGCCGATCGCGCCGCCGCCGGCCGTGCTGATGCTTCCGGTGTTGGTGACGGTGACCGTGCCGCCGGCGCTGGCCAGGCCGGAGGAGCCGCCGATGCCGGAATTGGCGAAACTCAGGGCCCCGCCATTGCCGCCGCCCCCGCCGATCGACTGGGCCAGGATGCCGTGCGCGCTCTGCCCGCCTGTGCTGATCGTGCCGGTCTGCGTGATGACGACATCGCCGATCGCCCCGGCCGAGGCACCGGACCCGCCCCCGGTGACGATGCCGCCAACCGTTCCGCCGGACCCGCCGCCTCCGGATATCGCCTGGGCGATGATGCCCATCGAGGCGGCCCCCGCCGTCGTCAGCCGGCCGTCGTTCGTCACCTGGATGGCCGTACCGGTCCATTGCCCGTCGGCCATCACCAGCGGGCCGACATTGCCGCCCGCGCCGCCCGCGCCGCTATGGCTGGAGATGATGTTGGAATCGCTGGTGCCGTTCCCGCCCGAGCCGCTGGCGCTGGCGGCGATCACCGCGGTTGAACCGTCGCCCGACGTTGTGATCGACGAAGCGGAATCGATGGTGACCGTGATCAGCCCGCTGGCGCCGCCCGCGCCGCCATCACGGGGGCTGGCGCCGGCATCGGAATTGGCCGTGCCGCCGGTGCCGCCCTGACCGCCGATTGATTTCGCGATCACGCCAGGCGAGTCCGATTGCGTGGTGGTGAGGGTGGATTGCTGCAACTGGACCGTGACCGCCCCGCCCGCGCCGGCGTTGCCACCGCCGCCCGCGTCGCCCGAGCCACCATTGGGGCGGTCTCCGCCATGGCCGCCATTGCCGCCCTGGGTGATCGCGATCAAGGCTGGGGAGCCCTGGCCCGCGGTGCTAACCGTGGCCTGGTACCAGGAGGCAAGCAGGTTGCCGGCCGCGCCGCCGGGGCCGCCATTGCCGCCGTCGCCTCCGGTATTGTCGAAATAGTTGGCGCCGACCCCGCCCGCGCCCCCGGTGCTGATGACGATCGCGGCCGGCGCGAACCGGCCGCTGGTCGAGATGGAGCCGGCGTCGATCCCGATGTTCGCCACGCCGGAGGCGCCGCCGGCCCCGCCGTTGGCGTCGCTGCCACCCCGCAGGGTGTAGTCAAAGTTGCCGCTGGTGCCGAAATTGCCCGACCCGCCCTGGCCGCCGACGCTGTGGGAGAACGCGCCCGCCATCTGGTCGCCCTGCACGCTCACGCTGGCGCCATTGATGCTGATGATGGCTTCGCCCGCGCTGCCGCCGCTGCCGCCGGCGATGATCGGGTTGTCACCGATCGGGTGGCTGGCGCCATAGGGCTGCGCGCCATTGCCTCCGAATGAGAAAGCCGCCACGCCAACCCCGGTCAGGGGAGGCAGTTCCAGCGGGTGGTTGCTGTTGAAGGCCGGCCCGGTGGCCGTCACGCTGACGGCGACATTGCCGCCCTGGTTCAGCGTGATGGAGGCCTTGCCGGCCGAACCGCCGCTGCCGCCGTTATAGTCGGTGCTGAGGGTGCGCGTGCCGTCGCGGCCAGCCGTGGCGGCGATGATGCCGAAGCCGACATACTCCGGCAGCGGCGTCGATGTCGGGTCCTTGCCCCAACTCCAGGCGATGCCGACGCCGCCGGTGTTGACGACCGTCACATCACCGCCCGAGCCGCCGGTGGCACCGCCGCCGCAGGCGGCCCCGCTGCTGTCGCATTGCGTGCCCTGCGTTCCCGCGCCCGTCCCGGCGGCGCCGCCGACCGAGGTGGCTGAGATGCCGCGGAAGCCGACATATGGGAAGATGTATTCCACGGCAAATTCGGGCGCCGGGGCCGTGAAACCGCCGCTGATCCGGGCGATCGGCGTGCCGATCTGAATGGTGCCGGAATTCGTCACGGTCACGGCGCCCGCGTTGCCGCCATTGCCGCCATTGCCCGGATTGCCGTCATAGTTCGGCAGGCCGGTGTCGGGATCGGTAGGCTGCGAGCCGTCGGTCGAAACGTCGCCGCCCGCGCCGCCGAGCGCGGCGGCGGCAAGGCCGATCCCGCCGCCCAGCAGGGCGGGTGACAGTCCGATGAAGACGCTGTTGGTCACACTCACGGCGCCCGCGGCGCCGCCGGCGCCGGCATTGTGGGTCGCGACGTCGCTGCCCAACCCGCCGCTGTCGCTATTCGTATAGTTGCCGCCCTGGCCGCCCGTGGTCTGGCTCCAGAGCCCCAGCCCGACGGTGCCCGCCGGCACCGGCGTGTTCACCATGATCCCCAACTCACCCTGGTTGGTGATCGTCAGGGAGCCAGTCGACTGTCCCGCCCCGCCGTCGCTCGATGAGGAGGAGGCTCCGGTGGCGCCCGACGAGTAGGGCGCCAGCACGAAGCTGTAGCCGCCATCGACGTAGACGACCGAGAACTGCGCCTGGTTGGTCAGGATGAGAGACCCGCCGGACGGAATCGCCGAGAACAACGCGGGGCTGCCATAGTTCGCGGGCGCGATGGTGCAGGGTGAACTGTCACAGGACTGCGCGACCGCCGCCCCCGCCGGCAGAGAGACCGCCAGCATGATCTGGGCAACGGTCCTGATGACACGAGAACCAAGCGAAAAGGATGGCCCCAAGCAAAGCGTCATGCCCAAAATCCATTCTCTAGTTTTGTTTATTGGACAGTTTTGCGACTCTAGAATCGAGCCGTCCGGCCGCCAAGGGCGCGGGGCGCACGGATTACATTATTTTTCAAATTGCCGACCGGCCTGGTCCCATTGGTCTCTCGCCGCCGCCTGGGTGATTGCGGTGTGCCGGCGAAAGCAAGCACACTCCCCGCGCATAGCAGCGGACCAGACCATGCCCATCGCCTATCTCGACCCGCATTCCGGCGCGACCTTCCCGCTCGATCAGCCGCGCTGGTGCGGGCCGGGGCAGACGCCGCTGCTGCTGACCCCCCTGCCCGGCATCACCCGCGGGCGGATCGACACCACGACCCGCAGCCTGTGGCGCTACCGCGCGGCCTTCCCGATGCAGACCGACAACCCGATCACGATGGGCGAGGGCTGCACGCCATTGGTCCCGCGCCGCCTACACGGCGCCGATGTCCTGCTGAAATGCGAGTGGTTCATGCCCACCGGCAGCTTCAAGGACCGCGGCGCGTCGGTGATGCTGTCCCTGCTCCGCGCCCAGGGGATCGAGCATGTGCTGGAGGACAGCTCCGGCAACGGCGGCGCCGCTGTCTCCGCCTACGCCGCCGCCGGCGGGATGCAAGCCACGATCATGGCCCCGGAGTCCACAAGCCCGGCCAAGACCGTCGCCATGCGCGCCTGCGGGGCGACGGTGGAACTCATCCCCGGCTCCCGCCAGGCGACCTCCGACGCGGCGGTCGCGCGGGCGGCGTCGGTCTTCTACGCCAGCCACAACTGGCACCCGTTCTTCCTGCACGGCACGAAGACCCTGGCCTATGAGTTGTGGGAGGACCTGGGCTTCTCCGTCCCCGACAACATCATCACCCCCTGCGGCGCGGGATCGAACGTCCTCGGCTGCGGAATCGGGTTCGATGAACTGCTGCGCGCCGGCCAGATCGACCGCATGCCGCGCATCTTCGCCTCCCAACCCGCCATGTGCGGGCCGATCGCGGCGTCGTTCCTTGCGGGCGTGGATACGCCGGTCGACACGCCCATCGCCCCCACCATCGCCGAAGGCACCGCCATCGCCCAACCCATCCGGCTGCGGGAGGTCCTGGGCACCCTGCGCTCAACCGGCGGCGGGGCGGTGATGGTGTCCGAGCAGGAAATCACCGACGCCACCTTCGACCTGGCGCGCATGGGGATCTATGTGGAGCCGACCTCCGCCCAGGCTTCCGCCGCGCTGCGCCAGTTGCTCGCGGCCGGAACCATCACGCCGGACCAGACCACCGTGCTGGTGCTGACAGGCTCCGGCCTGAAGTCGACGCCCCGCATCGCGGAGATGATGGGGATCGCGCTGTAAGGGCCAGCCGAAGGAAACATTTGAAATCACCGTGCCAAGGCGCGCAGAGTACTCCTCTTGGCAATACCGGCGGGCGGCCCTGCTCGCGTCACGGCCCGATCAGGGTGGGATCGTCCCGCCGCGCACCGGAAGGAGCGGCTGATGACCATCGCGGCAATTCTCAAGCACAAGGGATCTCAGGTGACCACGGTGGCGCTCGGCGCCACGGTCGCCGAGGTGGCGGCCACGCTCACGCGGCACCGCATCGGCGCGGCCCCCGTTGTCGACGCCGACGGCAATCTGGCCGGTATCGTCAGTGAACGGGACATCGTCATCTGCCTCGCCACCCACGGGGCACGGGCCCTGGAGATGACGGCGTCCGAGATCATGACCGGCTCCCCCCAGGTTGCGGCGCTGGCGACGACCGAGGCGGAGGCGATGGAGATGATGACCAACGGCCGGTTCCGTCATCTGCCGGTGGTGGCCGGCGACCGGATGATCGGCCTGATCAGCATCGGTGACGTGGTGAAGGCCAGGCTCATGGAACAGGAAACCGAGGTCACCAGCCTGCGCGCCTACGTGGCCGGGGTGGGCTGACCGCTCAGGCTTTCTTCTCCCACCCGCGGGCGCCCTGCTGCCAATAGGTCAGCGCGTGCCCGCCGGCGCGGGCGGCCTTCCAGCGTTCGCGGGCGGCGGCGACGGCGGCTTCGTCATTGCCGTCGAACAGGTCGAACACACGCTCGAACGCGTCCAGGCGCTGGCTGGCCGAACCGCGCACCAGGAACAGGAAGCGGGCGTCGTTCGGGGCGGCGTCGTCGGTCGCGAGCCAGATCGGCTGCAGGTCGGCATCCCCGTCCGCGGCGGTGCCGTGCGGCAGCCACTCGGGATCGGTGGTTTCCCACAATGCCTTGTCCAGCGCCTTCACGGCGTCATCCCCGGGACACAGCACAACCGCGCGCTGCCCCGTCGCAAGCGTCCGCCCCAGCAACTGGGGCAACGCCTGCAACAGGTCGCTGCGGGTCAGGTGGTAGAACCCGACCTGCGCCATCAGCCCTCGTAGTGGTCCGCGACCAACCGATCGAGCATCCGCACGCCATAGGCGGTGGCGCCCTTCGGCGTCGTCGGGGCGTCCTTGCCGCTCCAGGCCACGCCGGCGATATCGAGATGCGCCCAGGGCTTGTCGTTGACGAAGCGCTTGATGAAATGCGCCGCGGTGATCGACCCGCCGGGCCGGCCGCCGACGTTCTTCATGTCGGCGATCTCGGACTTGATCTGCTTGTCGTAGTCGTCATGCATCGGCAGGCGCCACAGCTTCTCCCCGGTCGCGGTGCCGGCGGCGACCAGGCGTTCGGCCAGCTCGTCGTTGTTGGAGAAGACGCCGCCATATTCATGGCCGAGGGCGATGATCATCGCGCCGGTCAGCGTGGCCAGGTCGACCATGAACTTCGGGTCGAATTTCTGCTGCGCGTACCAAAGCACATCGGCCAGGACCAGGCGGCCCTCGGCGTCGGTGTTGATGACCTCGATCGTCTGGCCGGAGTAGCTGGTCACGACGTCACCCGGGCGCTGGGCAGTGCCGGAGGGCATGTTTTCCACCAGCCCGACCAGGCCGATGACGTCGGCCTTGGCCTTGCGCCCGGCCAGCGCGGCCATCAGGCCGATCACCGTGCCGGCGCCGGCCATGTCCCACTTCATGTCCTCCATGCCGCCGGCCGGCTTGATGCTGATGCCGCCGGTGTCGAAGGTGACGCCCTTGCCGACGAACACGACCGGCTTTTCCTTGCTGCCCCGTCCGGCGCCCTTCCAGTGCATGACCACCATCCGAGGCTCATTCACGCTGCCCTGGGACACGCCCAGCAGCGCGCCAAAGCCGAGCTTGGTCATTTCCTTGGGCCCGAGGACTTCGACCTTGACGCCGAGGTCCGTCAGCTTCTTGCAGCGATCGGCCATTTCGGCGGGGTTCAGGATGTTCGGCGGCTCACTGACCAGGTCGCGGGTCAGGAACACGCCGTTGGCGATCGCGGCCAGCGGTTCCCAGGCGGCGCGGGCCTTGTCCACGCTGCTGGTCAGGATGGTGACCTTGGCGATGGTCGGCTTGTCCTCGGCCTTTTCCTTGGTGCGGTAGCGGTCGAACCGGTAGGCTCGCAGCGCCGAACCCATGCCCACCCGCGCGGCCTGCGCCGGGTTCAGCGCGCCGGACACGACGGCCACCGCCTTTTCCCGCGCCAGGCTGGCGGTGATGGATCCGCCCGCGTTCTCCAGCGTCGTGTCCGAAACCTCCGCGGTCTTGCCCAGACCGATGGCGAGCACGCGCGACAGGCCGGCGCCGGGTGCCAGGATCATGCAGCTCTTGCCCTTGCCGCCCTTGAACTCCGACACCTCAAGCGCGCGGGTGATCGCGCCGCCGGTCGCCTCATCGGCTTGCTGCCACAGGCCCGATGGCGTCTCCCCTTCGCCGATCAGCAGCACGAGGGCGCCGGACTTCGGCAAGGCGGGTCTGGCGAAGGCGATGTCGAGCATGGTGCGGAAGCCCCTGAAGCGTTTTCTGGCCGGACTGTAGCGAGGCCAGGCGAGGCTGGCCATGCCCAAGCGCAAGATACGAACGCCGCTGCTTCTGGTTGACTTTGCCGGGGACGGGGGCGCTAATTCTTTTTACGGGTACGAAGTACGAGACAGGCCCAGCAAGGGCCAACGGGGAGGAAACGGCCCGATGTCAGTCTCCACGACGTTCGACCTTGCGGCAAACACGCGCCGCAAGACCAAATCCAAATGGCGCGGCGGGCTTCTGGGGAAGGATTACCTCTGGGCGCTCGCTTTCATCACACCCTACATCTGCATAGTATTGGCATTTGTCATTTACCCGGTGGCCTACGGTCTCTGGCTGGGCAGTGACATCAATACCTATCGGATGCTGCTGGAAGACCCGGTCTATCCCAGGGCGGTGGTCAATACGCTGCTCTATTTGGCGATCGGCGTGAACCTGAAGCTGTTCCTGGCGCTGATGCTGTCCGGCTTCTTCGTCCGGCGGGAGTGGTGGGTGCGGATCCTGCTGCTGATCTTCATGCTGCCCTGGGCGGTGCCGGCAATCCCCGGCTACATCTCGATCCACTGGATGCTGAACGGGCAATGGGGCCTGATCAACAACGTGATCTGGGAGTTGTTCCAGACCGACGGCCCGCCCTGGCTGGATGAGGCGAACTTCGCGTTCGGCTCCATCATCTATGCCTATATCTGGAAGTGGACGCCGTTCTGGACCCTGATCTTCGTGGCCGGCCGCCTCGCGATCCCGCGCGAACTGTATGAGGCGGCGGAGGTCGATGGCGCCACCAAGATGACCCTGTTCACCAACGTGACCTGGCCGCTGATGGCGAACCTCTACATCGTCTGTACCTTGCTCAGCACGATCTGGTCGCTGGGTGACTTCAATGTCGTGCGCTTCATCTCGGGCGGCGGGCCGGCCTTGTCCACGCATGTGCTGGCGACACTCGGCATCCGGAACGCGTTTGAACTTGGGAATCCGTCCATGGGCATGGCGGTCGTGATCTCGGCCATGCCGCTGCTGATCCCGCTGGTGGTCCTGCTGATGCGACGCCTCTCCAAAGGGGAGGTCCAGATATGAGCGGCGCCTCCCTCGCTCGGCGGTCCGGCGACCGGGCCAAACTGCTGCGGCGCGTCACGGACGTGGCGGCCATGGTGTTCGGTTTGTTCCTGGTCTTCTGGTCGGTCCTGCCGCTGTACAACATGATCCGCGTGGCGTTGCAGGAGAAGGAGGACGTCTTCAAGACCGACGTCCTGCCCACCGCGCCGACGCTGCACAGTTTCGAGGCTGTGTTCACCGAGAGCTACTGGCTGCTGAAGAATTTCTGGGGCCAGATGGGCAACAGCTTCGAGATCGGGGTCGCGGTCGCCTTCCTGACGCTGGCGATCGGCACGCTGACCAGCTTTACCATCGGGCGGCTGCGGATCAGGGGCGGGTGGATGCTGACCAATGCCGCGCTGATGACCTATGTCATTCCGATGTCGTTCCTGGCGATCCCGATCTACTGGATCATGCGCCGCTATGGCCTGGGGGACACCTCGCTCGCGGTGATCGCGGTGGAGGTCACCTTCGCCACGCCATATGCAATCTTCATCTTCCAGCAATACGGCGCGTCCATCCCGTTTGAACTGGATGAGGCGGCGCGGATCGACGGCGCCTCTCCGCCGCAGATCTTCTTCCGTATCTATCTGCCCTTGATGGCCCCGGCGCTGGTCGCGATCGGGACCTATGCGCTGCTGCTGTCATGGAACGAGTATCTGTATTCGTTCCTGCTGCTGTCGACGGAAAGCAAGATCACCGTGCCGGTGGGGCTGGGCAAGTTCCTGAACAGCGACGAAGCGCCATGGAACTACCTGATGGCCGCGGCGATCATGTACGGCCTGCCGCCGCTGATCATCTACTACGTCTTCCGCCGGCACATGAGCGGCGGGCTGACGATGGGAGGCGTGAAGGGATAGGCAGGTTCGGCGTCAGCGGGTCAACTTCCAGATTCGCTGCGCGCCGAGTGTCTCCCGCACGACGACGCGCCAGCCAGTGGCGGCGAAGACGGCTTCCAGGCCCTCGGTATCGTAGCTGTTGACCCAGGCGTTCTCAGCCCGGGGGCGATCGCTGAGGTCGACCGGGTTGTAGGTCGTCACGACCGTACCCGTCAGCGCCCGGAACAAGGCGGGGACATCATACAGGTATTCCAGCAGGCCAACCACGGCCCAGCCGTCGACATCGAGCTTCGGCAAAGGCTGCTGGTTGAGGTCGACGACGACCGTCTCCTCGTCGCGCGCGACGATGTCGACCGGGACATAACGCGTGCCCGGCCGGAGAAAGGGCCGCAGCAGCATCACGCCGCACCCCAGGTCCGCCACCGAATCGCAATCGCCCAACAAAGGCCCGACGATGGACGCCCGACGCTGCCACGGCAGCGCGTCGGGTAGCTGAAGGTCGGACCATCGTTCGATCAGGCTGCGCCGTTCAGCGATCGCCTGGGTTGCAAGGGCAACCCGTTCGGCCTTGGACAGATCGCGGAAAGCCATGCTGATCCTCCGATGGGCATCCTTGCCCTGACCCGGCCGAACCGGGCCAGGGCGGAGGGCCTATGCCGCCGCGGCCAACTGGCGCGGGCGGTAGATCGCGATATGCGTGACCCGGGCGATCGGGGACGCTTCATTCGCCAGGACCAGCGCGTCGACCTCGACCCACTTGTGGCCCTTGTGCTCGTAGTTCTTGGTCACCCGGGCACGGACGCTGAGCGTGTCGCCGACCTTGGCGATGCCCAGGTTCTGCACCGTGCTGCCCATGTGCATCCACGCCGGCAGGACAACATTGTGCGACAAGGCCCAGTTGCAGCAGCGCAGCACGGTCACCGGATGCACCAGCCCATCGGCCATGTACAGCGGCAGCGTCTCCCGCGTTTCTTCCTTGTCCTGCGCCTGGTACGCGGGCGTGACGGTCAGCGGGTTGATGCCCAGCCAGTCGCCCACCGCCAGGGACTTTTCATCCGCCGGCGGACGGGTCGCGCGGGCGGCGACCGCCTTGAAATCCGACAGCAAAGGCATCGCGGGCGCCGAGGCCGGCAGCCCGGCCCGCCCTGTCGCGCACAGCACGCCCGCGCTGTTCACCTGGATTTCCATGCCGTTGGCGTCCTCGACCGCCGAGACCTCGGCGATGTCGCCTTCATAAACCGGCTTCCCGAACCGGCCCTCCCCCGTCCCACGCTCCAGCCAAGCTCGGCCCCAGCGGGCGACGGGCATGTGGGACATGTAGCCATAGACATGGACGCCGCCGACGAGGCCACCCTTGAAGCCGAACTTCTTGGCGACGGAGTCGTCGTGGATCTTGTTCTCGGACGCCTTGGCGGAGTTGAAGGCGAGGACGTGGAACGGTTCAAGCGCGGCCATTTCGATGGTCCTTGCGAGTGTGGCCCCTGGACGGCGGGGCGGTTGGTGGGTGGTGGTTCGACCCGCCGTCACCCCCGTCATCCCCCCTTACGTCATCCCGGGCTTATCCCGGGACCATTCGCGGCAGAGTGCTGGGGTTGGTCCCCGGGACAAGCCCGGGGATGACGGGAGGAATGACCGGCGTCGACGATACAGCGGTTGGCGAAAGCCCTCAGCTCAGCGCCCAGATGCCGACTTCGTAACCCGGAATGAAGTTGCGGTTCGTCATGTCCGCGTTCCGGTTGACGAAGACGCGGTTGAACATCGGGTGCTTCATGCTGCGGACCTCATGCTCGATCCGGAAGATCGGCTTGTTCGTGTCCAGGTCGACGATGTCCAGCATGCGGTACTGGTGCTGGTCGCTCTCCTCGCTGATCAGTCCACGCTCCAGCAGCTTCTTGTGCGGGCCGGAGAAGTCGACCAGCGTGATCTGGATGTGGTGCCCGTCATATTCGGGCAGAGGCGCATCGGTCTCCCGGAAGGTGACCTGGCTTTCCATGCTGCACTGGGCCCAGGCATAGGGGCCGCGCTCATCGCTCGAAACACCGGCGTTGCCGCCGAAGATTTCGCGGTAGAAACGCGCGATGCCTTCCAGGTTGGTCCCGGCCGGCACGTCGAATTCGACGAACGGCATGCCCAGGCGCATCGGGCCGAACTTGTCGGGGTCGGGCGCGTGCATGCGGATGCGGTTGCCCCAGGGGCACACGGTTTCCACGACGTCGCCGGCTTCCCGGTAGCTGAACTTCGTGCCTTCCAGGTGCTTCTCCACACCCTTCAACCGGCGCAGCAGAGCCTCCAGGTCCGGCACCACAAGGCCGGTCGTGCCGCGCACCACCTGTTCCCCGCGCGTCGGCAGATGGAACTGGCCGCGGCCGACATTGACCCACATGTTCTCGATACCGGCCATCAGATACGGATCGCGGGTCAGACCCAGGCCCATCAGATAGAAGGCCGTCGCCTTCAACTGGTCGGGCACCGTGACGTTCACATGCCCAAGCTCAACGATGTTCCCCAGGTCCTCGGCCGTGCGATCGAACGTGGGAGCAGTCGCCATGTCATTCATCCTGGTCTTCCCTCTGCCGCGGTTCTTCCTGATGGGCCATGATAACCCCCGACAGCGGGTTTGGTCCATTCCCGCCCCGAGAATCAACCGCATCCCGTGGGGGGAACCGCATGACCACGATAGGCTGGGACGAATGGGCGCGGCTGGACGCCGTGGCGATGGCGGGGCTGGTCCGCTCCGGGCAGGTGACTCCCCGCGAACTCGCGGCCCAGGCGGCCCTTGCGGTCAGCCGGTTGAACCCGAAACTGCAAGGCATCATCGAGGTCTTCGCGGACACACTCGACAATCCATCGATCGACGCGCCGAACGGACAGGGGCTGCTGCACGGCGTGCCGATGTTCATGAAGGATCTCGGATCGGGGCTGAGCGGGCGCCACCAGGACTCCGGGTCGGCGCTGACGCGGGGCACGATGGTGCGTGCGACGGACCCCACCATCGCCAATTTCCTCCGCGCGGGCCTGGTGCCGCTGGGCCGCTCCGCGACGCCCGAGTTCGGCATGACCTTCGATACCGTCACGCAGTACGACGGGGCGGAACCGGTCATCACCCGCAACCCCTGGAACCTGACCCGCACGCCTGGCGGGTCCTCGGGCGGGTCGGCCGCCAGCGTCGCCGCTGGTGTGGTGCCGTTGTCCATGTCCTCGGACGGTGGCGGATCGACGCGTATTCCGGCGGCGTTCTGTGGGCTGGTGGGCCTCAAGGCCTCCCGCGGGCGGGTACCGCAGCCGTTGGGGCGCAACGAATACGTGACCCGGGTCAGCATCGATGGCGTGGTGACACGATCCGTCCGCGATACGGCGGCGGTGTTCGAGTATCTGACCCGCATCCCCAACGGCGGCAGTTTCATCCGTATGGGACCGCCGCAATCGTCCTACATGCGCGCGATCGAGCGTGATCCGACCCGCCTCCGCATCGGCCTGAGCACCGGCGACTGGGGTCGCGACGCACCGGTCAACCTTCAGGTCACCAGCCGCGTGCGAGAGGTCGCAAGGCTGATGGAAAGCCTGGGCCACCATGTGGAGGAACTGGTCGACACCGAAATCTGCGACTGGTCGGTAATGTGGGAGACCTACATCCAGCATTGGATCGGCAGCCGAGCGGGAATTGCGTTGATGGCGCGGGACAAGGGTATCGGCCGGCAGCAATTGCAGACATTGTTGACGCCGATGACCTGGCGGCACTTCATCGCCTCGGAGCGTTATGACAAATACGACATGCTACGGATGATGTCTGGCAACAATACGGTCACCCGCCAGTTCGGAGCCTTGATGGACCGCTACGACGTGCTGCTGACGCCGACCCTGGCGATCCGGGTGCCGCCGGCGAACGGGGCCTATTCCCTGCTGCGGGATGAGGATCTGGACGACTGGGTCGGCCGGCTGGCGGATTCCTGCCGCTACACGATGCCCGCCAACGAAACAGGGATGCCGGCGATCAGCGTGCCCGCCGGCCTCGACACGGATGGGCTGCCGATCGGTGTCCAGTTCCACGGCAACTTCGCGCGGGAGGATGTGCTGCTGTCCCTCGCCGCGCAGATCGAACGGGTTCGGCCTGAATGGTTCGGCGCGGTGCCTCCTGTCCATGTGACCCGCGCGGAGTGACCCATCGGCGATGAGTGGCTCCGGATCGAATAGCGGTTTGGGCGCCCTGCTGGCGGCGCCGAGCTTCCTGCGGCTGTGGTCGATTGGTAGCTGCGTGAACACGATGCGGTGGTTCGATCTGCTGGCAGCGGCCTTGTTCACGCTGGACATGACCGGCTCGGGCTTCGCTGTGGCGGTGGTTTCGGCGGCGCGGACCCTGCCGATGCTGCTGTTCGGGGCCTTCGCTGGCGTGGTGACCGAGGCTTTGAACCGCAAGCACGTGCTGCTGTTCGGGCAGTGCGTGGCGTTCCTCGCGTCTTTGTCCATCGCGATCCTGGCCTGGATGGACCTCGCGCGGCCCTGGCACGTGGCGGTTGCGGCCTTCGTGGCGGGTGTCGTGTGGTCGACCGAGATGGCGACACGGCGGCGGATGGTGGGAGAATGCGTGCCTCCGGCCCTGGTGTCGCGGGCGCTGGCGTTGGACACGATGTCGAACTCCTTCACCCGGCTGCTGGGCCCGATCAGCGCGGGGGCGGTGTATCAGGGGCTGGGGATCGCCGGGTCGTTCACCGTGTCATGCTGTGTCTATGCGCTGTCGGCCAGCCTGGTGCTGGGGCTGCGCTATCAGCAGGAGGTGCGGCGGCTGGTCATCAGCCAGGTCCCGCGGGAACTCGCCGAGGGGATCCGGTTCGCCCGCGGCCATGTCACGATCGCGGGTGTGCTGGCGGTGACGATCGCGATGAACCTGCTGGGGTTTCCCTATAACGCGCTGGTGGCCCCGATCGGGCGGATCATCTTCGAGGTCTCTCCGACCTGGGTGGGCGTGCTGGCGGCGTCGGAGTCCCTGGGTGCCTTCATCGGCGGCGTGTGGCTCACGAGCGGCGGGCCGAGACTGTCGGGCCATGTGCTGATGATCGGCGGGTCGTTGGTGTTCCTGACCTGCGTGATGCTGATGCCGCTGATGCCGGTGTTCAGCCTGGCGTGCCTGTGCCTGGCGGTGGCGGGGTTCGGGTCGTCTGCCTTCGCGAACATGCAGACCTCGCTGATCGTGCTGCACGCGCCGACGCATATCCGGTCCCGGCTGATGGGGCTGCTGACGGTGTGCATCGGGATGGGGCCGCTGGGGATTCTGCTGATCGGGGGTCTGGCGGACGTGCTGGGCCCGTTGATGGCGATCGAGGTGGTGGAGGCGACCGGCTGGGTCCTGGTGGCGATCATGGGTGTGTGGTGGTGGCGCCGGGAGAAGGCGGTGGGGGAGAAGGCTGGGTGAGGTTGTTGTGGTCGCGGTGGCCTATTTCTGATAGTCTCAGAGCCATGGACGACCATGTGACGGATATGCCCGGGGCGGCGCCTCCGGCGCTTTCTCCTCAGCCCGGCCCACAGCTGCCGGTCGCCGACATTGCTCGGCTGCTGGAGGCAGGGTTCCAACGCACCGTCAGCGATGCGATAGCCGACAGTCATGTCGCCGGACAGCCGGTCGCGGTCCTTGACGACGATGGCACGGTTGTCTGGCTTTTTCCGGACGGGAGCCGGCGTTCAACCAGGGCCTGACATGCCTGCTTCTCGCGTCAGCGCCGGATGACGTCGTCTTCCCGTGATTTTTGTTCCGATTAACGGTTCCTTAAGCGCTGTCCGTCAGGCTTTCGGTCGATCGACCGGGAGCGACCTTGATGCCCGCCTTTGTTATCGTCGCGGGGCCGAATGGCTCCGGGAAGACGACTCTGGTGCGGAGTGGTGTTCTCGCGTCTGTCCTTGGCGTCCCGGACGTCTCCCTCAATGCCGATGACGTTGCGCGGGAACTCGCTGGTGGCGGCCAGCCGACCGAGCGGCAGAGCCTGCGGGCGGCCCGGATCACCGATAATCGTCTGGATGTCGAGATCGCCGCGGGCCGGTCGGTCATCGTCGAGACAGTCCTGTCATCCGACAAATATCAGGATCGCGTTGGCGCCGCCCGGGCCATGGGTTATCGGATTGACCTCATTTACGTCACCGTGCGGGAAGCGGAGCTGAACGTCGCGCGCGTCGACCAGCGGGTCACTCTTGGGGGCCACGCGGTCCCAGCCGAGCGCATTCGCCAGCGGCGGGCGCGGTCGCACATGCTGTTCCGGTGGTTCGCCAACGCAGCCGATCGGGTCTTTGTGTTCGATAACAGCCTAGCCCAGCCCCGTCTTGCGGCCATGAAGGGGCCGGAGGGCTGGACGATTTTAGACCTGGGTGCCCTGCCCGCCGACCTTGGACGAACGTTGACTGAGTTGGCCGGTTCGGCGCCGATCACCTGACGCGTGGCTGCCTTGTAACCTGGGCAGGCCGCCCCTTGGCACAGGGGAATCGGGTGAAGCCCTTTT